>CAZKTF010000044.1:0-4218 GCA_964555565.1 uncultured Planctomycetota bacterium | reverse complement strand
GAAGAAGCGGTTTCTCCGGAGATCTGGGATTGGGGATCAGGCGCTTCCCCTGAGCCTCGCATTCCCGCTTCCTCCGTTCCAGGATCTCCGCGCTCTCCCTTGTCACAATCTCGTGGTCAGACAGCTTGTTCGACTCCCGCTCCCAGCGGGCACGGGTATCGGGGTCAGCCTTCTCCCAGGCTTCCGCCTCCCGCCGTTGGTCCCACGTGTGGATGAAGGACCAGCCGAGCCTCACGCCGTCCGCGTGGCCGTCCTTGTAGCCCGATGCGTTGGCCCAGGTAATCAGCACCAAGGACCAAACAGAAACCGCAGTCACCCACAGACAGCGCTCCAAGGGTGGATCATCTCGGGCACGCGAACGGCCGTCCCACCAAAGGAGTAGCATCGCTCCCGGCATGACGAGTCCGAGGCCCCACCATGCCAGCGGGGACCATTGCCGCTTCCTTGCCTCCACGAAGGCACCGCAGTTGCACCATTGGTGGCGGAGGCCGTCGTTGTCCGTGTAGAACTGGCAGTCCCCGCTCCGGAACCCCGGCGGGCCCTTGTGTTCTTCCTTCGAGTGTTCGCAGGCCACGCAGAGCGCCGCTTCCTTCGTTGCCATGATGCACCTCCGCCCTGGACTATGGAGCCTAGGAGCGTTGGAGTCGAGAGCTTCTACGATGCTAGGTATACGGTGTAGATGCCTAAGCGTCGCGACGCCATCTTGCCCGGGTGCCCCAGTCCCCTCTCGTTCAGTTCGGCGCTCGCGTGAGGAAGGCCCGCCTTCGGCGTGGCCTCTCTCAGGAGCGCCTAGGGTTCGAGGCGGGGGTCCACCGGACCTTTGTGGGGGCCGTCGAGAGGGGCGAGGTGAACATCTCCCTCATCAACATCCTCCGGCTGGCGAAGGCCCTGCGGGTCGCACCGGGGAGACTCTTGGACGGACTGCGGACCTAACTTAGAGATCCGCCTCAGGAGTTCGGGGTGGATGGGACCCGTTGCAACCCCCTGACTCGTCCGGGACCCCCCGGGGGTGGATCACCCCTCCAGGGTGGGAGGCTCCTCACCCGAGGAGGACGAGGGCCTCCCTCGCCCGCCGGGCCTTCTCCTCCCCCATCACCCCGAGGGCGAGGAGGCGGGCGATCCCGCTCCCTTGGCTCCCGGAGGCGCGGGTAGGCCCGCTCCAGGGCCACGCAGCGGTCGGTCTGTCGGGGATTCCGGAGACCCCGGCCCTTGCCCTTCGGGCCCGATCCCTGCCGCGGCATGGCGCCAGGACGGGCGATCGGGGGCCGGGTGGACCCACGGGGCCTCCGAGGGCCTTCGCGCGGGCCTCCCAGCGGGCGGAGGACGGCGCCATTGGGCTAGGAGAGGCCCGGAGACCCCACCCTGCGGGACCCCCGGACCGGCGACAGGAGGGAGCCGACCGCTTCCGGGTCCCGCGGTCCCCGCCCGTCCTCGGGGCCCTCACCCGGGGCGCCGTGGTACATCCGGTGGTACACACCGCGAGGGCCGTTCCCGGGGCAGATCGTGGGCAAGATCGTGGGCAAGGCGCGATTGCGGGGCCTCGTCCCCGGCGAGCCCGCGTTGACCTAACCCCTTGCGGGGCTTGGCGGAGGGGTAGGGATTTGAACCCCAGGTGCCCTTGCGGGCACACCGGTTTTCGAAACCGGCCCATTCGGCCGCTCTGGCACCCCTCCGCGGGGCGTCGTCGAAGCAACGGCGGGCGGGGCAAGCCCCGCCCCTACAGGGTCTTTCCGGGGCGCTTCCCGCGGAAGAACTCCGTGAGCAGGGCGGAGCACTCCTCCCGGCGGACGCCGCGGGTGACGGGGATGCGGTGGTTGAGGCGGGGGTCTTCGAGGAGGTTCATCAGCGTCCCGCACGCCCCGGCCCTGGGGTCCTCGGTCCCGTAGACGAGGCGCTCGACGCGGGCGTTCACGAGCGCGCCGGCGCACATGGGGCAGGGTTCCAGCGTCACGAACATCGTCGCCCCGTCGAGGCGCCACCCGTCCACCGCGGCTGCGGCCTGGGTGATGGCGATCATCTCCGCGTGGGCGGTCGGGTCCTTCAGGCGTTCGCGCTGGTTGTGGCCGCGGCCGAGGACCTTCCCGGCCTTGACGACGACCGCGCCGACGGGGACCTCGTCCTCGGCGGCGGCGCGGCGCGCCTCGCGGAGCGCCTCGGCCATGAAGTCGTCGTCGGTCTTCGTGCGGAGCACCGGGGAGAGGCTAGCGGCGCGCCGTCGTGCTCACTAGTTCGTCTTCCAGAAGTCCCCGTCGTTCCCGCGCGTCCCCTGGGCGATCATGCCGGTGATCCCTGCCCCCTTGCAGAAGGCGCTGTTCCCGGGCGGCGCCTTCTGGGTGCCGCTCCACTTCGCCGCCTCGTTCGAACTCTGCATCACGTCGTTGGCCTGGTTGACGAAGAACGCCTTGGTCCCGGACTTGCCGTACTCGACGGGCCACGCGTAGGCGCACCAGATAACCTCGCTGAGATCGACGCCGACCATTCCCGTCCCGCCCGCGAGGCCGACCTTCTCCGCCGGGCCGGTCTCGTGCACGAAGCCCGCGGGGTTGGCCGTGTCCGGGAGGTAGATCCGGAAGCAGTAGCCCCCCTTCGTCACGATCCCGTCCGCGTCCACGGCCCAGACGGAGGTCGAGATGATGGGCGGGTTGATCTTCGACCCCCTGCCGCCGAAGCGGGCTCCGGGGATGGTCCCGGGCACGAACGTGTCGCGCACGCCGGACTGCGAGGTTATCTCCAGGAACGTCCCGTACTCCCCCTGCCCGTCCCGGTCAGCGTCGATCCTCCCCTGGTTCTGGACGGTCGCCTGCGCCGAGGTGAGGGACTTCAGCGTCGCCATCGCCGCCGTCTCGTTGCTCGCGGTCCTCGCGCCCTTCATCGGGGAGTCCAGCTCCGTGGGGACCGCCTCCTCGCGGGCCTTCTCGTAGCCCGCCTGGAGCCTCTGCATGCCCCTCTCCCCCTCGCGGTCGCCGAAGACCTGGAGGAACAGGTCGATGGCCCCCGTGCACCGCGTCGCCCGGAGGAGGGCCACGGTCCGCTTCCCCTCGGGCGTGTCGAGGATCGGCAGCACCTCGTCGAGGGTGGCGTCGTCCACCCGGGTGTCGAACTCCTCGACGACCCAGTCCTCGAGGACCTCCCACTTCACGCGGGCGAGGATGCCCTCGGCCGCCTTGGGGTCCCCCTTGTACTTCTCCCGGACCTGCCCCTCGACGATGCGCCGGATCCACCGGGGGTACTCGAGCCCCGTCGCAAAGCGGCGGAGCCTCGCCCGCCGGGCGTCCTGCCCCGCGCCCCCGGCAACACCCCCGCCCTCGGGGACCGCCAGGGCGAGCCCGCCCGCGAGGAGCGCCACGACGCACGCGCCCACGATCAGCGACCGCATCGGGACCCTCATGTCACCCTCCCCTCCGCCGCAGCGGCGCGGCGGGCCGGCGTCGAGGATAGTGCGGGTCCGGACCCTTCTGCAAGCCCCCGTCCCCGAGCGCGGGCCCGCGCGGAGGGATCGGGGTCCGCGGGCGGTTACCCTTCCCGGGGGGTCGGGAGGGTCGGGAGGGCACCATGGGGTACGGCGCCTCGACGCGCGCGGCGGTGGGCGGAGCCGTCCTGCTCGCCATCGGGTTCGGGTTCGGGTGGCTCGTGGCGGACTCGAGGCCCCCGGAGATGGACATCCAGTTCAGGGACCGCCCCGCTCCCCCGCCGGCGCCAGTCCCCGCGCCGTCGCCGACGCCCCTGCCGGCCGCTCCCGCCTCGGCGGACCTCGCCGCGCTGCGCGCCGCGCTCGCCTCGATCCCGCGGGAGGATGCGCCGACCGGCTCCGGCACCGTGACGGGGACTGTGAAGACCGAGGGGGGTGACCCGGTCGCGGGGGTGGTCGTCACGCTCACTCCGAACGACCCGCCGCGCGCGAACGGCGAGAAGCCGTGGGACAAGATGTCCGAGGAGGAGAAGGTCGTCTCCTACGTCCGGGGCTTCCGGCGGAGGGATGCGGGGCAGCGCTCGGGGGCCAGCGACGCCTCGGGGGCGTTCCGGGTCGAGGGGCTGGCGGACGCGCTCTTCTGGCACCGGGCCGAGAAGCCGGGGTACCAGGTCTACAGCCGGGGGAGGGGCCAGGTCCGCCCCGGCGACACGCTCGACCTGGTCGCGAAGCCGGTGGTCGAGGTGCGCGTGGAGCTAGTGCCACACGCGGGAAGTTCCGGTACAGGTCACGAGGCCACCAGGTGCTGC
>CAZKTF010000043.1:0-19478 GCA_964555565.1 uncultured Planctomycetota bacterium | reverse complement strand
GCCGCCGGCCGGTGCTCGGCTCGAACAACCGTCCGCTGAAGTCGCTGACCGACATGATCAAGGGCAAGCAGGGGCGGTTCCGCGAGAACCTCCTCGGCAAGCGCGTGGACTACTCGGCCCGCTCGGTCATCGTCGTGGGGCCGGAGCTCCACCTCCACCAGTGCGGGCTGCCGAAGAAGATCGCCCTCGAGCTCTTCCAGCCCTTCATCATCCGCCGGCTGAAGGAGATGGGCCTCGCGGACACCATCAAGAGCGCCAAGAAGATGCTCGAGAGGCGGGACGCGGAGGTCTGGGACATCCTCGAGGACGTGATCCACGAACACCCGGTGCTCCTGAACCGCGCCCCGACGCTCCACCGCATGGGCATCCAGGCCTTCGAGCCGGTCCTGGTCGAGGGGAACGCCATCGTCATCCACCCGCTCGTGTGCGCGGGGTTCAACGCCGACTTCGACGGCGACCAGATGGCCGTGCACCTGCCGCTCTCGCTGGAGGCCCAGGTCGAGGCCCTGACCCTCATGCTCTCGACGAACAACATCTTCTCGCCGGCGCACGGGGGCCCGCTCATCGCGCCGTCCCAGGACATGGTCCTCGGGATCTCCTACCTGACCTGGGAGCCGCGCGGCCGGACCGAGGGGGACCGCAAGCCCAAGGCCTTCACTGACACCCAGGAGGTGTTCCTCGCCTACTCCCAGGAGAAGATCGCGATCCACTCGCGGATCCGCGTGCGGCTGCCGCAGGGGGCCCAGGCGGTCCACCGCCGCGACGCGGCGACCGAGGACGCCTCGAAGCCCTTCGTCACGACCGTGGGCCGGGTGATCTTCAACGACATCCTCCCGACGGGGATGCCCTTCTACAACTACGAGCTCCCCAAGAGCGCCATCGGGGACGTCATCCGCGACTGCCACAAGCGGCTGGGCAAGGACGCCACGCTCCGGCTCCTGGACGGGATCAAGGAGCTGGGCTTCAAGGCGGCCACGCGCGCCGGGCTCTCCTTCGGCAAGGACGACATGCGGATGCCGGGGAAGAAGGACCAGATCATCGGCGAGTCGGAGAAGCAGGTGGACGGCATCGAGAAGAACTTCCGCGCGGGGATCATCACCCCGGGCGAGCGGTACAACCAGATCATCGACGTCTGGACGCACGCCCGCGAGGAGATCGGCCGCGAGATGATGACCGAGTTGGCCAACGACGTGCAGGACGGGGCGCCCTACCTGAACCCCATCTACCTGATGGCCAACTCCGGGGCCCGCGGCTCCATCGAGCAGATCCGCCAGCTCGCGGGCATGCGCGGCCTCATGGCGAAGCCCAGCGGGAAGATCATCGAGACGCCGATCAAGGCGAACTTCCGGGAGGGCCTGAAGGTCCTCGAGTACTTCTCCTCCACGCACGGGGCCCGCAAGGGCCTGGCCGACACGGCCCTCAAGACCGCGGACTCGGGCTACCTGACCCGCAAGCTGGCCGACGTGGCCCAGAACGTGGTCGTGAACGAGATCGACTGCGGCACGCTGAACGGGGTCTCCAAGGGCGTCATCTACAAGGGCGAGAAGGTCGAGGTCGCGCTGCGCAAGGCGGTCCTCGGCCGCGTGGCCCGCGACACCATCCGCGACGTGGTCAACGACGAGGTGGTGGTCGAGGAGAACCAGCTCATCACCGAGGAGATCGCCATCCGGCTGGAGACGCTCGGCTACGCCCAGATCCGGGTCCGGAGCACGCTCACCTGCGAGACCCCGGTGGGGGTGTGCGCGAAGTGCTACGGGATGGACCTCTCCCGCGGGGAGCTCGTGGAGCTCGGCATGGCCGTCGGGATCATCGCGGCCCAGTCCATCGGCGAGCCGGGCACGCAGCTCACGATGCGGACGTTCCACATCGGCGGCACGGCGTCCCGTGCCGTCGAGGAGTCGGAGATCAAGACCAAGTTCCCGGGCATCGTGAAGTTCCAGAACCTGCGGGTCGTGGAGAACAGCGCCCGCCAGCGGGTCGTCCTGAACCGCAACGGCGAGATCGTCCTGATGGACCGCCGCGAGCGGGAGCTGGAGCGGCACGCGGTGCCGGCCGGGGCGGTGGTGCTGGTCCAGGAGGGGGCCGAGGTCGATGCGAAGAAGCTCCTCGTCCGCTGGGACCCGCACAACATCCCGATCCTCGCCGAGCGCGCCGGGATTATCCGGTTCGACGACGTCGTCGAGGGGAAGACGGTCAAGACCGAGGTCGATGTCGGCTCGGGCGTCCGCCGCATGGTTGTCATCGAGCACAAGGGGGACCTGCACCCCCAGATCATCATCGAGGACAGCGAGGGGAACCCCCTCGGCCTGTACCCCATCCCGGAGAAGGCGCACATCGAGGTGGACGAGGGCGAGGCGATCACCGCGGGCACGCTGGTCGCGAAGACGCCCCGGGAGATCACGGGCACCCAGGACATCACCGGCGGCCTGCCGCGCGTGACGGAGCTCTTCGAGGCCCGCAAGCCGAAGGACCCGGCCGTCATCAGCGAGATCGACGGCACGGTCGAGCTGGGCGAGAAGCGGCGCGGCAAGCGGACCATCGTCGTCGTGAACGAGGAGTCGGGGATCCAGCGCGAGCACCTGGTCCCGCACGGGAAGCACCTCCGGGTGCACCGCGGCGACCCCGTCCGCGCCGGCGAGGCCCTGGTCGAGGGGCCGCTCGTGCCCCACGACATCCTCCGGATCAGCGGCGAGGACGCGCTCCAGGGCTACCTCCTGCGCGAGGTCCAGAACGTCTACCGCTCCCAGAACGTCTCCATCGACGACAAGCACATCGAGATCATCATCTCCCAGATGCTGCGCAAGGTCCGCATCGACGACCCGGGCGACGCCACGTTCCTCCCGGGCCTCGTCGTGGACAAGTTCCGGTTCCGCGAGGAGAACCGGGGGCTCATCGAGGCGAACAAGCAGCCGGCCAAGGCGAAGACGGTCCTGCTCGGCATCACGAAGGCCGCCCTGCAGAGCGACTCCTTCATCTCGGCGGCGTCCTTCCAGGAGACGACCAAGGTCCTCACCGAGGCGGCCCTCGCCGGCCGGAAGGACCCGCTGTTGGGGCTCAAGGAGAACGTGATCCTCGGGCACCTCGTGCCCGTGGGGACCGGGTTCCACATCCATTCGAAGACGCGCGTGAAGAGGAACATCGACCTCGAGGCGCTGGCGGCGGAGGAGGGCGGGGCGGCGGCCGCGGCGGCCGGCGCGCCCGCGGACGCCGGTCCGGCGGCCTAGGGAGTCCGGGAGGGGAGGCGCATGCCGACGATCAACCAGCTGGTCCGCAAGGGCCGGCGGAAGCAGGTGTACAAGTCGAAGAGCCCCGTGCTCGAGTCCTGCCCGCAGAAGCGGGGGGTCTGCCTCCAGGTCAAGACCATGACCCCGAAGAAGCCGAATTCGGCGCTGCGCAAGATCGCCCGCGTCCGGCTCTCCAACGGGAAGGAGATCACCGCCTACATCATGGGCGAGGGCCACAACCTCCAGGAGCACTCCATCGTCCTGGTGCGGGGCGGCCGCGTGAAGGACCTGCCGGGCGTCCGGTACCACATCATCCGGGGCGTCCTGGACACGTCGGGCGTGGAGAGCCGCCGTCGCAGCCGTTCCAAGTACGGGATGAAGCGGCCCAAGTAGGCCCCGGGAGGGAGATCGATGCCGCGCAAGTACGAGTCCCTGGCGCACCTCCAGAAGCCGGACCCGAAGTACGGGAGCCTGCTCCTGTCCAAGTTCATCAACTGCGTCATGAAGAAGGGCAAGCGCTCGGTCGCGCAGGCCATCGTCTACGACGCCTTCGAGGTCGTGGCGAAGAAGGTCCCCGAGCAGGACGCGCTCAAGACCTTCGAGCAGGCCATCAGCAACGTCAAGCCCCAGGTCGAGGTCCGCAGCCGGCGCGTCGGCGGCGCCACCTACCAGGTGCCCATCGACGTCAGCTCCAAGCGCCAGCAGTCCCTCGCCATCCGCTGGATCCTCGACATCTGCCACAAGAAGCGGGGGAAGCCCATGTCGGACCGCCTGGCGGAGGAGATCGTCCTCGCGTCCCGCCGCGAGGGCGGGGCCTTCCTCACGCGCGAGAACGTGCACAAGATGGCGGAGGCCAACAAGGCCTTCGCGCATTACGCCTGGTAGGCCCCGAGGGGTCAGACCCCAGGCGCCGAGTTCGCTCGACGTGGTGAGTACGCTTGCCAGCGCCTGAGGTCTGACCCCCGGTGCTTGGGCAGCCTCACACCCCTTCCCCTCTTGGCGCGGCCCGCCCCCTCCCGTAGCATCGACCGTTCCCCATGGCCGCCCCGCTCCCGCTCGATCGGATCCGCAACATCGGGATCATCGCCCACATCGACGCGGGCAAGACCACCGTGTCGGAGCGGATCCTCTACTACGCCGGGAAGGAGCACCGGATGGGGGAGGTCCACGACGGGAACACCGTCATGGACTGGATGGACGAGGAGCGGCGCCGGGGGATCACGATCACCAGCGCCGCGACGACCTTCGAGTGGAAGGGCTTCCGGATCAACCTGATCGACACGCCGGGCCACGTGGACTTCACGGCGGAGGTCGAGAGGAGCCTCCGCGTCCTGGACGGGGCGGTGGGGATCTTCGACGGCGTGGCCGGCGTGGAGGCCCAGTCGGAGACCGTCTGGCACCAGGCCGATCGCTACGGGGTCCCCCGGCTCGTCTTCGTGAACAAGCTCGACCGCGTGGGCGCGGATTTTGGCCGGGTCGTCGAGGACGTCCGCCGCCGCCTGGCCGCGGGGGGGCGCCCGATCATCCTCCCCGTGATGCTCCCCCTCGGCCGCGAGGCGGGGTTCCGGGGCGTCGTGGACCTCCTTCGGCGCGTCCTCCTGACCTTCGACCCCTCGGACCGGGGCCGCACCGTCCGCGAGGAGCCCGTCCCGGCGGAGATGGCCGGGGAGGTCGAGGCCGCGCGGGCCCGGATGGTCGAGGTGGCCGCGGAGCACGGGGACGAGTCCCTCACCGAGAAGTACCTCGCCGGGGAGCCCCTCGCGGAGGCGGAGGTGCGGCGCGGGGTCCGGCGGGGGACGCTGCGCCGCCTCGTCGTCCCCGTCCTCTGCGGCGCGGCCCTGAAGGACGCGGGGATCCAGCCGCTGCTCGACGCCGTGACGGAGTACCTCCCCTCGCCCCTCGACGCGGGACCGGTCAAGGGGCACCTCCCGGGAGAGGAGGGGAAGGCGGCGACCCGCGCGCCGGACCGCGCGGACCCCCTCTGCGCCCTCGCCTTCAAGACCTTCTCCGAGCGGCACGGGGACCTGACCTACCTCCGGGTCTACTCCGGGGAACTGCACGGGAACGACCAGGTCTACAACCCGGGGAAGGACCGCGTGGAGCGGGTGGGGCGCCTCCTCCGGATGCACGCCAACTCCCGCGCGGCGGTCGAGGAGGCGGGGCCCGGGGACATCGTGGCCACGGTGGGGCTGCGCTACACCGTCACCGGCGACACGCTCTGCCCGAAGAAGCACCCGATCCTGCTCGAGACGATGCGGTTCCCCGACACGGTGATGAGTCTCGCCATCGAGCCGCGCAGCGGCGCGGACCGGGACGCCCTCACGGCCGCCCTCGGGAAGCTCGCCCGGGACGACCCCACCTTCGAGTCCCGGGTGGACGAGGAGACCGGGCAGACGGTGATCTCCGGCATGGGGGAGCTGCATCTCGAGGTCCTCGTGAACCGGCTCACGCGGGACTTCGGCGTCGCGGCCCACGTGGGGAAGCCCCGCGTGGCCTACCGGCAGACCGTGGGCGGGACCGCCCGCGCGGAGCACGTGTTTGAGCGGACGGTGGGGGAGAAGCGGCAGTTCGCCCGGGTCCTCGTCGAGGTCGCCCCGGGCGGCGCCGGGGAGCCCCCGCTGCGGGGAGGGGAGCGGCTCCCCCCCCTGTTCCTCAACGCCGTCCGGTCGGGGGTGAAGGCCTTGCTGGCGGGGGGCTGCGGCCTCGGCTACCCCTCCGTGAACGTCCGGGTCACCCTCCTCGACGCGACGGTCCACCCGCAGGACTCCACGGAGACGGCCTTCGAGGCCGCCGCGGCCCAGGCCCTGGGCGAGGCCTTCGACCGGGCGAAGCCGGTCCTCCTCGAACCGGTCATGGGCCTCGACGTCCACTCGCCCGAGGAGTTCCTCGGCGCCGTCCTCGGGGACCTCCAGCGGCGCCGGGCCGACATCTCCAGCATCGAGACCCCCGGGGCGGGTCTCCGGATCATCCGGGGGAAGGTCGCCCTCTCGGAGATGTTCGGCTACTCGACCACGCTCCGCTCCCTCAGCCAGGGCCGGGCGTCCTTCACCCTGGAACCGAAGGCCTACGCCCCCGTGCCCGAGGACCGGGCGAAGGGGCTCGTGCTCTAGCCCGACCTATTCACGAGGGCCCGCGGTCCCGCGGCGTCCTCGCGCCGATCCCTGCGTCGGGTCGCGCGGGTCGCGGCCTGCGGCCGCTCCCGCGCTCCGCCTCGCCTACCCTCATGGGGTATGTCTTCGGCGGCCCTCCTTGGTCTCGGCGTGATGCCGCTCGCGGGACAGCCTGTCCTGCCTCCGCGACCTTCCGGCTCCTCGTAGGCCCTCATGCCTTCGCGTCCTCCTGGCCACTCGCGCGAACCCTCATGAATAGGGCGGGCTAGGTTGGTTCTTCGCGATCCGGAGTGCGCCGCCTGCCGTGGACGAACAGCGGGCAGGGGTATGGGTAGGGGCAGGGGAGAACGCCGTCGAGGCTGCCCGTACCCTTCCCCCTACCCTTACCCGCCTTCGGCTCCAGAAGCGCACCCGCTCGGATCCGCGAGGAGCCTCCAGCCTTCCCGGGCCGGGGAATCCTTTGGAGGCCCGGCCCCCGCGCTAGACTTGGAGGCTTCCCGCCACGCCCGGGGCGTATCCCGGCGGGGCGGCAGGCCCCGGTGGACCCCATGCAGACACGCATCAAGATCCGGATGGAAGCCTTCGATCACGAGGCCATCGACCAGTCCGCCCTGGACATCGTCCAGACGGCGCGGCGGACCGGCGCGCAGACCTCGGGGCCGGTGCCCCTCCCGACCCGCATCGAGCGCTTCACCGTCCTGCGCAGCCCGCACATCGACAAGAAGTCGCGGGAGCAGTTCGAGATCCGGACCCACAAGCGCCTCATCTACATCACCGAGGCCACCTCGAAGACCATGGACGCCCTCAGCAAACTGAACATGCCGGCGGGCGTGGACATCCGAATCAAGGCGTAGGCGAAGGAGTTCCCAGGAGGGCGGTCCGCCTTCGGGTCCGTTCGCGGGCACGCAGGCGGGCGCCGCAGCCGACAGGCGGGGAGGAACTCGGCGGGCCTGTCCCGGCCGCCGATCCCCTCCTTGGGGCGAGGCCCCGCGGAGCGAGCATGAGCGTGAACCTGTTGATCGGCCGCAAGGAGGGGATGACCCAGCTCTTCGACGAGCGGGGGGACGTGGTCCCCGTCACCGTCGTGCGCGCGGGCCCCTGCCCGGTCGTCCAGGTCAAGACCCCCGAGAGCGACGGCTATGCCGCCGTGCAGCTCGCCTTCGGGCCCCGCCGCGAATCGACCCTCTCGAAGCCGCTCCTGGGCCACCTCCGGAAGGCCGGCGTGGCCCCCATGGGGGTCCTGCGCGAGGCGTTCCCCGCGGCGGGCGCGGCGCTCGCGCCGGGCCAGGTCCTCAAGGTGGACCAGGTCTTCCGGCCGGGGGAGTTCGTGGACGTGGTGGGGACGAGCAAGGGGCGGGGGACGCAGGGCACCGTGAAGCGGCACAAGTTCCACAGGGGCCCCGTGAGCCACGGGAGCAAGAACATCCGCGAGCCCGGGTCGGCCGGCCAGCACGCCTTCCCCTCCCGCGTCCTCAAGGGGAAGCGGATGCCGGGCCGCATGGGCGCGGTCCGCTCCACGGTGCGCAACCTCCTCGTGGTCCGGGTGGACGCCGCCACGGACCGGATCTTCCTCCGGGGCGCCGTGCCCGGGCACGTCGAGGGGATCGTGATCGTGCGCAAGGCGAGCCAGGCGCCGCGGGCGCCGCAGGCGCCGGCGCCGACGGGCAAGCAGGCGAAGAAGGGCTAGCGACCCATGGCCACCATCCGGACCTGCAGCCTCCCCGCGGGCGGGGTCGAGGACCGCGAACGCGACACCGCGCCGCTGGGGTCCCGTCCCCACCGCCGCGTCATGCGCGAGGCCGTCATCATGTACGGGGCCAACCGGCGCGCCGGTACGCACTCCACGAAGACCCGCGCCGAGGTGAACTTCAGCAACAAGAAGCCCTGGGCCCAGAAGCACACGGGCCGGGCCCGCGCGGGCACGCGCCGGAGCCCGCTCTGGCGCAAGGGCGGGGTCATGCACGGGCCTCGGCCGCGGGACCACTCCTACACGATGCCGCGCAAGGCCCTCAAGGCCGCGCTCCGGAGCGCGCTCCTCGGCAAGCTCCGGGACGGGGAGGTCTTCGCGGTGGAGGGGCTGCGCCTCGAGTCCCCCTCGACGAAGACCGTGGCCTCGGTGTTCCGGGCGCTCGGCCTCGCGGGGAGCACGCTCCTCGTCCTCGAGAAGCAGGACCCGGCGCTCTGGCGCTCGGCGCGGAACATCGAGGGCACGACGGTCCGCATCGCCGCCGACGTGAACGCCCTCGACGTCCTGGCCCACCGCAATCTGGTCGTGCTGGACGGGGCCCTGGCCGCCCTCGAGAAGGGAGTCGCGTCGTGAGCAGGAACCACCCCGTCCTCCACCGTCCCGTCCTCACGGAGAAGACGATGAACGCCGCGGAGCGGCGGAACACCTACGTCTTCGAGGTGGACCTGCACGCCAACAAGGTCGAGATCCGCCGCGCCGTGGAGGCGATGTTCCCGGTCAAGGTCCTGGAGGTCCGCACGCTCGTGCGCAAGGGCAAGACCCGCGCGCGGCGCCGGATCACCGGGCGGGCGCCGCGGGTCCCGGACCGCAAGCGCGCCTTCGTCCGCATCCAGGATGGCCAGAGGATCGACCTCTTCTAGGAGCGCCCATGGGACTCAGGTTCTACCGACCGACATCGCCGGGCCGCCGCCTGGGCTCCGTGAGCGACTTCGCGGAGATCACCCGGGAGTCGCCCGAGAAGTCCCTCCTCCGGCCCCTCAGGAAGACGGGCGGCCGCAACGTCTACGGCCGGATCACCTCGCGCCACCGCGGCGGCGGGGCGAAGCGGATGTACCGCCTCGTGGACTTCCGCCGGGACAAGGACGGCATCCCGGCGAGGGTCGCGACCGTCGAGTACGACCCGAACCGCTCCAGCCGGATCGCCCTCCTCCACTACGCCGACGGGGAGAAGCGCTACATCCTGGCCCCCAAGGACGTGAAGGTCGGGCAGGTCCTCCTCTCCGGGGAGAAGG
The DNA here is from genome assembly GCA_964555565.1 of uncultured Planctomycetota bacterium. GTDB lineage: Bacteria > Planctomycetota > JAJSAM01 > JAJSAM01 > JAKLKS01 > CAZKTF01. The sequence continues at coordinate 10,165 of CAZKTF010000043.1, read as the reverse complement.
CGGAGCCCCGCGACGGGAACTGCCTCCCCTTGGGCGCGATCCCCCCCGGGCTCTACGTCCACTGCGTCGAGCTCGTCCCCGGCGGCGGGGCGAAGCTCGTGCGGAGCGCGGGAGGGATGGCCCAGATCGCGGCGCGCGAGGGGGACTACGTCCACCTGGCCCTCCCCTCCGGGGAGGTGCGGAAGGTCAGGGCCACCTGCCGCGCGACGGTGGGCCAGCTGGGGAACATCGAACACAACCTGGTCCGGCTGGGCAAGGCCGGGCGGAAGCGCCACAAGGGGCGCCGCCCGGAGGTCCGCGGCTCGGCCATGAACCCGTACTGCCATCCCCACGGCGGCGGCGAGGGACGCGCCGGCGCGGGGAGGCCGCCCTGCTCGCCCTGGGGCAAGCTCGCCAAGGGCGGGAAGACGCGGAACCCGAGGAAGCTGTCGCGCCGGCTCATCGTGCGCCGGCGGACGAAGAAGTAGGCGGGGAGAGGACCATGGGACGTTCGCTCAAGAAGGGCCCCTACGTCGATGCGAAGCTGATGCTGAAGGTGGAGGCCCAGAAGAAGAAGGGGGGCCGGGACCCGATCACGACCTGGGCGCGGGAATGCACCATCCTGCCCGAGTTCATCGGGCACACGTTCATGGTCCACAACGGGTTGAAGCACCTGAAGGTGTTCGTCACCGAGGACATGGTCGGGCACCGGCTCGGGGAGTTCTCCCTGACCCGGACCTTCCGAGGGCACAGCACGCGCAAGGTCGAGGGGACGGGGCCGGGCGGGGCGCCGGCGTCGGCGGCGGCGCCGGCCGCCGCACCGGCCCCGGCCAGGAAGTAGGCGTCGAAGGAGGTTGGACGTGGCGGAAGAGACGACGGGCCGGGACTTCCGTGCCGTGCACCGCTTCGCGCACATCCCCGCGCGCAAGGTCCGGGGCGTCGTGGACCTGGTGCGCGGGCGGGCGGTGAACGAGGCCCTGGAGACGCTCCAGTACTGCCCGAAGCGCGGGGCCCCCATGGTCCGCAAGGTCCTCCAGTCGGCGGTCGCCAGCGCCGTCCAGGACCTCGACATCGACGCCAACCGGCTCTTCATCGCCGACGCCCGGGCCGACGGCGGCCCGACCGTCAAGCGGGGCAAGGCCCGTTCCCGCGGCCAGTTCTTCGGCATCCTCGTGCGGTCGTGCCACATCTCGGTCGTGGTCCGGGAGGCGCCCGAGGGCGGGCCGCCCCGGAGGGACGGGAAGCCGCGGCGGGTCCGCGGGGCCGGGCGCAGGGGCAGGGCGGCGGCCCCCGCGGCGGCCGGCGGAACGGAGGCCTGACCGTGGGACAGAAGATCCACCCGAACGGCTTCCGCGTCGGCATCACGAAGGACTGGATCACGCGCTGGTACGCCCGGAAGAAGGACTTCGCCGGGCTCCTCCTCGAGGACCAGAAGGTCAGGAAGTTCATCAAGCAGAACTACTACTTCGCCGCCATCCCGAAGGTGGAGATCGAGCGGAGGGGGCAGGACCTGGTCATCCTCGTGCACACCGCGCGGCCCGGCGTCCTCATCGGGCGCAAGGGCGCGAAGGTCGATAAGCTCAAGGCGGACCTGGAGGGCCTGACCGGCCGCCCGGTCACGCTGAACGTCCACGAGATCACGAGGCCGGAGCTGGACGCCCAGCTCGTGGCGGAGCAGGTGGCGGAGCAGCTCGAGAAGCGCGCCGCGTTCCGCCGGACCATGAAGAAGGCCATGGAGCTGAGCATGGACCGCGGGGCGAGGGGCATCCGCCTCAAGTGCTCCGGGCGCCTCGGCGGGGCGGAGATCGCGAGGACCGAGACCCAGATCTTCGGCTCGATCCCGCTGACCACGCTCACCGCCGACGTGGACTACGGGCAGGCCGAGGCCCACTGCAACTACGGCGTGATCGGCGTGAAGTGCTGGATCTTCCGCGGGCCGCTGGGACCGAGGGCCTGACGCCATGCTGATGCCCAAGAGGGTCAAGTTCCGCAAGACGCAGCGCGGGCGCCTGCGCGGCGAAGCCAGCCGGGGGAACCACGTCTCCTTCGGCGAGTGGGGCCTGCAGGCCCTCGAGCGGGGGTTCGTCTCCGCCCGCCAGCTCGAGGCGGGCCGCGTGGCGGCGAGCCACTTCGTCGCCAGCGAGGGCAAGATCTGGCCCCGCGTCTTCCCCTGGAAGCCGATGTCGGCCAAGCCCGCCGAGACGCGGATGGGCACGGGCAAGGGGGACGTGGAGTACTGGTGCGCCCCGGTGAAGCCCGGGACCATCATCTTCGAGATCGGCGGCGTCTCCGAGGAGGTGGCGCGGGCGGCGCTCAACCGCATCGCCCACAAGCTCCCCGTGGCCACGAGGCTCGTGCGCCGGAGGCACAGGCTGTGATGGAACTCAAGCAGATCCGCTCCCACTCCACGACGGACCTCCACGAGGAGATCGCCTCGCGCGAGCGGGAGATCGTGAACCTGCGCTTCCGCAGGGACGCCGAGAAGCAGAGCGTGCCCGGGCAGATCCGGGTGCTGCGGTGCGACCTCGCCCGGATCAAGACGGTCCTCCGGGAGCGGGAGCTGGACGTCCGGGGCCAGGCGGCCGACGCCGCCGCGGGCTCCCCGAGGAAGGCCGCGAAGAAGGACAAGGCCGGAGGCAAACCGTGACCCAGGCGGACCAGGCGTCCCCGAAGGCGGACCGCAACGCGCGCAGGCGCGTCACCGGCTCCGTCGTGAGCGACCGGATGCGGAAGACGGTCGTGGTCGAGGAGGAGCGGCTCGTCCGCCACCCGCGCTACGGCAAGTACGTGGCCCGGTCCTCGAAGTACCACGCGCACGACGAGGCGGAGGAGGCCAAGGTGGGGGACGTGGTCGAGATCGAGGAGACGCGGCCCCTGTCGGCGCTGAAGCACTGGAGGCTGGTCCGCGTGGTCCGCCCCTCGGAGGGCCGCGTGCGCGGCCAGACCGAGGAGTCGATCCCCGGGGCACCGGGGGCGGAGGGGGCCACGGGGGCCCGCACGGCCGCCGCCGGCGGCGCGGCCCCGGGGACGCCGGCCCGCGGGGCTCGGGACTAGAGGGGGCGGGGCGGAGGAGAAGCGACCGTGATCCAGTCGATGACCCGGCTCGACGTGGCGGACAACACCGGCGCCAAGGTGGCCATGTGCATCAAGGTGCTCGGGAGCTCCGGCCGCCGGTACGCCGGCGTCGGCGACGTCATCGTGGTCACGATCAAGAAGGCCATCCCGCACGGGGCCGTCAAGAAGGGGGAGGTCGTCCGGGGGGTCGTCGTCCGCACCGTCTTCAACCGGCGGCGCAGCGACGGCTCCTACGTCCGCTTCGACCGGAACGCGATGGTGCTCATCGACGACGACCGCAACCCCCGGGGGACCCGGATCTTCGGGGCGGTGGCGCGGGAGCTGAGGCAGAAGAACTTCATGAAGATCGTCTCGCTGGCGGCGGAGGTGGTCTAGGCATGCGGCTCAGGGTGGGCGACACGGTCCGGGTCATGTCCGGCGACGAGAAGGGCAAGAGCGGCCGGCTCCTCCGGATCCTCGACGGGGGAGGGCGGGTCGTGATCGAGGGGGTGAACTTCCAGTGGAAGCACCTCCGCAAGGGCCCGAAGCATCCCAAGGGCGGGCGCATCCGCCGCGAGGGGGCGCTCGCCGCGTGCAAGGTGATGCCCCTGGACCCGGAGTCCGGGCGGGCGACGCGGGTCCGGTTCCAGGTGGTGGACGGGAAGAAGGCGCGCGTGGCGGCGCGGAGCGGCAAGCCGCTCCCGGCGCCCGCGAAGAGCTAGGGGCGGCGCGGACATGGCGAGACTTCTCGACAAGTTCCGGAGCGAGGTGGTGCAGGCCATGAAGACCCGGTTCGGGTACCCGAACGTCATGGCGGTGCCGCGCCTCGAGAAGATCACCGTGAGCATGGGCGTCGGCAAGGCGACCGAGAACCAGAAGCTCCTCGACGCCGCGGCCGCCGACCTGGCCGCCGTCACCGGGCAGAAGCCCCTGGTGACGCTCTCCCGGAAGGCGATCTCCTCCTTCCGGCTCCGCAAGGGGCAGCCCATCGGCTGCAAGGTCACCCTGCGCGGCCGGAGGATGTACGAGTTCCTCGACCGCCTCGTGAGCGTCGTGATCCCCCGCATCCGCGACTTCCGCGGGCTCCCGCGGGGCGGCTTCGACGGGCGCGGGAACTACAACATGGGGCTCACGGACCAGCTCGTCTTCCCCGAGGTCAACCTCGACAAGCTGGAGCACCCGCAGGGGATGAACATCTCCCTGACGGTGCGGAACGGCACGGACGAGACCTCCCTGGAGCTGCTGCGGCTCCTGGGCATGCCGTTCCGGAACAACTAGGAGGCGCCGTGGCACGGACCTGTCTCGTCCAGAAGTCGCTGAAGCCCCCGCGGCACAAGAACCAGCACCGCAACCGGTGCGGGCTCTGCGGCCGCGCCCGGGCCTATTACCGGAAGTTCGGCGTGTGCCGCATCTGTCTCCGCAGGCTGGCGCACCGGGGCGAGATCCCGGGGCTCCGCAAGGCCTCCTGGTAGGGGAATGCCATGTCGATGAGCGATCCCGTCGCGGACCTCCTGACGCGCATCCGGAACGCCGTTCGTCGGCACCGGGCCCACGTGGACGTCCCCCACTCCGGGCTGAAGGAGGGGATCGTCCGGGTCCTGGAGCGGGAGGGCTACGTCGCCTCCCCCCAGGTCCTCCCGCTCACGGAGGCGCACCGGGTCCTCCGGGTGCACCTCCGGTACGGGCAGGACGGGGAGCCCATCATCAACCGGATCGACCGGGCCTCCCGGCCAGGGCGGAGGCTCTACGCGGCGGCGGCGGCGCTCCCGAAGCCGCAGAACGGCCTCGGGATCTGCGTCGTCTCCACGAGCGCCGGCGTGATGTCGGACCGCGAGGCGCGGGCGAAGAACCTGGGGGGCGAGGTCCTCGCCACCCTCTGGTAGGGGAGGAACGACCATGAGCCGCATCGGAAAGATCCCCGTGGCCGTCCCGAAGGGCGTGACGGTGGCGCTCGACGGGGGACGGCTCGTCGTGAAGGGCCCGAAGGGGAGCGTGGCTCGCCCCTTCCCCGGCACCCTCAAGCTCCTCGTGGACGAGGGGGGGAGCCGCGTCCGCGTCGGGCGCGGGGGGGACGCGAAGCAGGAGAAGGCCCTCCACGGGACCTTCCGCTCCCTCCTCGCCGGGATGGTGAGGGGGGTGTCGGAGCCCTACGTGAGGGACCTGGACATCGTCGGCGTGGGGTACCAGGCGAAGCTCCAGCCGAACCAGGCCACGAAGAGGCCGGAGCTCCGGCTGACGGTCGGGTACGCCAACCCGGTGGACCTCCCGATCCCGGAGGCGCTCCAGGTGGAGTGCCCCTCGGCGACCTCGGTGAAGGTCACGGGTGCGGACAAGGAGCTGGTCGGGCGGTTCGCGGCGTCGGTCCGCAAGGTCCGGCCCCCCGAGCCCTACAACGGCAAGGGGATCAAGTACCGCGAGGAGCGGATCCAGAGGAAGCAGGGCAAGTCCTTCGTGACCGCAGCGCAGTAGCCGTTGCCGTCGGGCAGCACAGGAGGTCTCGGATGTCGGACGCGGCGAAGGAACGCAGGGAGCACCGCCTGCGGAGGCACCGCCGGGTGCGGCGGGCCGTCGAGGGGGGCGCCGGGCGCCCCCGCCTGGCGGTCTTCCGCAGCATCCGGAACATCTACTGCCAGGTGATCGACGACGAGCAGGGGAGGACCCTCTGCGCCGCCTCGACCCTGGACCTGCTGCGCGCGGGGTCGCTGGACGCGAAGCAGGCCGGCGCCCTCGCGGGCGCGCAGAAGGTGGGGGAGGACATCGCCCGCAAGGCGATCGCGGCGGGGATCAAGGCGGTCGCCTTCGACCGCGGGGGCTTCCGCTACCACGGGCGGGTGCAGGCCCTGGCCGAGGCCGCGCGCAAGGTCGGGCTCCAGTTCTAGGGACGGGGGAAGGAACGCGATGAGCAAGGCGAAGCTGTCGATGGCCGGGGCGGTGGACGCGGAGGGGATGAACATCCTCGAGCGCGTCGTCAAGATCAACCGCTGCGCCACGGTCGTGAAGGGCGGCAAGCGGTTCTCCTTCTCCGCCATGGTCGTGGTGGGGAGCGGGGACGGCGTGGTCGGGTCCGGCTTCGGCAAGGCCAACGAGGTCCCGCCGGCGGTGGACAAGGCTGTCAAAGACGCGAAGAAGCACATGCTCCGGGTGCCGCTGCGCGGGAGGACGCTCCCGCACGCGGCGCGCGGGACCTTCGGCGCCTCCATCGTCCAGGTGATCCCGGCGGCCCCGGGCACCGGCGTCATCGCCGGAGCCGCGGTCCGCGCGGTCATGGAGGCGGCCGGGGTGAAGGACGTCCTCACCAAGGCCTACGGCTCCAGGAACCCGGTGAACCTGGTCAAGGCGACGCTGCAGGCCTTCTCGCAGATGAGGACCATCTCGGAGGTCGAGAGGCTCCGTGGGGTGAAGATCGCATGAGGCTCGACGACGTCGTCTCCGTCCCCGTCGGCCGCAGCCGGAAGCGCAGCTTCCGGGTCGGCCGCGGTCCCGGCTCCGGGCTCTGCAAGACCGCCGGCCGCGGCGGGAAGGGCTCCTCGGCCCGCACGGGATGGACGGGGCTCCTCTACCGCGAGGGCGGCCAGATGCCGCTGTTCCGCCGGGTCCCCAAGAAGGGGTTCAACAACGCCCGCTTCCGCGTGGCCTTCGAGGTGGTGAACATCGACCGCCTGGCGCCCCTCGGGGCCTCCGGGGAGGAGATCACCCCCGACAGCATGAAGGCCGCGGGCCTCATCAAGAAGAGCGCCCTCTGGGTGAAGGTCCTCGGCAAGGGGGATCTCAAGGGGAGGATCGTCGTGGCCGCCCACCGCTTCTCCGTGGGCGCGAAGGCCCGCATCGAGTCGGCGGGCGGAGCCATCCGCCTCCTCCCGGGCCCCCGCGGGGAGACCGTGGAGCCCCGGGGCCGCCGGCCCGCGCCCCCGCCCCCGCCGCGGAAGGGGGAGGCCGTCCCCGCCGGGCCGAAGGCGAGCGGGAAGGAGAAGGCGAAGGCGGCGAAGGCGGCCGAGGCCGCCAAGGGCGCGGCGGACGCCTCCGCGAAGGCCGCCAAGGCCCCGAAGGCACCGAAGGCCCCGAAGGACCCGAAGGCGCCGCGGCCCCCGAAGGCCGCCAAGAAGGAAGGGAAGGGCTAGCCGAACGTGATCTCCCGCGCGCTGGACATCCTGAGGATCGAGGAGCTCCGCAAGAAGGTCCTCGTCACCCTCGGCCTGCTGGCGATCTACCGCCTCGGGTTCCACATCCCGCTGCCGGGGGTGGACGCCGTGGAGCTGTCGAGCTTCCTCCACGGCCCCGACGAGGGGGGGAAGGGGGGCTTCGTCGGGCTCCTGAACCTCCTTTCCGCGGGCTCCCTCCTGTCCTGCACCGCGTTCTCCCTCGGCATCATGCCCTACATCTCCTCGAGCATCATCTTCAGCCTCCTGGCGAAGGTGGTCCCCGCCCTGGAGAAGGTGGCCAAGGAGGGGGCCTCCGGCCAGCGGAAGATCAACCAGTGGACCCGCCTGGCCACGGTCCCCATCTGCCTGGTGCAGGCGTTCTTCGTCTGGCAGGGGGCGCTCCGGCCGGGCGGCCCGCTCCTCGGCGAGCACCGGATCATCCCGGAGGAGGTCCACGGGACCTTCTGGTTCGGGATGGTCGTGATGATCGGCCTCACGGCCGGGACCGTGTTCCTCATGTGGCTCGGCGAGCAGATCACGGAGCACGGGATCGGCAACGGGATCTCCCTCCTGATCATGGCGGGCATCGTCTCCCGGATCCCGGACACCTTCTTCGAGATCTGGCGGCAGTCCCTCCAGAACCGCCCCGAGCTGGTGAAGGGCCTGGCCCTCGTGGCGCTCTTCATGGCCGTCACCCTCGGGGTCGTCTACATCACGAAGGGGCAGCGGCGCATCCCCGTCCAGTACGCGAAGCTCGTCCGCGGCCGGGCCGTCTACGGGGGACAGCGGCACTACCTGCCGCTCAAGGTGAACCAGACCTCCGTGATGCCCGTGATCTTCGCCTCCACGCTGCTGGTCTTCCCGCAGCAGCTCCTGCGCTACTTCGGTTCCTCGGCGCTGGACCGCGGGGACTTCATCTACGACGTCGCCTACATCGTGCTCATCTTCTTCTTCTCCTTCTTCTGGGTCGGGATGATGTTCAACCCCAAGGAGATGGCGGACCAGATCAAGGAGCACGGGGCCTTCATCCCCGGGATCCGGCCGGGCCGCCGCACGCAGGAGTTCCTCGACGGCTCGATCCAGAGGATCACCCTGGCGGGGGCCGCCTTCCTCTCGGTGATCGCGCTGCTCCCCGACGTGATCTCCGACACCGTGGGGCTCCCTCGCCAGACGGTCACCTTCATCGGGGGGACGAGCATCCTCATCGTGGTCTCCGTGGCGCTGGACCTCGCGGACAAGGTGAACTCCTACCTCCTCATGAGGAACTACGAGGGCTTCATGAAGGGCGGCGGGACGGGAGGGAGCGGCTTCTAGCCGCCGGACATGAACATGGACATCGTCTTCCTCGGGCCGCCGGGGGCCGGCAAGGGCACGCAGGCCCAGCGGCTGGCGGAGCACCTCCGCATCCCCCAGGTCTCCACGGGCGCGATCCTCCGCAAGGCGGTCGCGGACGGGACCCCGGTGGGGATGAAGGCCAGGGCCATCATGGACGCCGGCGGGCTCGTCCCGGACGAGGTCCTCGCGGAGGTGGTCCGCGACCGCCTCTCCCAGGCCGACGCCCGGGGCGGGGTGGTCTTCGACGGCTACCCCCGCACGGAGCCGCAGGCCGACCTCCTGGAGCGGATGCTGCGGGACATGGGACGGAGGGTGGACCGGGTCGTGCTCGTGGACCTCGCGGGGGAGGCCATCGTGGAGCGGCTCTCCGGGCGCCGCTCCTGCCCGAAGTGCGGCCGCACCTACCACGTGACGGGGGACCCCCCGAAGGTCGCCGGCAAGTGCGACGCCTGCGCGACGGCCCTGGTCCAGCGGGACGACGACCGGCCGGAGACCATCCACGGGCGGCTCGAGGTCTACGCGCGGCAGACCGCGGGTCTCGTCCGCCGCTACGAGAAGGCGAAGGTGCTCCGGCGCGTGGACGGGGGGAAGGGTTCCCCGGACGACGTCTTCCGGAACGTGCGGGAGGCGGTGTCGTGATCTCCTACAAGACCCCGCGGGAGGTCGCGGCCATGCGCGAGGCCGGCCGGATCGTGGCCGAGGTCCTCGCCTGGGCGTCGGACAACGTCCGCGCGGGCATGACCACGGACGAGATCGACCGCCGGGCCCGCACGATCATCGAGGGCCGGGGCGCGACCTGCCCCTTCCGCGGCTACCACGGGTACCCGAAGAGCATCTGCACCTCGATCAACGAGGAGGTGGTGCACGGGATCCCGGGGAAGCGCCGCCTGAAGGACGGGGACGTCCTCGGCGTGGACGTCGGCGCCACCTGGAAGAACTACATGGGGGACGCCGCGGTGACGCTCCCGGTCGGGAAGGTCCGGCCGGAGGTGGAGCGGCTCCTCCGGACGACGCGGGAGTGCCTGGAGGCGGCGCTCCGGGTCGTGGGCCCCGGCGTGCGGCTCTCGGCCGTCGCGGCCGCCGTGCAGACGCTCGCCGAGTCGCGGGGATACGCGGTGGTCCGGGAGTACGCCGGCCACGGGATCGGGACCCGGCTCCACGAGGAGCCCCAGGTCCCCAACTACGTGGACCCCTCGGCCCGGCTGCACGACGTGGTCCTCAGGCCGGGGGTGGTCATCGCCATCGAGCCGATGGTGAACATGGGCGGCCCGGAGGTGGACCTCCTGGAGGACGGCTGGACGGTCGTGACGCGGGACCGGTCCCTCAGCGCCCACTTCGAGCACACGGTCGCCGTGACGGAGGACGGGGCCCAGGTCCTCACGGTCCCCTAGGCGGAGGAGGAGAGTTCGGATGAAGGTCCGGGCGTCGATCCGGAGGATCTGCGAGAACTGCAAGATCGTCCGGCGCAAGGGCGTGGTGCGGGTGATCTGCACCGAGAAGCGGCACAAGCAGCGCCAGGGTTAGGCAAGGAGGCCTCATGCCCCGCATCGTGGGCGTCGATGTCCCGCCGGACAAGCGGATCGTCATCGCCCTGACCTACATCTACGGGATCGGCCGCGTCACCTCGACGCGGATCCTCGCCGACCTGGGCATCGACC
>CAZKTF010000042.1:0-19649 GCA_964555565.1 uncultured Planctomycetota bacterium | reverse complement strand
GCGTTCCCCGGGGACGCCGAGGTCCTCGACCTCCGCGCGTCGCTGCGCGCGCGGGCCGGCGACCGGGCGGAGGCGGAGCGGCTCTACCGCGCGGCGATGGACGCCGACCCGGGGGCCCTGCCGCCGCGGCTCCACCTCGCGGCGCTGGGGCGTCAGTGCGCCGACGAGGCCCTCTGGCTCGAGGGCTGGCGCGCCGCGCTCGCCGCGGACCGGGACGACCCCGTGCTCGGGACGGCCTTCGCGGCCGAGGCGATCGAGGCGTTCCCGCGGACGCTCGAGGACCCCGCGGTCCGCGCCGAAGCGCGGCGTCTCCTCATCGCGGCGGCGGAAGCGTATCCAACGTGGGCGCAGCCGCGGGTGCTTCTGCAAACGGTGGGGTCAGACCCCAAGCTCTAGAGGGAAGCGTTTGCAACTTCAAGCGCGTGGAGTCGCCTGCTCCAACACGACATAGCCGGAGTCGTGCATGCCCAGCCGTCCGTAGGCCTCGAGAGCACGGGCGTTCGTGCGGAGCACGTAGAGGCGGACGCCGACGGCGCCCGCGCGGCGGGCCTCCTCGACGACGCGCGCGTGCAGCGCGCGGAACACGCCCCGCCGCCTCCAGTCGGCGCGCACGTAGACGCTCTGGATCCACCAGAGGAACCCGTTGCGCCAGTCGCTCCACTCCCAGGTCACCATCGTCTGCCCGACGACCTCGCCCCCCGCGTCGGCCACGAAGTAGAGGGATCGCGCGGGGTCGGCGAGCGCGGCCCGCACGCCGGGCCCGAGGACCGCGGGGTCGAGCCGGAGCGACTCGGTCTCCTCCGCGAGGCGGCGGTTGAACTCCGCGATCGTCGGCGCGTCGGCGTCCGTCCCGCGGCGGATGGTGAACGTCTGCAAGGGCGACACTATGGGGCCAGGCCGCACCCGGTTGCAAGTGGGAGTCGGCGACACTACGGGGTCAGACCCCAGGCGCCGAGTACGCTCGGCGTGCTGAGCCGCTCCCTGGCGCCTGAGGTCTGACCCCGAACAACGACGCTGCGCCATACCACATCCCCGCGAAGAGCATCCGGCGGGGCCGCCTACCTCCCCCGGGTCGATGCTAGGGGGTCAGACCCAAGGCGTTTGCAGCTCCAGGGCGACGCCAAGACGAGGTCCTCCCGTCTGCAAACGCCCGAGGTCTGACCCCCGACAACGATCGTTTCAGGCCGGCCGTTTCAGGGGGGCCGGTGGGATTCCCCGCCCGGCAGCCTCGATCCGGCCGCTCCCGGCCTCGAAGCCGCCCCCCTCCCCCACCCCGGCTGCGGCAAGCGGTTTGCACCCGGGGAAGCCATGCTCGACTCCAAGACGATCACCACGACCTGGGCACGCCTCTACTGCGACCGGTGCCACGACCGGACGGTCTTCGTCCTCGTGAAGGAGACGACCGTCAAGTGCACCCAGTGCAGCCTCGAGAAGGACATGAGCCTCGGGCTGGACCGGGAGCGGGTCCTCCCCCCGGCCTGAGCCGGCGCGTCCGTTCGCGCGGAACGCGGTTTGCACGGGCTCCCTCGACAAGGAGAGCCTGGATGGCCTCGGTCGTGAAGTCCTGGATCCGGATCCTCTGCCCGCGCTGCCGAGAGACCCGCGTCTTCCACCTCCGCCCCGGGTGGATGCTCGCGTGCTCGGCCTGCGGGTACGAGCGTCCGCTCGGCGACACCATGGGGTCAGACCCCAGGCGCCGAGTGCGCTCTGCGTGCTGAGCCGCTCGCCGGCGCCTGAGGTCTGACCCCCGACAGCTTCACCACTTCGCGACGACGTAGCGGGCCCACTCCTTCTCGAGCCCCTCGAAGTCCACGTCGTAGGCCGCCTTGCAGGCGATGGACGAGCGCGTCCCACCCTTCACGCGCGTGAGGTAGTCGCGGAACCTCTCCTTCCCCTTCTCGTCGAGGAGGAAGGAGACCAGCGTGAAGGACTGCACCACCTCGCGCTTCCCGTACTCCCCCTTCGGGAGCGTGTCGAGCTGGTCGAGGGGGAGGAACCCGCCCTTCGACGCGGCCTCCTTCGCCAGGGCGCGGACGTCCGCGTCGTTCTTCTCCCAGTCCTGGGTGTTGCGGAAGCCCCCGCCGTAGACCGACTTCTTCACCTCGAAGCACCAGGAGGAGTTCGACTTCCGCACGCGCGCCTCGAGCCACCCGCCGAACCCCTCCTCGAGCCAGAAGGGCTGGTTCCCGCGGTTGTAGCCCTTCCAGTTGTTGAGGAGGAGGTGGCCCGCGGCGTGCACGTTCGCGGAGTGCATCGCGGGGACGTCGGGCTGGTCGGAGCGGGCGAGAATCGGCGGGGTCGTCCACTTCATCCCCGTCGCCTGCCGCATGAAGCCCACGAGCTGCGCGTTCGCGCCCGGGATCGACCCGCCCTCGCCGTCGAGCCACTTGCGGTACTGGTCGAGGCCCTTCAGCGCGAGGACCTTCGCGCGCCCGGGCCAGGGGTCGGGCGGGCCGAGGACCTCGACCGCCGCGACCCAGCCCTGCTCCAGGTCCACGAGCCGGTCCGCCGCCTTCCCGTCCTGGAGGAGGTCCACGCACGCCCAGTGCGCCCCGAGGAGCGTCTCCGGCTTCTCGCCGAGGAGCCGCCCGTACCGCTCGGCCATCTCCCCCCGGAGCTTCTCGTCCTTCTCGTGCTCGGCGGCCTGCTCGCGCGTCATCCAGGACCCGTCCACGCGGACGAAGCCCAGGGCCTCGCGCGCCCGGGCGTGGTCGGGGTCGATGGCGAGCGCGCGCTCGAGCCCGCGGCGCTTCCCGGCCTCGAACCCGCGCCGCCTGGCCCAGTCCCCGAGGAGGAAGGCCCCCTGGGCGTCCTTCTTCCCCAGGAGCGCGAAGTAGCGATCGAAGTCCTTCTGCGGATCGGCGCTGGGGGCCACGGAGGCCACCGTGGCCCGGGCGAGGGTCTGGGAGCCTGCGGGGGTGCGCAGGACGAGCCTCTCCGGGGTCTCCTCGAGGACGAGCCCCTCCACGGTCTTCCCGTTCCGGAGCGTGACCGTGTCGGCCCGGGCGGGGAGGGGCGCGGACCCGGCGAGGGCCGCGAGGAGGCCGGCGGCGAGGAGCCCCGATCGGCGCATCCGGGCCATCGTACTCCCGGGCGCCGGCCCGGGCGCCGTCGCGCCGGGGTGGACTCCCGCCGTAGAATCCCCCCCCATGCGTCCCCAGGCCTCCCGCACCGCGCCCGCCGCGGCGCTCGCCCTGCTGCTGGCGGCCGCGGGCTGCGGCGACGCCGGCCCGGCCCCCGCCCCATCTCCCCCCGCCACGCCGGCCGAGCGGGGGAAGGCGCTCTTCGGGAAGAGGGTGGGCGGCCTCGCCTGCGCGGACTGCCACTCGACCGCGGCCGAGGACCAGCCCGACCCCGCCCGGCGGCGCGTCGGGCACTCGCTCCGCGACGCCACGCGGCGGCCCTACTGGTGGCACGGCACGCTCAAGGCGGGTGTCGCGAAGGTGGACGACGCGGTGCTCACCTGCGTCGCGCGGTTCCAGCAGCGCTCCTGGAACCGCGTCCTCCCGGTGAAGGCGGATGGCACGAAGGACCTCTCCGCCGTCGAGGTGGAGCCCGCGGACGCGGCGGCCCTCGTCGCCTTCCTCGAGACCCTCTCGCGGCCGGGGCCCCACGAGCCGCTCGCGGCGGGGCGCGACGCCTCCTCCGACGCCCTCGCCCGCGTGGACGGCCTCGCCGGGGACCGGGTGCGGGGCCTCGAGGTCTACCGGAGGACCTGCCTCCTCTGCCACGGGCCCGGGGGGAAGGGGGACCTCGGGGCCGGGCTCCGCGGGAAGACGCAGGCCCCCGACCGCTTCCGCGTCATCGAGTACTGCCGCTCGGGGCCCACGAGGCAGGACCGCGAGAACTCGGACGCGTGGATGCCCTTCCTCACCCCCGACGTCCTCCCCGACCAGGACCTCTCCGACGTGGCCACGCTGCTCGAGGCGGACGACTGGTAGCCCCCGTGCGCACACACAGGGAGCCGGTCCTCGTCCTCCACGGGATCAAGATCCGGGACCGGGAGAAGTTCCACGGGATCGTCGGGCGGCTCGAGGCGGCGCTCGGGAAGCGCCGGCGCCTCGTCCCCGTGTACTGGGGGGACCTCGGCGGGAGCGACCGCCACCTGGAGCTCGCCCTGCCCGTGGAGCACCGCCCCGAGACCGCCGGCGGGACCTTCTGGGAGCGGACCCTCGCGCGGGGCGTCGTGGGGGAGACCCCGCGCGCCTTCTTCACGCGGCGGGTCCTCCCCATCGTCGGGGACATCCTGGCCTACCAGGGGGCCCACGGGCGGAGGAGGATCCAGAGGCGCGTGCGCGAGGCGCTGCCGGAGGGCTGGGGGACCGAGGAGCGCCCCATCTCCGTCATCGCGCACAGCCTCGGGGGCGTCATCGTCTTCGACATGGCCGTGTGCGAGGAGCCGCCGCTCTGGATCCGCCACCTCTTCACGCTCGGGGGACAGGCCTCCTTCTTCCACCTCCAGGACCCGCGCGCGGGGATCGCCGAGGCCGCGCCCGGTCGGCCCGTGGTCGTCCCCCGGACCATCGGGCGGTGGACCAACTTCCGCGACCGCCACGACTGGCTCGCCTTCGAGATGGGCCGCGTGTTCTGCCTCCACGACGGGGCCCCCGTGGCCGAGGTGGAGGTGAAGTCCGGGATCACCGCGCTGGACGGCTTCTTCCGCTCCCACGTGGCCTACTGGGAGAACGAGACTGTCCTCGCGGAGATCCGCCGCGGCCTCGCGCGGCGGGGCCGCCCGCGGTAGGGACGCCTGACCGGATTTGAACCGGTGTCGCAGCCTTGAGAGCGGCTGTGTCCGCATTCGTAACTACCGGAGAGGGCGTTGGTTACGCGCGAGCCGGAGGGGGTCGGTGCCCACGTTGTAGCCCATCGCGAGTACGGCGGGGTGGCGCAGTCGGCGGATCCAGCGGTAGAGGCCCTCGGTGCCGGTCTCCACTCCCGAGGACCACGGGGCCGGACGTCATCCCTTCCGCGTCGGGGGGAAGGGGACGTTCCCGAGGGCGCGGCATCGGTCCCGAGGGGGAACGCGGTACAATCTCCCCGCCATGAAGTTCGACCGCATCACGTTCGATCCGCAGGTCCTCGGGGGCCGCGCGTGCATCCGGGGAATGCGGATCCCCGTCTCGGTGGTCGTCAGCCAGATCGCCCACGGCGCGAGCCCCGACGACGTGCTCCGGGACTACCCCGACCTCGTGCGGGAGGACGTCCAGCAGGCCATCGAGTACGCGGCCTGGCTGGCCTCCGAGCAGGTTCTGGTCGAGTAGGCCGCGCGCCCGTGCGGTTCCTCGCCGACATGGGCGTCTCGCGGCGGGTCGCGGAAGGGCTCCGCGTCGCGGGGCACGATGTCGTGCACCTCCGCGACCTGGGGCTGCAGCGCGCGTCGGACGCCGAGATCTTTCGACGCGCGGCGGCCGAGCACCGGATCGTGCTGACGTTCGATCTCGACTTCGGCGAGATCGCCGCAAGGTGTCTCGGACCCTGGGCCTCAGTGATCGTCTTCCGGCTGGTCGATGCGTCCAGCGGCCACGTCTCCGCTCGTCTGGATGCCACGCTCGCCCGGGCCTCCGCGGCCCTGGACCAGGGTGCCGTGGTCGTGATCGAGGAGGGGCGGTGCCGCGTCCGGACCCTCCCCATCGAACACCGGGACTGAGAAGGGGCCCGCCCGCCGGGGGCACCTCGCCCCGCGGTGGTTCCGCTGCCACGAGCGCCCGATCGAGGTGGCGGCCGCGTACTTCGGGGAGAGGCCCGTCAAGGACCTCGCCCCCCACGACGTCGAGGACTTCCTCGCGCACCTGAAGAACCGCGGCTGCAAGCCCGCCACGGCGAGGCGCTACCTCGCCTCCCTGTCGCCCGTCCTCGAGGAGGCGGTGAAGCGGGGGTTCGCCCGGGAGAACGTGGCCGTCCGGGTGAAGCGCCCGCGCCTCGTGGAACCCGAGATCCCCTTCCTGGGCGAGCCCGAGATCCGCCGCCTCGTCGCCGCCGCGCCGAAGGACCTCAAGCCCTTCATCCTCGTCCTCGCGGACACGGGGCTTCGGCGCGGGGAGCTCCTCGACCTCGAGTGGCGGGACGTGGACTTCGCCCGCGGGACCGTGCTGGTCCGCAGGAGCAAGACCGGCCGGGGCCGCGAGGCCCCCCTCTCTCCTTCGTCGCCCGGGTCACCGGCCACTCGACGCTCACCTGCGCTGCGCGCTACGGGAAGCACGCCCCCACGGACGCCGGGCGGATCGCGATCCGGGCGCTGGAGGCGGCCGCGGCGGGACCCGACGCGGCGGCCAATGCCTGCGCCATCCTTTAGGCCGGCCGCGCCGATCTGGCGCCAGGGCCAACCAGCCCACGACGGAAGGCGAGGAGCACTCCCCCGCTCGACCTGCGAGTTCGAGTTCGGCTACGGGATCGAGGATGCAGCCGCAGGCCCAAGATAGGCACCGATGAACGCCTGCCGGAGAGCCATAGAGGACGCCTACTTCCGCGTCCAGCGGGGGCCGCGGGGGGTGTCCTCCACCACGACGCCGAGCGCGCCGAGGCGCGCGCGGAGGGCGTCCGATCGGGCGAAGTCCCGCCCTTTCCGCGCCGCCTCCCGCTCGGTGACCAGGCGATCGATCTCCGCCTCGTCCCCGCGGGGGACCGCGTCCTCGCGGAGCACGTCGAGGACCGAGTCGAAGACCCCGAAGAGGCGCCGGACCGCGACGGCGTCCTGCGGGGACCAGACCGGGTGGGAGTTCGCCCAGGTGGCCGCCTCGTGGACGGCGGCCAGGGCCGCCGACGCGTTGAGGTCGTCGGCCAGGGCGTCGCGGAAGGCCCCCTCGAAGCGGTCGATCGCCTCCGGGGTCCCGGAGAGCTGCGTGACGTGGGCGTCCACGGCCAGGTTGCGGACCGCCCCGCGGATCCGATCCACCGCCTTCGCGGCCCCGCGCACCCCCTCCAGCGTGAAGTTCATGGGCTGGCTGTACTGCGTGCTGATGAGGAGGTAGCGGACCGCCACCGGGTCGAAGCCCTGCGCGACCAGGTCGTCGAGCGTGAGGAAGTTCCCGAGCGACTTGGCCATCTTCCGCCCCTCGACGTACATGAAGCGGTTGTGCATCCAGAAGCGGGCGAAGGGCACGCCGTAGGCCCCCTCGCTCTGGGCGATCTCGCACTCGTGGTGCGGGAAGAGGTGGTCCTCGCCGCCGCAGTGGATGTCGATCGTGGGGGTGCCCAGGTGCTTGACCGCCATCGCCGAGCACTCGATGTGCCACCCCGGGAAGCCGCGGCCCCAGGGGGAGTCCCACTGCATCGCGTGGTCCGGGTCGGTCTTCCAGAGGGCGAAGTCGGCCGGGTGGCGCTTCTCGGGGTTCACCTCCACCCGCGCCCCCGCCACGAGGGCCTCCACCGTGTTCTTCGAGAGCTTCCCGTAGCCGGGGAAGGTCGCGACCTCGAAGTAGACGTTCCCCCCCACCGCGTAGGCGTGACCCCGCTCCACGAGCCGCCGGATGAGGTCGATCATCTCCGGAACGTGGTCGGTCGCCTTCGGGTAGAGCGCCGCGTCCCGGATGCGGAGCGCCCTGCGGTCCCGGTGGAACCTCCCGGTGATCCGGGCCGCGACGGTGAGGGGATCGACCCCCTCCCGCCGGGCGGCCACCTCCATCTTGTCCTCGCCCCCGGCGTCGGCGACGGTGTCCACGGTCATGTGCCCCACGTCGGTGATGTTCATGACCTGGCGGACCTGGAGCCCCGCCAGCTCCAGCGTCCGGCAGAGGACGTCCTCGAAGGCGAAGGCGCGGAAGTTTCCGATGTGCTGCGGGAGGTAGACCGTGGGGCCGCAGGTGTAGAGCAGCACGCGCCCGGGGGTCAGCGGCTCGAAGTCCCGGACCTCCCCCGCGAGGCTGTCGTGGAAGCGGAGCCTCACCTCTTCCGCTCCCGGGCGCGCGGCCGGTCGGGACCGGGCCCCGCCGCGGCGGCGGCGGCCGCGGCCGCCATCCCCTTCGGGGTCTTCTTCCCGGGCATCCCGAGGAGGACCACCGCGGTCGCCTCGATGGCCTCGCCGGCCCCCACGGGGCCGAGCCCCTCGGCGCTCTTCGCCTTCACGCACACGCTCCGCCCCGGGAGCCCGAAGAGCGCGGCGATGCGCGCGGCCATCTCCCGCTTGAGGGGGCCCAGGCGCGGCTCCTCGGCGACCACGACCGCATCGACGTTCACGGGGACGAGGCCCCGGGCCCGCGCGGCGGCCAGCGCGTCCTTCAGGAACACCCCGCTGTCCGCGTCCCCCCAGCGCGGGTCCGTGGGGGGGAACCGGTCCCCGATGTCCCCCAGGCCCGCCGCGCCGAGGACGGCGTCGGTGAGGGCGTGGAGGAGCGCGTCCCCGTCGCTGTGCCCGAGGAGCCCCTTGGGGTGGGGGATGTCCACGCCGCCGAGGACGAGCCGGCGCCCGGGGACGAGCCGGTGGATGTCCCACCCGATCCCCACGCGGACCCGCCTCACGGCCGCCCCCCCCGCTCCCGGAGCAGCGCCTCCGCCGCGCGGAGGTCCGCGGGCGTGGTGACCTTGAGGTCCGCGGGGTCCCCCTCGACGAGGCGCACAATGCCCCCCGCCCGCTCCACGAGCGCAGCGTCGTCGGTGACCTCGGCCCCGTCCGCCTCGGCGCGCGCGAGCGCGGCCGCGTAGACCTCGCGGCGGAACCCCTGGGGGGTCATGGCCCGCCAGAGCCCCCGGCGGTCCAAGGTCTCCGCCACCCGCCCGCCGGGCCCCTCGCGCTTGAGCGTGTCGGAGAGCGGGGCCGCCAGCAGCGCCGCGCCGTCCCGCGCCGCCGCCTCGGCCACGCGCACCGCGTCCTCGGTCCTGAGCAGCGGGCGGGCCGCGTCG
This sequence comes from uncultured Planctomycetota bacterium, assembly GCA_964555565.1. Taxonomy (GTDB): domain Bacteria; phylum Planctomycetota; class JAJSAM01; order JAJSAM01; family JAKLKS01; genus CAZKTF01. The sequence continues at coordinate 10,811 of CAZKTF010000042.1, read as the reverse complement.
TGGATGAGGACGACCGCGGCCGAGCCGGAGACCGCGCGGAAGCCCGCCGCCGCCGAGTCCTGCCTCCGCGCCCCTCCCTCGACCGCCCGCGCCACGCGCAGCCGCCGGAGCTCCTCCCCCCACCGCTCCCGCACCTCGGCCACCCGCCCGCGCGGGACCACGAGGACCTGCTCCGCGAGCCCGGGCACCGCGGCCAGCCGCTCCAGGGAGTGGAGGAACAGCGGCCGGCCCGCCAGCAGGACGAAGGCCTTCGGGAGGTCGCCGCCGAACCGGCGCCCCTCCCCCGCGGCCACGACGACGGAGGCGATGGAGTCCATGGACTCCATGACTGTATCCGCCCGCCGGGGCGGCGGGTAGCGCGACCCTCCGCGCTCGGGGGATTCCTCCCCCGGTCCGCCGTGCTCCCATTAGATTCGGCTGCTTCGCCGTCCCCCGGAGGCTTCCCCCATGAGGCTCCCCGCGCTCCGCGCCGCCGCCCTGGCCGGCGTCGCGCTCGCGATCGCCGCGCCGGCGCCCGCGCGCGCCGCCGACTCGAAGCCCTTCCAGGTCCCGGTGAAGGAGGGGACGCTCTCCAACGGGATGAAGGTCCTCGTGGTCGAGCGGCACGAGATCCCCACCGTGGCCTGCGTCGTGAAGTTCCGCGTGGGCTCCGTGGACGAGCAGTCCGGGCAGACGGGGATCGCCCACATCCTCGAGCACATGCTCTTCAAGGGGACCGACGCCTGGGGGACGACGGACTACGCGAAGGAGAAGCCCCTCCTCGAGAAGACCGAGCGCCTCTACCACGAGGTCCTCGCCGCGCGGGCGGCCCTCCCGCTGGAACTGCGCCGCCACACCGAGGAGTACGACGCCGTGGTCCGCGTCTCCCACGCCCTGGCCGTCGCCGAGGCCATCCCGGCCGAGCGCCGCGACGCGGCCCGCGTGCAGCAGCTCCGCACGGAGGCCGCCCCCCTCATCGGGCTGGGCCCGGCCGTCGTGCAGGTCTTCGAGGCGGAGAAGGCGTTCTGCGAGGTCCAGGAGGAGGCGGACCGGTTCGTCGTCGAGGACGAGGACTGGGCCATCCTCGACCGCAACGGGGCCTGGGGCCTCAACGCCTCCACCGGCAACGACTCGACGCAGTACTTCTACAGCCTCCCGGCGAACCGCCTCGAGCTGTGGGCCCTCATCGAGTCCGGCCGCATGCGCAACCCGGTCCTCCGCCAGTTCTACAAGGAGCGGGACGTGATCATGGAGGAGCGCCGGCTGCGGCTGGACAACAGCCCCTTCGGCGCGCTGAACGAGGCGGCGGGCTTCGTGACCTTCGCGGCGCACCCCTACAAGTGGCCGGTCATCGGGTGGGCGAGCGACATCGCCCGGGTCTCCCGCACGCAGGTGGAGCAGTTCTTCCGCAAGTACTACGCCCCGAACCGCGCCATCGCGGCCGTCGTGGGGGACGTCCGGTTCGAGCAGGTGATGGCGCTCCTGGAGCGCTACTTCGGGGACATCCCCCGGCAGCCGGACCCCGATCCGGTCGTCACCGTGGAGCCCCCGCAGAAGGGGGAGAAGCGGGCGACCGCGAAGTACCCGGGCCTAACCGTCCCGCAGATGGTGGTCAGCTACCACCGCCCCGCGCTCGGCCACCCGGACTTCTACGTCCTGGACGTGCTCGTGGGGATCCTCTCCGGCGGGCCCTCGGCGCGCCTCCCCCGCGAGATCACCCAGAGGGGCGGCATCGGCCAGGTCGGCGCGGGGAACGGCGACTCGCTCTACCCCGAGACCTTCTCCTTCACGGGGTCTCCCCTCGTCCGGAACGGGAAGACCCTCGACGACCTGGAGACGGCCATCGCCGAGCAGGTGCGGCGCCTCCGGGAGGAGCCGGTCTCCGAGACGGAGCTCAGGCGCATCCGCAACCAGAACGCGGCCCAGATGATCCGCGCCATGGAGTCGAACATGGGCCTGGCCCAGACGCTCTCCTCCTACGAGGCCCTGTACCGGTGGGACTACATCAACGCCTACCAGCAGCGCATCGCGGCCGTGACCGCCGAGGACGTCCAGCGCGTGGCGCGGAAGTACTTCACCGACGAGAACAGGACCGTCGTGCGCCTCGTGGCCGCCGACGCCCCGGCAGGGGCGGCCCCGGCGGCGAGGTAGGAGGGGGCCATGGATCCCGAGCGCTTGCGTCGCGCCGCACTCCTCGCTGCCGTCGCGCTGGCCGCCCCGGCGTTCCCGGGGTGCGCCTCCGCGCCGCCCCCGGGGTCGCCCGCCGTGGACTCCGCCGCGGCGCCCTCCGGCGCCGGCGTGGACGCGCGGGGCCGTCCGCGCCACCCGAAGGACCTCCGCTTCCCGGAGCAGGCCTTCGTACTCCGCCGGACCGACCGGGTCGTCCTCTCGAACGGGATGGTCGTGCACCTCCTCGAGGACCACACGCTCCCCCTCGTGGACGCCTCCGCCGTCTTCCGCGGGGGCTCCGTGTTCGACCCCGAGGGCAAGGAGGGCCTCGCGGGCCTGGCCTGCGCGCTCGTCCGCTCGGGCGGCACGACGACGCTCAAGCCCGAGGCCCTCGACGACGAACTCGACATGCTCGCCGGGAGCGTCTCCGTCGGGGGGGGGATGGAGTCCTGCGGGGCGTCCTTCTCGTTCCTCTCGCGGGACGTCGCGCGCGGCCTCCAGGTGTTCGCGGACGTCCTCCGCAACCCCGGCTTCGACCCGAACCGGTTCACCCGGGCGAAGCAGGCGACCCTCCAGGGCCTCCTGGCGCAGCGCGCGAACCCGGCGGCGGTCCTCCGCCGGGCCTTCGCCCGCCTCGCCTTCGCCGGCCACCCCTACGGGCGGCAGGCCACGCCGGAGTCGGTGGGGTCCATCACGCCGGAGGACCTGCGGGCCTACCACGCGCGCTGGTTCCACCCGGAGGGGTTCATCCTCGCGGTGGCCGGGGACTTCAGGAAGGCCGAGATGGTCGCGGCGCTCGAGGGGGCCTTCGCCGGCTGGGAGAGGGCCCCGGACCCGCTCCCGAAGGACCCGCCGCCCTTCGAGCGGGCCTACCGCGGCGGGCACTACGTCGTGCCGATGCCGGGGGTGACGCAGACCAACATCCGCATCGGCCACTGGGGCCCGAGGGCGCTCGACCCCGACGCCGAGCCCCTGGAGGTGATGAACCTCGTCCTCGGCGGGGGGTCCTTCTGGTCCCGGTTCACGAAGATCATCCGCACGAAGGAGGGGCTCGCCTACTCCGTGGGCTCGGGGATGCCCTCCTTCAACCAGGGCGGGCTCTTCCTCGGGGTCGTGCAGACCAAGGCGGAGACCTCCTACCGCGCCATCGGGCTCATGAAGGATCTCATCGGGCAGATCCGCGACGAGCCGATCCCCGCGGAGGACCTCGCCCAGGCGCGCGACTCGATCGTCAACAGCTTCCTCCAGAGGTTCGAGAACCCGGCCGGCCTCGCCGCCCAGTACGCGCAGCTCGAGTTCCGGGGCTTCCCGCCGGACCACTTCGAGCGGTACCTCGCGCGGGTCCGCGCCGTGACCGTGGAGGACGTCCAGCGGGTGGCCCGCGAGTACCTCCGCCCGGAGGGCCTGGAGATCGTGCTCGTGGGCGACCCGGCGCTCTTCGACAGCCCGCCCGAAGGGTCCGCGCCGCCGAAGACCCTCCCGAACCAGTAGGAGCCCGTCGCGGGGCCCGCGCGCCGTACGCTACCCTCCGTGCGGATCCTCGGCATCGACCCCGGCACGCGCGTCGTCGGCTGGGGGGTCGTCGATCGCGAGGGGGCCCGGCTCCGCGCCGTGGCCTGGGGGGTCCTCCGCGCGCGGGCGTCCGAGCCGGTCCCGGAGCGCCTCCGCGTCCTCCACGAGGGCCTCAGGGCCCTCATCCGCGAGCACCGCCCCGGCGGCGTCGCCGTGGAGGAGGCCTTCTTCGGGAAGGGGGCCCGCGCGGCGCTCGCCCTCGGGGAGGGGCGGGGCGCGGCGCTCCTGGCGGCGGCGCTCGAGGGGCTACCTGTCCGGCAGTTCCCCCCGGCCACGGTGAAGAAGGCGGTCTCCGGCCGCGGGGCCGCCGCCAAGGAGCAGGTGGGCGCCATGGTGCGCGTCCTCCTCGGCCTCGCCGAGGTCCCCGCCCCCGCCGACGCGTCGGACGCCCTGGCCGTGGCGATCTGCGCGCTCCACCGGGAGTAGCCCTGCCCCGGCCATGGCCCCCTCCCGGACCCCCGCCCTCGTCCTCCGGAAGTTCGAGTTCGGGGAGACGAGCCAGGTGGTCCACCTGCTCACGCGCGACTCGGGGCGGGTCCACGCGCTGGCGAAGGGGTCGCTCCGGCCGAAGTCCGGCTTCGGCGGGGCGCTGGACGTCCTCGAGGCGGGCGTGGCCGCCTTCTACCCGAAGCGTTCGGGGCTCGCGATCCTCGGCTCCTTCGAGCGCCGCACCTCCTGGCCGGGGATCCGGCGGGGCCTCGAGCGGCTCCAGGCGGCCTTCCATCTCCTGGAGGTCCTCCACGGCGTCTCCCGCGAGGAGCACGCGGACCCGGAGCTGTTCGACCTCGCCGTCGAGTCGCTCGAGGGGCTGGAGGGCGCGCCGCGGGACAGGATCCCGACGCTGCTCCTCCGGTTCGACCTCCGGGTCCTCGCGGTGCTCGGCCTCGGCCCCGTCCTCGACGCCTGCGTCTCCTGCGGGAGGGGGCTCGCGGAGGAGCGCACCCCGCTCCTCTCCCCCGCCCGCGGCGGCGCGCTGTGCGCGCACTGCCGGGACAGGGACCCGCTGGCGCTCTCCACCACCCGCGGCGTCCTCGCCGCTCTCGCCCGCCTCGCCGACCCCGACCCCGCGGCCACCGCGCGCCTCGCCCTCACCGCGACCGACCGCCGCGCCGCCCGCCGCCTCGCCGACGCCCTCCTCACCCACCTCCTCGAGCGCAAGCTCCGCGCGGCGCGGTAGGCGGCTTGACATCCGCGCGCCGCCATGTTCAACTTGAGATGACCCTGGAGGCATCCCCGTGGACACCCTCATCAACGCGAAGCAGCTGCGCGCCTCCCTGCCGAGGCTCGTCGCGCGCGTCCGGAAGGGGGCGCGCTACACCGTGATCTACCGGAGCCGCCCGGCCTTCCGGATCGTCCCGGTGGAGGGGCCCGACGCCTCGCCCGGATCCCTCGAGGAGGACCCCCTCTACGGCGCGGGCGCGGTGGGGCGGAGCACCGACCGACGGGCCGCCCGCGACCACGACGCCGTCCTCTACGGCCGATGAGGGGGATCTTCGTCGATACGGCGGGATGGATGGCGTGCGCGGACGCCGCCGACCCCGCGCACCGGAGTTCCAGGGAGGCCAGGGACTCCAGCCTCCGGAACGGCCAGATCCTCGTCACGACCGACTACGTGATCGACGAGACGTTGACCCTGATCCGGATCCGCCTCGGGCTCGACGCCGCCGAGGCGTGGTGGCGGCTCCTGGAGGGCAGCTCGCTCGTGCGCTGGGAGTGGATCGACGCGGCCCGCGCCGAGAGGGCCCGCCGCGAGTTCTTCCGCCACCGGCACAAGGAGTACTCGTTCACGGATTGCACCAGCATGGCCGTGATGCACGAGCTCCGGCTGAAGCAGGCGCTCACCACCGACCGGCACTTCGCGCAGATGGGGTTCCAGGTGCTCCCCGCCCGCTCCGCCCCCCGCGGACGGTGAACCCACGCTTCCCGGAGCCCCGCCTCCGCGCAGCTCCCACCGAATCGCTCGGGGCGGGAGTGCATGCGGGCTCGATTCGTCCCGGGAGACCCCGTCATTCCGTCCGCACCCGTTCCGTCATTCCGTCCCGCAGGAGATCCGTCGCGGCCTCGTCCGCCTTAGCGTCCCCGTGCCTTGCCATCCCCGCCTCCGACCGCCGCGCCGCCCGCCGCCTCGCCGACGCCCTCCTCACCCACCTCCTCGAGCGCAAGCTCCGCGCGGCGCGGTAACTGGTGAACCTTCAGTCGGGACCGTCCTCTGGTTCCTCTTGGACTTGAGTGTCCCCATCGGAATCACCAGGGTGGCTGCGACGCCTTGCCCAGCGCACCGCATGCCGCGCCAGAGAGAAGACCAGCGCGGCTGGGACCAAGGCCAGCCATCCCCGGAGCCCCCACGCTCCCACTGCGCGGGTGACCAACATGACGGCGAGCAGCCACACGAACAACTCCATGATTGCGAGCAGCCAGTACAAGACCCGCATCCACGCGCCTCGGTCAGCCCCTAACGCTCACGGCACGGCCCGGGCGAGCGTCGGCACCGAGCGCGCGGCATCACCGCCCTGAGCCCCCACGGCCTCCCCCACCACCCGAACCAATCCGCCACATAGTTCCACGCCACAGCGGCGGCGAACGCGAGTTGCGGCGGCGCCGCTCGCATTCCACCACTCGTAGATCGCGTCTGTGAGCTCTCGCAGCAAGCACCCCGCATGAAGCACCGCCTCCGCGCCACGCTCCGTGCCCGATCCGTCGCGTCCCAGCAGCACGACTGCCTCCTCAGGGTCCCACCCACCACCTCCTGATCCTCGGAGCCGCGGCGTGACCCTTTCAGCGGACCAACCGTCCCCTTGACTTCGGACCTACAGAGCCGTCCGGTCCACCCCCGCTCAACATGCGCTGCGCGCTGCCACACTACCAGTTGTCACTTGAGAACACTAGACCTTGCGTCCCGGCACGAACACCTCGGACGTCCGCGAGGCACCTGAGCTCATTGGGTCCTTCAGGGGGTCCTTCACGCATCACCCGAAGCCGATAGGTGCCGGCCGTCAAGCACGGAACCTCAAATACGCCGTCCCACCCAACCGATACAAGATGCGTAATAGCCAATGGTGGCTCATCCGGGACCTCGAGTTCACAACTCACGTACCACCCATGACTCATGGGCACCCACTTGCCCACGATCTTTCCGGAGATCGTGTACTTGCGCCCCGCCATTTTCCAACATCCGAACAGTGCACAGAGTCCGCCCTCTCGCTCCCGCCCGATCCCGGCGTCTGGGGCCCCCGTCGGCATGGACCGACACCCAGTCCAGAGTATGCCAACGAACACCACCCTCGCTACTACAACAACGCCGGCGCCGCGTCTGCATGGCTCAGATCGCCTTGGCACACTACCCATGAATGCTCATGGGCGGCCGTAATCCCCATGGCCCTCCGGCAGCGGCCTCACGCCCCCGGAATCTCACCGGATCACCCGCGCCCCGCTACTCAGGCTCACACCGCTTTTCAGGCCGCACACAATACTGCACCTACCACCAATATGCACGGATACAGTGTATTTGTTCCCACCGGCACCTCTCTTGTTCCAACCAGTACCAAAATCTGGGAGTTCAGATGCTTCTCCTTTCAGATGAATAACTCCGATCGCTTCCTGCTCAAACCTCGGCTTGTACACGTTCCACTCCTCGCGGGTCAATGGCAAGTACCGATATCTTACCCGGGCGACTCCTTCAGAATCCATCCCCCACATCTGTATTTTTATTAGTGTCATTGCGTGGCCGCCAAGTACAGGATTATTGAACTCGTACCCGCCATACATCCATGGCTGTCCTCTACACTCACAGTATGCTGTCGGCTGACATTCGCTGCCATTCGAGGACTGCGCGCTGCATTTCCTTCGTTCCTCCTCGATCATGGCGTCCACCTGCGCGCGAATTGCGTAAACGACCAATGCTAGGTCATCCAACATCTGTCTACTGGGAGGGCCACGGAGCGTGCCAAGATCGAATCCCCCGCGACTCGGCAATGTGAACAGGTACTTCACGTACCGTGGCTGTATCCAGCCTCCACCAGCACATGAGCCGACGCAAGGGTTCAGGCCATCCCCACCCTCGCCTTGCGCGATGTGGGCCGCTCGCACAGGAGCCGCTGCGAAGGTTGGCTCGGGCCTGCCTGGCGCGTGAGGCGCAGCGCCTCGCGGGTCGGACGGCGTCTGGAACATGGCTGGCGTGGTGCTGCTCGCGGCTACGAACAGTGTTATTGGGAGCACGGTCTGGAACGCGGAAGGCGCCAGTGCGCCCGAGAAGTGAGCCGGCGTCAACGGAGTGGGCGCCCCCCCAGGGGAGAGCTCAAGGGCTCGCCCAGGTTCCAGCCCCCCGTCCGTCCCCCTTTCGGAGCCAGCGTCGCCCAGTGCATCGTATTGTGCCCGCATTGAGAAGTAGCCGCGCGGTCTGGGGAACCCGTGCTGGCGAGGAGGCGGAGTCAGGCCCCCCCAACCTCTGCCGCCTACAGAGTCGAGACCGCTTTCGATTCCGCCCGGCTGGCGGTGAGCCGGGACTCCGACGGCGGTGCCTTGTGCAACCGGTCCCTGCAACTCCTGCGGTGAGAACCACGCCTGGAACGCCGAAACGGGGACCGCAGGTTCATCTCCCCCGTGCAGGGTTGCCGCTTCAGGCGGCGGGGCCGGAAGGGTTCGCTCGTTTCCGTCTGCAAGCCCTGGGGGCGACGGTCCGCACGCCTTGCAGGAAGCCATTGTCCGCTCCTTCGTTACTAGACGTGGTCCAGGTTGACGTGCAGGTCGAAGCAGACGGACGCGACTTCGCCGGCGGAGGCGCCGACGTTGTTGAAGATGTACTTGAACCTGAGGATGGCCCCGTTCACGGCGCCGACCGTCAGTCTGGCCCCCGCCGACGTGTAGCTGTCCGTGATCGCGGCGACGTCGATCCAGTTCTGGCCTCCGTCGTTGGAGACCTGACCGGTGACGGAGAGCGTCGGCGTCCCGGAGCCGGTGTTCTTCCCGATGGCGTGGATCATCGCCTGGAGACCGGCTCGGTCGTTGGCGCCGAGCGGCGCGGGGTCCGTGTGGGCCGTGACGGCTTGGGCTCCGAAGGCGACGAGCGTCAGGTTGTCCGCGAAGACGATGACCATGGCAACACCCTCCCCCCCCTCTCCGGGGGGTTCACTCATCCGCGGGGCCCCGCCCCGGATGCCGGTGCTCCGGTCGGAAGGGCCCTCCATAGAGAAGTGCGTCGTGCGGGGGGGGGTAAGGAACCACGGGTTTCTCCGGTCGTAGCGCCCCGGCCAGCGCCGCCGGGGGTCCACCCCCTCCCGGAGCGAGGCCCGGAGCATCTCCAGCCCCCTGCGGAGGATGGCGTGGGCGGCTTCCTCCCCGACGCCACGCCACTCGTGGAGGAAGGCCGCCACGCCCCTCTCGCAAACCCCCTCGACGTGGTGGAGCCAGAGCGTCTCGGCGTAGGGCGGGGGGAGACGCCGGATCGCGGTCCGTGTCTTGCGGGATCGGACCTCGAACTCTTCCCTCTCGTCGATGAAGGCCTCGGCGGGCGGGGCGAAGCCGAGGGCCTCGCTCGCGACCACGCCGGAAGCGAGCAGGGCACGGTCCCTCACCTTCCCCCGGACGGCCCGGGCCCCGATGTGCCGGACCGTCCCCGCACACCATGGCCCGGCCTGGAGGATCGCCGCGTCTCCCGCGCCCCGGGACTGCTCGACACAGGCGAGCAGGAGTTCGGGGAGGAGATCCTCGCCGTCCGCTCCGCGGCGACGACCGAGCATCCGCTCCAGGCGCGGCCGCTCGAAGCGCATCCAGTCGGAGAGCGCCTTCTCCTCACCTTCCTCCGTGCGGTGGAGCGAATCGAGCAGCCCGGTCGCGACGGCGTTCCATGTGTCCCCGGATCCCTCCGGGCCCCTCGCCCGGAGGCCGAGGTCCTCACCCGCGCTCCGCATCGTCTCTCCCGTCGCCCTGAGAAGGCACTGTACACCCGCGGGCCGGGAATGGAAGCCCCCGGCACTATTCCTTCGCCTGGCGCCGCGCGGAGGCCGATCCTTCCCCGGTCGGCATCCCGGAGGCACGCATGGAACGCCCCGCCGCGCTCGTCCTCGCCCTCGCGCTGGTCGCCCCGGCCGCCGCGGGCTGCGCCTCCTCGAAGGGGGAGGTGAGCGCCGCCGACCGGGCGGCCATCAAGCAGGCGAACGACGACGCCGAGAGCCTCTTCCAGCGCGGGGTGAGGCTCCGCGGCGAGGGGAAGTGGTCCGACGCGCGCAAGGCCTTCACCGCGGTCTACGAGGACTACGCGGCCTCCCCGCTCGCGGGGGAGGCGCAGTTCCAGGCCGCCGAGTGCGCCTACGGCGACGAGCGGTACTACGCCGCGGGCCACGCCTTCGCGAAGTACGTCGAGGACCGGCCGCTCTCCCCGCACGTGGACGTGGTGGAGAAGCGGATGTACGCCATCGGGGACTACCTGATCGTGGCCGGGAAACGCGGGCTCTGGGGGCTCGGCATCTTCACGAGCAGCGAGGAGGGGATCGAGATCCTCCAGCGGCAGACGGCGCTGCTCCCCACCGGCTCCCTCGCCGACGACGCGCTCCTCCGGATGGCCCGCTGGTACGCGGAGGAGCGGGACTTCGCGGGGGTGGAGACCACGCTCCAGGGCCTCCTCCAGAACTACCCGGACTCGGAGTGGCGGCTCGAGGCGCGGTTCCTCCTCGCCTGGGGCTACCGCCAGGACAACCGAGGCCCCGAGTACGACGGGGAGAGGCTCCGCCGGGCGCGCGCGTCCTACATGGCCTTCCTCGAGGACGCCTCCTCCACGCCGGACCGGGCGACCGAGCACAGGGACCGGATCGCGGCCGCGAAGGCCGAGGTCGCCGCCATCGACGCGGACTTCGCCCGCAAGGCGCTCGCGAGGGCGCGGCTCTACCGCCGGATGGACCGCCCGCGCGCAGCGCTCGCGGTCCTGGAGCGCGCGGCCCGGGAGCAGGGGGGCACGGAGCCCGGGCGGCTGGCGGGCGAGGAGGCCCGGCGCCTGGGGGAGGCGCTCCGGGGCGCGGGCCGGTGAAGGGGGCGCGGCTCCTACGAGTCCCTATCACAATGCCCCGTGGCCGCGTTGCCGCCCCGGCGGGCCAGATGGT
>CAZKTF010000041.1:0-19697 GCA_964555565.1 uncultured Planctomycetota bacterium | reverse complement strand
CCGCGGCGACCGCGAAGGAGAAGGCCCGGGCGCGGGCCGCCCCGGCCTCCCGCAGGCGCGCCCGCAGCGCCTCGTCCCCGCAGGCCCGGCCGAGGGCCTCGGCGAGCGCCCCGGCGTCCCCCGGCGGGACGAGGAGGGCCGCGTCCCCCGTCACCTCGGGCACCGCGCCGGCCGCGGCCGCGACCACCGGGGTCCCGAGGGCCATGGCCTCCAGGGGGGGGAGCCCGAACCCCTCGTTGAGCGAGTGGTACACCAGGGCGTCGGCGTGCCGGTAGGCCACCCGGAGGTCCGCGTCCTCGAGCCACCCGAGGACCCGCACGCCCGCCGGCGGGCCCGGCGGCGGGTGTCCCGGGCCCGCGAGCGCGAGGACGCGGTCCCCCCCCGCCCTCCGGTAGGCGTCGAAGGCGGCCAGGAGCGTGGCGAGCCCCTTGCGCGGCCGGCAGGCGCCGACCGCGAGGAGGAACCGCGTCCCCTCGAGCCCCACCCGGGCGAGGACCCGCGCTTCCTCCGCCGCCGGCGCGCGCGGGGCGAGGAAGAAGGGGTCCACGCCGTGGGGCACGACCCGGATGCGCGGCGCGGCGGCCGGGTGGAGCGAGGCCAGGTCCCTCGCGGTGGATTCGCTCGGGACCACGATGGCCGCGGCGAAGGCGGCCGCCGCCCGCACGCGGAGCCTGTGCGCCACCTCCCGGAGCCTCCCCTCCACGCCCGGGTTCCGGATCCAGGGGATCTCGTGCACCGTGGCGATCCGCGGGACCGCGGAGCGGAGCGGGATCGCGGCCACCGGGGAATGGAGGAGCGCCACGCCGTCCTGCTTGAGGGCGGGGCCGAGCCGCGTCTCCCGCCAGAGGCTCGCCCGGTCGGGCCCCCCGAGGGGGACGGGCTGCGCGTGGGGAGGCAGCGGCACGCCCAGGTCCACGGGCTCGCGGGAGTAGAGGACGAGGCGGCCCGCGTCCGGCCTCTCCAGCAGGGCGAGGACGAGGCAGCGCCACGCCCGCTCCACGCCCGTGGGGCAGGGCCGTTCGAGGATCTGGAGGTCAAGACCGACGCGGAGCACGGTGGGGCCATCCTACGTCGGCCCGGCGGTGCGGCTTACTTCGGCTGAGGGGGGTCGTCCCCGGGAGGCGGGGGCGGCGGAGGGTCCGGGTCCGCGGGAGGCGGATCGCCACCGCTCACCGCGGGGAGCGGCCGCGGCTTCGGGCAGACGACCGGGAGCCCCGGGCGCTCCTTCGCGGGTTCGCAGGCGAGCACCACCGCCCAGGCCGCCGTCGTCCAGACCTCCCCGTAGTCGACGTCCACGTTGGTCCCCATGGCGAGGCTCTCGTGCCAGGGCCGCGGCTGGAGCGAGCCGTCCGGGGCGCGCGCCAGCACCAGGTCGCGGCGCGCCACGTCCCAGTACCGCTTCCGCGCCTCCCCGCCGAGCGTGTTCGCGGCCACGCCCGCGAGGAGGAAGTGCTGCATGAGGCTCGCGTGGCCCTTGAGGACCTCCCCCGCGTGGCCGTCCACCCAGGACCGCAGCGTCCGGCACCAGGCCTCGTCCCCGCAGCCGAGGGCCTCGAACCCCAGCCACGCCGCCGCGGTGCGGCCGATGTTCGGGTCTCCGCGCTGGCCCGCGTCGCTCGAGTACCCGACCCCTCCCCGGACGTCGGCGGAGGCGCGGAGGTACTCCTCGGCCCTCTTCAGGGTGTCCGCGGGGGGCTTCCACCCACCTCCGGAGCGCGCCGCGCCCAGCCCCCAGAGGGCCAGCCCCGTCATGATGTTCAGCTCGCAGTACCCCAGGGGGTTCTTCCCGCCGGGACCGTGGGCCCAGCCCCCGGACTTCTCCTGGCGCGCCGCGAGCGTCGAGGCGAACTCCAGGAGCAACCTGTGGACCTTCGGCGAGGGGCTGCGCTTCTCCAGCTCCCCGAGGAACACGCAGGCGTGGGCGTAGGCCCAGTTGGTCTGATCCATGGAACCGTCCACGCCCGGGATGCCCTTCGCGCCCGACGGGAGATCGTCCTTCCCCGTGCGCCTGAGGAGGAGGTCCACGGACTGCCCGACGGACTTCGCATGCTTCCCGCGCCGGAGGTCGCTCCCCGCGCCGAGCCACGCGAGGCCCGCGAGCGCGGACTTGACCACGACGCCGTTGCCGGACGAGAGCGTCTCCGGGAACCCCCCGTCCCCCGTCTGCCGGTCCGCGAGCCACGCCAGGGCGGCGCGGAGTATCGCGTCCCGCCCCTTCCCCTCGTGGGGCCGCGCCGCGTCGGGCCCGAGGGCGGGCACCGTGACCGGCAGGACTTCGGGCGCCCCCTTGCCCGCCCGCTGGACGCGGAGCCTCACGACCCCCTTCCCCGTGCCCGACTCGGCGGCGAGGAGCGCCTCCGCCAGGGGGCCGAGGGACCCGGCCTCGCCGAAGTCGGCCTCCCCCACGCCCGTGATCACGTCCCCGAGGCGGAGCCCGGCCCGCTCCGCGGGCCCCTTCGGGAACAGGAGATCCACGGCGAGGCGGCGGGGCCCCTTGTCCTTGTCCCGTTCCTCGCCGGGCTCCTCGCGGGTGTCGAACTCGTGGCGGCCCGGTCCCGGGGGGGGCTTCACCGCCCGGTCCGGGTCCCGGGCCTTGGCGCCGAGGAGACCGAGGTTCCAGAGGTCCCTGCCCCGGTCCCTGCCCCCCATGGCGAGAGAGGCACCCGGGGGGACCCCGAAGGGCCAGTCGTTCTCGTGGTCCGCGCGTGCGGGACCCGGCGCGAGGAGCGTCAGCAGCGCGAGCGCCGTGGGCGGAAGGAGGCGACGGGTGCGGGGCATGGATGTCCCCCCGGAGTCGCGCGCCATTATGCCACCGCTCGCCCGCCGAAAGCCTCCCGCGCCCCTTCCGCGCTCCCCGTACCATGGGCGCACGCCATGGCAACTCTCACGCTCGACGGCACGGGGTTCACCCTCGAGGAGGCGCGCGGGGTCCTGGACGGCACCCTGACCCGCCTGCGCCTCACCCCGGCCGCCTGGCGGCGGGTGGCGCGCGCGCGCGCCGTGGTGCGGAGGATCGTCGCCGAGGGCCGCACGGTCTACGGGGTCTCCACCGGGTTCGGGAAGTTCCAGGGGGTCGCCATCCCCCGGGACCGCCTGGAGGCGCTCCAGTTGAACCTCCTCCGCTCCCACGCCGCGGGCGTGGGTCCCCCGTTCCCCGAGGGGGAGGTGCGTCTCGCGATGGCCCTGCGCGCCAACACGCTCGCCCGGGGGCACAGCGGGGTCTCCCCGCCCGTGCTGCGGGGGCTGCTCCGGCTCTTCGAGGCGGGGGTCACCCCCGTGGTCCCGTCCCAGGGCTCCGTGGGGGCGAGCGGGGACCTGGCCCCGCTGGCGCACATCGGGCTCGTGCTCGTGGGGGAGGGGGAGGCCGCATGGCGCGGCCGGCGCCTGCCCGGGGCGGAGGCGCTCCGGCGCGCGCGCCTCGCGCCCGTGCGCCTGGGGCCCAAGGACGCGCTCTGCCTCGTGAACGGGACACAGGTCACCAACGCGGTCGGCCTCGCGGCGCTCGTGCGGGCCGACGGGGTCGCGCGGGCCGCCGACGTGGCCGCGACGATGACGCTCGAGGCGCTGCGCGGCTCCGTGCGCCCCTTCGGGCCCTCGGTCCAGCGGGTCCGTCCCCACCCCGGGCAGGCGGTCGTGGCGGCGAACGTGCGGCGGATGCTCCGGGGCTCCGGGGTCCCGGCCTCCCACGCCCGTCCCCACGGGAGGGTCCAGGACGCCTACTCGCTCCGCTGCGTCCCGCAGGTCCACGGCGCGGCCCGCGACGCCCTCGAGCACGCCGTGGCGGTCGCCGTGCGCGAGGCCAACTCGAGCACCGACAACCCGCTCGTCCTTCCCGGGGAGGGGGACGAGGTCGTCTCGGCGGGGAACTTCCACGCCGAGCCCCTCGCCCTTGCCTTCGACTACGCGGCCCTGGCGGTGGCGGAGCTGGCCTCCATCAGCGAGCGGCGCACCGAGAGCCTCGTCAACCCCGACCTCTCGGGGGGGCTGCCCCCGTTCCTCGCCCGGCAGGGCGGCCTCCAGTCCGGGTACATGGTCGTGCAGGTCACGGCCGCCGCGCTCGTCTCCGAGAACAAGGTCCTCGCCCACCCGGCCTCGGTGGACTCCATCCCCACCAGCGGGAACCAGGAGGACCACGTCTCCATGGGGACCCACGCGGCGCGGAAGCTCGGGGAGGTCGTCGCGAACGCCGGGCGCGTGCTGGCCTGCGAACTCCTCTGCGCCGCGGAGGCGCTGGAGTACCTCCGGCCGCTTCGCCCCGGGGCGGGGACCGCCGCGGCGAAGGCCGCCGTCCGCGCGGCGGTGCCGCGCCGAAGCGACGACCACACCCCCTCGCCCGGGCTGGAGAGGCTGGCCGCGCTCGTCCGGTCCGGGGGGATCGTCGCCGCGGTCGAGGCGGCCGCGGGACCGATCCGGGGACTCTCCCCCCGCGGGAGCGCCTGACCGTGGCGCGCACCTCCTACCGCGCGCCGCGCGGCACGGTGCTCGCCTGCCGCTCCTGGCAGATCGAGGCCCCCTACCGGATGCTCCAGAACAACCTCGACCCCGAGGTGGCGGAGGACCCGGACAACCTCGTCGTCTACGGGGGCTCGGGGAAAGCGGCCCGCAACCACGAGTGCCTGGAGGCGATCCTCCGCTGCCTGCGCGGGCTCGGGGAGGACGAGACGCTCCTCGTCCAGTCCGGCAAGCCCGTCGGCGTCTTCCGCACCCACCGCGCGAGCCCGCGGGTCCTCATCGCCAACGCCAACCTCGTGGGGCGCTGGGCCACCTGGGAGCACTTCCGCGAGCTCGAGGCCCGCGGGCTCATGATGTTCGGGCAGATGACCGCGGGCTCCTGGATCTACATCGGGACCCAGGGGATCCTCCAGGGGACCTACGAGACCTTCGCCGCCGCCGGCCGGAAGCACTTCGGGAGCGACGACCTCGCGGGGCGGCTCGTGGTGACGGCGGGGCTCGGCGGCATGGGCGGGGCGCAGCCGCTGGCCGCCACCATGGCGGGCGCCGCCTCCCTCGCCGCCGAGGTGGACCCGGCGCGGATCGAGAAGCGCCTGCGCACCCGGTACCTCGACGAGGTCGCCCCCACGGTGGACGCCGCCATCGACCGGGCGCTGCGGGCCCGGGAGACGAAGGCCGCGCGCTCGATCGCGGTGGCGGCCCACGCCACGACGCTGCTGGCCCGCCTGGCCGAGCGCGGGGTCGTCCCGGACCTCCTCACCGACCAGACCTCCGCCCACGACGCCCTCGACGGCTACGTGCCCGACGGCGTCGGGCTCGAGGAGGCGCTCGCGCTGCGGCGCGCCGACCCCCGGCGCTACGAGCGGGAGGCCCGCAGGACCATCGTCGAGCACTGCCGCCTCATGGTGGACCTCCAGCGGCGCGGGGCCGCCACCTTCGACTACGGGAACAACCTCCGCGGAGTGGCGAAGGAGGAGGGCTTCGCCGACGCCTTCTCCTACCCGGGCTTCGTCCCGGCCTACGTGCGCCCGCTCTTCTGCGAGGGGAAGGGGCCGTTCCGCTGGGCGGTCCTCTCCGGGGACCCCGAGGACCTGCGGAAGACCGACGAGGCCATCCTCCGGCTGTTCCCGGAGGACCGGGCCCTCGGCCGCTGGATCCGCCTCGCGGGCGAGAGGGTCGCCTTCCAGGGGCTCCCGGCGCGGATCTGCTGGCTCGGCTACGGGGAGCGGGCCCGCGCGGGGCTGGAGTTCCACCGGATGGTCCGCGAGGGGATCCTCTCGGCCCCCGTGGTCATCGGGCGCGACCACCTCGACTCCGGCTCCGTGGCCTCCCCGAACCGCGAGACCGAGGCCATGAAGGACGGGACCGACGCGGTGGCGGACTGGCCGATCCTGAACGCGCTCCTCAACACCGCCGCCGGCGCCACCTGGGTCTCTTTCCACCACGGGGGCGGGGTCGGGATCGGCTACGCGCTCCACGCGGGGATGGTGATCTGCGTGGACGGGACCGACGAGATGACCGCTCGCATCGAGCGGGTCCTCACCTGCGACCCCGGGATCGGCGTCGCCCGCCACGCCGACGCCGGGTACGAGGAGGCGCTCCGGGTCGCCCGCGAGCGGGGCGTGCGGATCCCCATGGACGAAGGCGGGGGGGGACGATGAACGCGCGGCCCCCCGAGAGGTGCGTGGCCTGCGGCGGGAAGGAGTTCACCGCGCCGCGGGACATCCACGGGTACGTCCCGGCCACCTTCGGGTGGTTCGGGGACCCGCTCGTGGGCTTCGCGTGCGCGGCCTGCGGGTTCGTGCACCTGTACCGGAAGCCGCGCCGGCGCGGGAGCGAGAAGCCCCTCGGGGGCCGCAGGGCCGGGGGCGAGGAGGGCGGGCCCGGAGGGGGCCCGGAGGACGAGGGGGCGGGAGGGGGCCGGGAGCCATGACCTCGATCTTCGAGTCCTGCGCGCGCTGCGGCGCCCGCGACGTGGTCGGGCCCTACCCCCTGCGCACGGGGGCCCATCCGAACTCCTCCCTCATCCTCGTGGAGACCCCGGGGGCGCATTTCCACGACGTCGCCCTCTCCGCCCGGGTCTGCCTCGGCTGCGGCTTCGCCACGCTCGAGGTCCCGGAGCCCACGCTCCGGCGCCTCCGTCCGCCCGCCGTCCGGCGACGCTCCGCGCGGGGGAAACCGTCCCGGGCATGACGCGCCGCCGCTGCGACCTGCTCGTCCACTCCGCCTCCGAGGTCCTGACGGCGGCGGGCGGGCCCCCGGGACCCCTCCGGGGGCGGGAGCAGGGGGCCGTGGCCGCGGTCCCGGGCGGGGCGGTGGCCTGCGCCGGCGGACGCGTCGTCGCCGTGGGCCGGACGGAGGACCTCCGCCGCGCCTTCGCCCCCTCCCGCGAGGTGGACGCCGCGGGGCGCTGCGTCGTCCCGGGCTTCGTGGACTCCCACACCCACCTGGTCTTCGCGGGGAGCCGCGAGGAGGAGTGGGAGAGGCGCTGCCTCGGGGCGACCTACGGGGAGATCGCGGCGGCCGGGGGCGGGATCCGCTCCTCGGTGCTGGCCTTCCGCGCGGCGTCCACGGAGGCGCTCGTCGCGGAGGCCCGGGCCCGCCGCCGCGCGGCCCTCCTCCACGGGACCACGACGGTGGAGGTGAAGTCCGGCTACGGCCTTTCCCTGGAGCAGGAGGTCCGGGCGCTCGAGGCGGCGCGGGCGCTGGACGACCGGGGGGACGTGGTCCCCACCTTCCTCGGGGCGCACGCGGTGCCCGAGGAGTACGAGGGGCGCGGACCGGAGTACGCGCGGGTCGTGGCCGAGGAGATGGTCCCGGAGGTCGCGCGGCGCGGGCTCGCGCGGTTCGCCGACGTGTTCTGCGAGCCGGGCTACTTCTCCGCGGACGACGCGCGCCGGGTCCTCGAGTCCGCCCGCCGCTACGGGATGGGCCTCCGGCTCCACGCGGACGAGCTCTCTTCCTGCGGAGGCGCCGAGCTCGCCGCCTCCCTCGGCTGCGCGTCGGCGGACCACCTCCTCGAGGTCTCCGACCGGGGGATCGCGGCGCTCGCGGCCGCGGGGACCGTGGCGGTCCTCCTCCCGGCCACCTCGTTCTTCCTCGGGATGAGGCGGTTCGCGCCCGCGCGGAAGATGATCGAGGCCGGTGTGCCCGTGGCGGTCGCGACCGACTGCAACCCGGGGTCCTCCATGACCGAGAACCTCCAGCAGGCCATGGCCATGGCCTGCGTCGGACTGCGGATGACCCCGGCCGAGGTCCTCGTCGCGGCCACGCGCAACGCCGCCTGGTCGCTCGGCCTCGGCGCCGAGGTGGGCTCCCTCGCCCCGGGCCTGCGCGCCGACCTCGTCGTCCTCGACGTCCCCCGCTTCGCCCTCGTCCCCTACCACCACGGCCTCAACCACGCCGCGGTGGTCGTGCACCACGGGGAGGTCGTGGCGGGCTGAACGCTCCGCTGCCGTATCCGGTCCGCCCTTCAGGGCCCCGCTCTCCTCTCCCTCCTGCGTAGCCGCAGCGTCGTCTCGACCTCGTCCTCGGACCAGGCGGCGTTCACCGTCTCGATCCAGTCCCCGGGGCGCGGGAACGGCCATTCGCTGAGGCGGGGGCCGCCTTCGCCCCTGTTGCGTCTCCAGAGGCTCCCCCATCGCCAGTCCTCGGCCCGGGGAGCGAGACCCGCGCTGAGGGCGTTCCGTTCCACGTACCGGCAGGCGTCGAACAGGTGGCGGTCGTCCTGGATCTCCACGGTCCGGTAGCGCCCCTGGTAGAGGTGACCGGTCCCCACCGTGCCCCGCATGAGGTGCCACCACTGCGTGTGCATCTGCGTCACCCATCCGACGAACCGCGCGAGGTCGGGGTCCTTCCGGGGCCAGAGCATCATGTGCCAGTGGTTCGGCATGAGGCAGTAGGCGAGGATCCTCATCGAGAGGCGATCGCAAGCGCACTGCATGAATTCCTCGAACAGGCGATACTCGCCCGGGTCCGTGAAGACCGGGAGGCGCAGGTTTCCCCGGTTGAACACGTGGTAGATGACCCCTCCTCGCGCGTTCCGTGCGGTCCTCGGCATACGGGACAAGGACGCTTCCCGACCCCGGATGGTTACACCCGGGACACTCCTCGAGACGGGGACTGTCCCCTCGCCGCCATAGGGAGATCGGGACCTTCGGCCGAGTCGGGGACAGTCCCCTGCGAGGGGACAGTCCCCGGCGTTGGGTCATTCCACGAAGACGACGACCATCCCGTCGGGGGCCTCGACGGAGAAGGCGCGGGGGCCCCAGTGGGTCTTGACGGGGCCGCGGAGGACATGGGCCCCGCGCGCCTTCATGGACTTGCAGAGGGCGTCGAGCCCCCGGACGGAGACGAAGATCTGCGGGCGCCCGTGTTCGGCCTGCCAGCCGAGCTCCTCGGAGAAGCCCTCGGGCTCGCCCGAGACGAGGAGGCGCGCCCCGCCGAACTTGAGGAGCCCGGCCCGGTGGTCCCCCTCCCCCCGGGAAGCCTCCGCGGGGAGCCCCACGACGCGGGTCCAGAAATCCCAGGAGGCCTGGAACCCCTGCGTGGGGAGGAAGAGGTGGTTGAGGCCGAGGACCCGGGACCCCGCGGCCCGCCGCCTTGCGGCCGGACGGCCCTTCCCGCGCCCTGCCGCCCGCCCCGACCCCCGTCGCGCCTTCGCCCGCTTCTTCGCCATCGCTCCCTCCCTTCCGCCCTCCCCCTTTGATACCCTCGGCAGCCTCGCGGATCGAGAGTGCCGGGAGGAGCGTCCGTGGCCAGGCTCGTCGAGTGCGTCCCGAACTTCAGCGAGGGCCGGCGCGCCCAGGTCGTCGAGGCCATCGCCGCCGAGGCGCGGGAGGTCCGCGGCATCACCTTCCTCGGCCTGGAGATGGACGCGGACCACAACCGCTCCGTCCTCACCTTCGTGGGCCCGCCGGAGGCGGCGGCCGAGGCGGCCTTCCGGGCCGTGCGCAAGGCCGCGGAGCTCATCGACCTCCGCAGGCACACCGGGGCGCATCCCCGCATGGGGGCCGCCGACGTGGTCCCCTTCGTCCCCCTCGGGGAGACGACCATGGAGGACTGCGTCGCGCTAGCCCGCGGCCTGGGCGAGCGCATCGCCGCGGAGCTCCGGATCCCCGTCTACCTCTACGGCGAGGCGGCCCGGACCCCGGAGCGGCGCGACCTGGCGGTCATCCGCAAGGGGGAGTTCGAGAAGATCCGCGAGACCATCGCGAAGGACCGCTCCCGGATCCCGGACTACGGCGCGCGCGCGGTGCACCCCGGCGCCGGGGCGACGGCCGTGGGCGCGCGGTTCTTCCTCGTGGCCTACAACGTGAACCTCCGGTCCCGCGACCTCGCCCTGGCGAAGGCCATCGCGAAGCGGGTGCGGGAGAAGGACGGCGGCCTCCCCGCGGTGAAGGCCATGGGCTTCGACCTCCCGGAGAAGGGGCTGGTCCAGGTCTCCATGAACCTGACCGACTTCCGGCGCACGGGGATCGGCACGGCCTTCGAGGCGGTGCGGGCCGCCGCGGCGGAGAAGGGGGTCGAGGTCGCCGAGAGCGAGGTCGTCGGGCTCGTCCCCCGCGGGGCGCTCCGGCAGGTGGCGGAGCAGGCGCTCCGGCTCACGGCGCCGCTCGAGGGGCGGGTGATCGAGGACCTGGTCCCCGAGCCCGTGGACCCCTACCGCGCGGCGGCGCCCTTCCTCGACGCGCTGGCCGCCGACACCCCCACCCCGGGCGGCGGGTCCGCCGCGGCGCTCGCCGGGGCGATGGGGGCGGCGCTCGTCGCCATGGTGGCGCGGCTCACGCTCGGCCGCGAGAAGTACGCCGCGGTGGAGACCGAGATGCGCGGCGTGCTGGCCCGGGCCGAGGCGCTGCGGCCCGCGCTGGAGTCCCAGGTCCGCGCCGACTCCGCCTCCTTCGAGGCGTTCATGGCGGCGTCGCGGATGCCGAAGAAGACCCCCGAGGAGAAGGCCACCCGGGCCGCCGCGCTCGAGGAGACCGCCCAGGCCGCCGCGGGGGCGCCGCTCGAGACCGCGCGCCTCTGCTGCGAGGTGCTGGCCGAGGCGAACGCGGTGGCGGAGAAGGGGAACCGCAACGCCGCGAGCGACGGGGCCGTCGCCGCGCTGCTGGCGCACGCGGGCCTCCGGGGCGCGGTCCTCAACATCCGGATCAACATGCCCTCCGTGAAGGACGAGGCCTGGAAGGTCCGCGTGCTGGCCGAGTGCGACTACCTCGAAAAGGAGGGGACGTTCCTCGAGGCTGCGGCGGTGCGCGCCTCCGGGCTCCAAGCGCCCCGTTGAACTCCCGCCGCTCCGGGGCTGACGCCTCGGATTCCGTCCGGGAGGCGGGACGCAACTCCCCAGCCGCCCGGCGCCGTCCCTAGAGATCGAGCTTCCGCAGGACTTCCCGGTTCCCGCGCAGGTAGTCCACCAGCGAGAGCGCGGTCACGACGGAGACCCCCCACATGATCGCGCGGGCCACGTCGAGGTGGTGCTTCCCGGGCGGGACCTGCCAGAGGTAGTTGCCGGCCACGCCGCCGGGCGGGAACTCGGGGACGAGGGCGAACACGAGGATCGCCAGGATCCCCACCGCCTGGACCACCGCCTTGGCCTTCCCCGTCGTGCGGGCGGCGAGGACCACGCCCTGTCCCGCGGAGAGGACCCGCAGCATGGAGACCACCGAGTCCCTCCAGAAGATGATGGCCACGCTCCAGACGTCCGCGTAGCCCGCCGTGAGGAAGCAGAGGAACACGGTGAAGCGGGAGATCGAGTCCGCCACGGGGTCGAGGATCTTCCCGAAGTCGCTCACCTCGTTGCGGCGCCGGGCCACCCAGCCGTCGAAGGCGTCGGTGAGCTCGAAGGAGAGCGCCACGGCGAGCGCCGTCCAGCGGGCCCACAGCGCCCGGTCCGTGACGTGGCCCTCGAGGAACGCCCACACGAACACGGGCGCGAGCGCGATCCGGGAGAGCGTCAGGAGGTTGGCGACGCGGACCCCGCGGCGCGCGGCCGCCGGGGCCGGGGGGGCGGCGAGCCCCGGGGCTTTCGGTGCGGTCTCCGGCACGAGCGGATTGTAGGGGAACCGCGGCGTCCCGGCCCGGGAATGGGGGTGGCGGGGCCGTGGCGGCGTCTAATGGGGGGATGCGCGCGACGCTCACCGGCCCCTCCCCCTTCCCCCGGCGGGAGC
Source organism: uncultured Planctomycetota bacterium (assembly GCA_964555565.1). Lineage (GTDB taxonomy): Bacteria > Planctomycetota > JAJSAM01 > JAJSAM01 > JAKLKS01 > CAZKTF01. The sequence goes on along the minus strand of CAZKTF010000041.1, from coordinate 8,079 downwards.
GGGGGGTCGCGCTCCTCATCGTCCTCATCGTGCTCTTCGTCATCTCGGTCCTGGCCGTGGACATCGCGGTCACGGCCTCCACCGCGCGGCGCAGCGCCCGCAACGCCTCCAGCGACTTCCTCATGGACGCGGCCATCCAGGGCGGGATGCAGGTGGTGACGGCCCAGCTCCTGTACGACCTCCGCGAGAACGCCTTCGACTCCCCGGACGACCGCTGGGCCCGCCCGGAGTTCACCGACGTGGAGGCGAAGGCGCAGAGCCGTGCCGACGCCGCCCTCGAGGCCGCACGGACCGGGGAGGAGCCGGCGGAGGCCGGGACCACCTCCGAGGGGGCGACGAGCCTGGGGAGCACCGACGAGGTCACGCTCAAGGCCGAGATCACGGACGAGGAGTCGAAGTTCAACCTGAACCTCCTCATGCACCCGGACCCGGCGCAGAGGACCGCGGCGCGGGACCGCTTCGCGTTCCTCCTCGACCGCTTCCGGGAGGGGACCCCGCTGGACGTCTCCGCCACGCGCGCCGCCGAACTCCGCGACGCGGTGGTCCTGTACCTGGAGCGCGCGGCTCCCGTGGAGGGGGACACGCTGCGGGTCCCGCTCCCGAAGGCCAAGCCCTGGAAGCTCCTGACCCCGGACGAGCTCCGCAACGTGCCGGGCTTCGGGGAGGAGGACGAGTTCTCCCCGGTGAGCGGCTCCGCCATGAAGGGGTCCTCGATCCTCTACGACGCCCGGGACCCCGAGGCCGTCCGGAAGCGGAGGGAGGACCCCGGCGCCGAGCAGCCGGAGGTCTACAAGGGGCTGCTCCGCTACGTGACCCTCTGGAGCGGGAGCGCCTGGACCGGGGCCCAGCCGGACGTCGCCTCCTGGGTGAGGATCAACGTCAACACCGCGGAGAAGCCGGTCCTGGAGACCCTCTTCTGGCGCAACCCCGGGGACCTCCCCCTCGTGGACCGGATCCTCGAGTACCGCGGGGCGGAGAAGGACGACTCGAAGAACCCCCCGCCGCCCTCCACGGGCACGGCCGAGCCCCTGGCGACCCACCAGTACTTCGATGCCATCGACGGCCCCAAGGGCCTCAAGAAGGTCGAGGGGCTCGACGACGCCGTCCTCCTCCGGAACGGGCTCGGCCCCCCCACCGTCACCGTCGTGAGCAACACCTTCTCCGTGAACTTCCTCGCCACCCGGAGCGAGTCCTACCGCCAGGTCCGCTACGTCGTCCGCCGCCACGCCAAGGGGATCCAGACCCTGCTGCGGGAGGAGCGCGCCGACCCGCGGTTCGACGAGAAGGCGCCCGGGGAGTCGGAGCCCGCCGCCGCCCCCGCGGACGACACGCGGTAGGCGCGCGTGCCGGAGGGGTCAGACCCCAGGCGCCGAGTTCACTCGACGTGCTGAGCACGCTTGCCGGCGCCCGAGGTCTGACCCCCGGTGCTTCGCTGCCGTTGTATTCCTTGGCCCGCACCCCCGGAACCCGCGTAGATTCAAGGGTTTCCGAGGGATCCCCTGTCCATGCTCGTCTTCCTCCGCAGCGGCGCCACGGCCGCCGAACGGGACCGCGTCCTGTCCGCCCTCCGGGAGCGGGGGTTCCGGACCGAGCACCGCGAGGAGGGCGGCGTGGCCGTCATCGAGGCCCCCGCCGCCGCGGAGGTCCTCCTCGGGACCCTGGCCGCACTCTCCGGCGTGGAGCGCGTCGATCCGACGGGGACCGCCTACCGCCTCGCCGCCGGCTCCTCCGGGAACGGGCGGCCGGCCACGCGCGTGCGCGCGGGCGCGGTGACCCTGGGGGACGGCTCCTTCACCGTCATCGCCGGCCCCTGCGCCGTGGAGGGCCGCGAGGTCGTCCTCCGCATCGCCGACGCGGCCCGCGAGGCCGGGGCCCGCATGCTGCGCGGGGGGGCCTTCAAGCCGCGCACGAGCCCCTACTCCTTCCGCGGCCTCGGGGAGGAGGGCCTGAAGATCCTGCGCGAGGCCGGCGACCGCACCGGGCTCCCCGTGGTCACCGAGGTGATGGACACCCGCCAGGTGGACCTCGTCGCCCGCTACGCCGACGTGCTCCAGGTGGGCTCGCGCAACATGCACAACTTCGCGCTGCTCGCGGAGGTGGGCCGCCAGCCGCGGCCCGTGCTCCTCAAGCGCGGGATGTCGGCGACGCTGGGGGAGCTGCTGGGGGCGGCGGAGTACGTCCTCGCCGCCGGGAACGGCCAGGTCGTCCTCTGCGAGCGCGGGATCCGGACCTTCGGCGAGGACACGCGCAACACGCTCGACCTGGCCGCGGTCCCGGCCCTGCGCGCGCTCACCCACCTCCCCGTCATCGTGGACCCCTCCCACGCGAGCGGCCGGGCCGACCTCGTGCGTCCCCTCGCCCGGGCCGCCGCCGCCGCCGGGGCCGACGGGGTCATGGTGGAGGTGCACGTGGACCCGGCGCAGGCCTTCTGCGACGCCCGGCAGGCGATCCTCCCCGCGGAGCTGGCCGCGCTCGTGGCGGAGTGCGCGGCGGTGCGCGAGGCGATCCGGGGCGTCGCGGCCCCGTCCCCCGCGCGGTCCGCGTGAGGCGGGAGGGACGGGTGCGCCGGACGCCGCTCGTGGCCGGGAACTGGAAGATGCACCGTGGGGGCCCCGACGCCGCCGCCCTCGCGCGCGGCCTGGCCGAGGCGCTCGGGGGGCGCGCCCCGGCGGGGGTGGAGGTGGCGGTCCTGCCGCCCCTTTCCGCGCTGGGCGCCGTGGCCACGGCCCTCGGCGGCACGGGAGTCCTCCTCGGGGCGCAGGACTGCCACGAGGCGCCCTCGGGGGAGTTCACCGGGTCGGTGGCGGCGGAAATGCTCGCGGCCTGGGGCTGCGTCCTCGTCCTCGTGGGCCACTCGGAGCGGCGCCGCAGGGAGGGGGACGACGACGCCCGCGTGCGCCGCAAGCTGGAGGCGGCGCTGCGGGCCGGACTGAGGCCCCTCCTCTGCGTCGGGGAGACCCTCGAGGAGCGGGAGGCGGGCCGGACCCGCGCGGTGCTGGAGCGCCAGGTCGGCGCGGCCGCCGCGGGACTCCCCGCGGACGCCGCGGCCCGCCTGGAGGTGGCCTACGAGCCGGTCTGGGCCATCGGCACGGGCCGGACCGCGACCCCCGCCCAGGCGGCGGAGGGCCACGCGGTCGTGCGCGAGGCGCTCCGCGGGGCGCTCGGTCCCGCGGGGGAACGGGTGCGGATCCTCTACGGCGGGAGCGTGAAGCCCGGGAACGCGGCGGCGCTGCTCGCGGCGCCCGGGGTGGACGGGGCGCTGGTGGGCGGGGCGTCGCTCGAGGCGGCGGGGTTCGCGGAGGTGGTCCGCCGGGCCGCCGAGGCGGCCGAGGCCGCGAGGCAGGCGCCGGCCGCCCGGTAGGGCGCCGGGGCGCAGGGCAAGGAGCACGCGATGGAGACGACGCTGTTCGACCCGGTGCTTGCGGGCGTGGCCCTCAAGATCGGGATCTACACGGCGAGGACGCTCTTCTTCCTCACCGCGGTCCTGCTGATCGTGATCGTCCTCCTCCAGGAGGGGAAGGGAGGGGGCCTCGCGGCCGCGCTCGGCGGCCAGGGGGCCGAGACCTTCGGCGTGGCGACGGGCGGCGTGAACCGGTTCACGCTCACGCTCGCGGGGATCTTCCTCGTCTCGGCGATCACCCACGCGATCCTGACGCGGCCCCCGATCCTCCAGGGTCGCCCGGGCGCGACGCCGGACGGCGGGGCCGCGCTGCCCCCCGGCAGGATCGGGCCCGGCGGGATCGGGCCCGGCGGCGCGGGCGGGGCCGGTGGCGGGGAGAAGGCCGCGGAGAAGCCCGCGGAGAAGAGCGGGGAGAAGCCCGCGGAGAAGCCCGGCGCGGCGGACAAGCCCGCCGAGAAGCCCGCGGACAAGCCCGCGGAGAAACCGGCCGACAAGCCGACGGAGAAGCCCGCGGAGAAGCCCGGGGAGAAGCCGGCGGAGACCCCGCCCGTGAAGGACGAGGCCCCGAAGTAGCCCCCGGGGCTCGCGGGGATCTCCATGCGCAGCATGACGGGGTTCGGGGCGGCCACCCGCGAGGGCCCGGCGGGTTCGGTCTCCGTCGAGGTCCGCTCGGTGAACAACCGTTCGCTCAAGGTGGCGTTCCGCCTCCCGTCGGCCCTCGCCGGCCGGGACGGGGACCTGGAGGCCGTGGTCCGCGAGTCGGTCTCCCGCGGGACGGTCCAGGCGGCGGTGAGGATCGCCGCGGCCGCGGAGCCGGCCCGCGCGCCGGTGGACATCCCCCTCGCCCGTGCCTACGCCGAGGCGCTGGCCGAGATGGCCCGGGACCTGGGGCTCCCGGGGGAGCCGGACCTCCGCCTCGTGGCCGGGCTGCCCGGCGTCCTCCCCCTGGACCCGAGGGCGGGGGAGGCCTCCGAGGCGCTCTTCGAGACGGTCGCCGCGGCGCTCCGCGCCGCCCTGGAGGGCCTCCGCGCCAGCCGCGACGCCGAGGGGAAGGCGCTGCTCCGGGACTTCCTCGCCCGGGTGAAGCGGGTCGAGCGGTCCCTGGGCCGCGTCCGCCGGAGGGCGCCGCGCGTCGTGGAGGAGGCGCGGCGGAGGCTGCTGCGCCGGGTCCGCGAGGCCCTGCAGCGGCCGCCCGGGGACTCGCTGCGGGACGCCGTGGCGCGGGAGGCGGCGCTCCTGGCGGAGCGGATGGACGTCTCGGAGGAGGTGACGCGCCTCCTGACCCACCTCCGCACCTTCCGCACCGCGGCGCGGGGCGGCGGGGAGGTCGGTCGGCGGCTCGACTTCCTCCTCCAGGAGATGATGCGCGAGATCAACACCCTGGGCGCCAAGTCCCAGGACGCGGCCGTGGCGACCTCGGTCGTGGACATGAAGGTCGAGGTTGACCGGATGAAGGAACAGGCGGCGAACGTCGAGTGAAGGGGCCGCCCGCCCGTCCGTCCCGGGGGATCGTCGCGGTGATCTCCGGCCCAGCCGGGGTCGGCAAGACCACCGTGATCGAGGGGCTCCTCGGCCGCCCGGGGTACTCGCGGAGCATCACGGCCACGACCCGGGCCCCGCGGGCCGGGGAGAGGGATGGGGTGGACTACCTGTTCCTGTCCCGGCCGGACTTCGAGCGCGGGGCGGCGGCCGGGAGGTTCCTCGAGCGCGCCGAGGTGCACGGGAACTTCTACGGGACCCCGCGCGACGGCGTGGAGGCGGTCCTCGCCCGCGGCGAGGTCTGCCTCCTGAACATCGACGTGCAGGGGGCCGCGTCGTTCCGGGGCTCGGGGCTGCCGCTGGTGACGGTGTTCCTCCTCCCGCCCTCGATGGAGGAGCTGGAGCGGCGGCTGCGGGTCCGCGCCACGGAGCGCGCGCCCGAACTGTCGCGGAGGCTGGAGGTCGCGCGGCGCGAGCTGGCGCAGGCGGACCGGTTCGACCTGAAGATCGTGAACGTGGTGGTGGAAGACGCGGTGCGTGAGATCGGGGACTTCATCGAGTCCCGAAGGAGGCGTTGAAGATGGCTCTCGAGAGGATTCGCAAGATCGAGGAGCTGGACCGCAAGGTCGGCGGGCGGTTCCGGCTGTCGGCGCTGATGCAGAGGCGGCTGCAGGAGGTCATCCGGGCGGGCGTGAGGCCCCTGGAAGGCAACCGGGAGCCGATCAACCGGGTCATCGCCGAGATCGACCAGGGGGCGATCGACCTGATCCCCGACGACAGCCCGGAGGCGCCGCCCCCCGCGCCGCCGGCGACGGACGCGCCGCGGGGCCCGGCCGGCCCGCCCGCGACGTTCTAGTAGGGGCGGCCCTCGGGCCGCCCGCCGTTCCTGCGGCGGGCCCCCGCCCGCCGTCGTCGTCGCCGTTGCCGTGGTAGGGGCGGGGCTTGCCCCGCCCGCCGTGTGTATTCGGGAGGGTACTGGCGGCCCTCGGGCCGCCCGCCGTTGTTGCGGCGGGCCCCCGCCCGCCTTTGCCGTCGTCACGGGAAGGAGGACGCTCAAGCGCCCATGCCCCGAATCGTCCTCGGCGTCTCCGGGTCCATCGCCGCCTACAAGGCCGCGGACCTCTGCTCCCGCCTCGTCCAGGCGGGGCACGAGGTGACGGCCGTCCTCACGCCGGCGGCGGCCCGGCTGGTCACCCCCCTCACCTTCGCGACCCTCACGGGGAGGCCCGCGCTCTCCGACCTGTGGGAGCGCGAGGACTGGGTCAAGGTGGAGCACATCGCGCTGGCGGACGGCGCGGACCTCGTGGTCCTCGCCCCCGCCACGGCGGACCTCCTCGCCCGGGCGGCCCACGGGATGGCGGACGACCTCCTCACGACGATGCTGCTCGCGCTGGCCTGCCCGGTCCTCGCCGCCCCGGCCATGAACCCGCGGATGTGGGCCAACCCGCTCGTCCGGGGCAACGTCGCGCGGCTCCGCAAGGCCGGGTGGCGGTTCCTCGATCCGGGCGAGGGGCCCGTGGCCTGCGGCCACTTCGGCAAGGGCCGGATGCGGGAGCCCGCGGAGATCCAGGAGGCCGCCGAGGAGATGCTCCGCAAGAAGAAGAGATAATCCTCCATGCACGTCCTTGTCACCGCCGGCCCCACCCGCGAGTACCTGGACGCGGTCCGGTACCTGACCTCGCCGAGCAGCGGGCGGATGGGGTTCGCGGTCGCCGCGGCGGCGCGACGGGCGGGGCACCGGGTGACGCTGGTGGCCGGCCCGACCCACCTCCCGGCCCCGCGCGGGGTGCGGGTCGTCCGCGTGACCACGGCGCGGGAGATGGCGCGGGCCACCCTCGCGGCCTTCCGGCGGGCCGACGCCCTGGTCATGACCGCGGCCGTGGCCGACTACCGCCCGGAGAGGCGCCGGCGGGGGAAGTGGAAGAAGGGGCCGGGGCGCCTCGCCCTCCGGCTCGTCCGGAACCCGGACATCCTCGCCGCCTGCGGGCGGCTGAAGGGGCGCCGGGTCCTCGTGGGCTTCGCCGTCGAGGTCAAGGACCCCCTCGCCAGCGCCCGCAGAAAGCTTTCCCTGAAGCACCTGGACGCCCTCTTCCTCACCGACCCGCGGGCCTTTGGGGCCCTCGCGGCAGAGTACACGCTGCTGCTCCCGGGAGAGCCCCCGCGGCAATTGGGCGCCATCGCCAAGCGCCAGTTGGCAACACAACTCGTAGCCCTGCTCCAACACGCCGGGGGTCAGACCCCTCGTGCATGATGTAACTCGTTTTACACAAGTATCTTACAAACACGGCGTGAGCGATTCCGCCGGCCCGTGGGGTCTGCCCCCCCGTCTGCCGATAAAGGGCTAGCCCACCATCCGTACGCGCCGGACCCCTCGGAGAGCGGGTCCCATGCCCAAGCAGACCCAGAGCCCCTCCCCGACCATCTGGCCCTCGCGAGAAGCGCGGCGCGCCGAGATGTTCCGCGAGCTGCGGCTCCTCGGCACCTGCGTCCTCCTCCTGCTCCTCCTCGTGGCGCTGTTCAGTTGGCGCCCGGAGCCCACCCCGCACGGACTCGTGGGCGACCTGGGCCACTTCCTCGCCGGGTGGACCTTCCGAGGGCTCGGGATGACTGCCTTCCTGCTCGTCCCCCTCACGCTCTACTGGCTGGGGCTCAAGTTCTTCCGCCGCGAGGGGGACCGCGCCTGGGAACGCCCGGTCGGGCTCGCCCTGGTGGCGCTGGCCGTCTCCGCCGGGCTCGCCCTCACGGTCGAGACCAGCCGCTACCCCTCCCTGGCGGACGGGGGCCCCGGCGGGGAGCTCGGCCGGTTCCTCCGCACGGGGCTCGTGGCGGGGCTGGGGTCGCTCGGCGCGTTCCTCGTCGTCCTGGTCGCCTTCCTGTCCGGCCTGGCCCTGTTCACGGACTGGCTCATCTACGAGATGCTCGTGGAGGGCCTCCGCACCTCCCGCACCCTCGGCCCCAGGGTGAAGAGGCTGCTCTGGCCCGAGCCCGCGGCCCCCGCCCTCCCCGGGTTCCCCGGGGGCCCCCCCGCGGGCGGCGACGCGCCCAGGGACCCGGGGCCGGATCCGAAGCGCGGGTCGGACGCCCCGGGAGGCGCGGCCCGCGCGGAGGGCCCCCCGCCTCCTGCCCCCGCGCTCCCCGGGGTCGGGCCCCCGTCGGCAGCCCGACAGGTCCCCGGGGTGCCCCCCCCGGCCCCGACCGCC
>CAZKTF010000040.1:0-19768 GCA_964555565.1 uncultured Planctomycetota bacterium | reverse complement strand
GCGCCTCGGACGTCCACCTCCAGCCCTACGAGGACCGCCTCCAGGTGCGCTACCGGATCGACGGCATCCTGTACGACATGGAGGCGATCCCGAAGAAGGTGCAGGAGGCGGTGATCTCCCGCGTCAAGGTCATGGGGAAGATGGACATCGCCGAGCGGCGGCTCCCCCAGGACGGCCGCGCCACCATCAAGCTCGGCGACGGCGAGGTGGACGTCCGCATCTCCTCGGTCCCCACGTCCCAGGGGGAGCGGATCGTGATGCGCCTCCTCGACCTCACCGCCCGCATCCTCCAGCTCGAGGAGATCGGCCTCGGCGCGAGCGACCGCGTGCTGGTGGACCGCTTCATCCACTACTCCCACGGGATCATCCTGGTCACGGGCCCCACGGGCTCGGGGAAGACGACCACTCTCTACGCCTCCCTCCAGCGGATCAACTCGTCGCAGAAGAACGTCATCACCATCGAGGACCCCATCGAGTACCACCTGGAGTCGATCAGCCAGATCCAGGTCAACAACAAGAAGGGGCTCACCTTCGCCGCGGGCCTGCGCAGCCTCCTGCGCCAGGACCCGGACATCATGATGGTGGGCGAGATCCGCGACGAGGAGACCGCGCGCATCGCGACCCAGGCGGCCCTCACGGGGCACCTGGTGTTCTCCACGCTGCACACCAACGACTCCGCCGGCGCCGTGGCCCGCATGCTCAACTTCGGGGTCGAGCCCTACCTGGTGGCGTCTTCGGTCCTCCTGGTGATCGCCCAGCGCCTCGTGCGCCTCGTCTGTCCCGAGTGCCGCCAGGCCTACACCCCCGAGGAGGCCGACGTGAAGGAGCTCGGGGAGATCGGGCTCCGGCTCTCCGACCTGCCCAACGGGAAGCTCCACCGCGGTACCGGGTGCCCGAACTGCTTCCAGACGGGCTACACGGACAGGACGGCGATCTACGAGATCCTCCCGGTGGACGAGGTTGTGAAGGAGCAGATCATGATCCGGGCCTCCGCCACGACCATCAAGAAGGGCTCGATCGAGCGCGGCTGCCGCACCCTCCGCATGGACGGGGCGGCCAAGGTCGTCCACGGCCAGACGACGGTGGAGGAGATCCTCCGCGTCACGCAGCTGGACGTCTTCTAGGTCGGGCGATGCCGGTCTTCCAGTACCGCGCCCTCGAAACGACGGGGAAGGTCCGCGAGGGGATCCTCGACGCGGACACGGCGCGCGAGGCCCGCACGAAGCTCCGCGACCAGAAGGTCCACGTGGTGGACCTCCGCGTCAAGGAGGACATCGGCGGGAAGCGCCGGGACTGGCTCCCGTCCTTCCTCAAGCGCCGGCACAGCGAGGAGGTCTCCGGGATCACGCGGCAGCTCGCCACGATGCTGAAGAGCGGGATCCCGCTGGCGCAGTCGCTCGGCGCCCTCATCGACCAGGCCGAGCACCCCGACGTGGAGGGGGTGCTCCGCGACGTGCGCGAGAAGGTGACGCAGGGGGCCTCGCTCGCCGACGCCCTCGCCTTCCACCCGGCCTACTTCAACGACCTCTACGTGAACATGGTCAAGGCGGGCGAGGCCGCGGGCAACCTGGACGGGGTCCTCAAGAGGCTCGGGGACTTCATCCAGCGGCAGAACCGGATCCGCGCCCGCGTCAGGGCGGCCCTGGCCTACCCGATGGTCATGGTCATCGTCGGGACCATCGTGGTGATCGGCCTCATGACCTTCGTGGTCCCGAGGATCCTGCAGGTCGTCACCGCGGCGAAGAAGGCGCACGTCCTCCCCCTCCCCACGCAGATCCTCATCGGGGTCTCGGACTTCGTGAAGGGCTCCTGGTACCTCGTCGCCCTCGGGGCGATCCTGGTCTGGTTCCTCTACCGCGGGGCGCTCCGGAGCGCGACGTTCCGGTACCGGCGCGACCGCTTCCTCCTCCGGCTCCCGATCTTCGGGGACCTCCTCAAGAAGTCCGCCGTCTCGAGGTTCGCCGTGACGCTCTCCACGCTCCTCAAGAGCGGCGTCCCGGCGCTCCAGGCCCTGACCATCGTCCAGAACGTCGTCAACAACCAGGTGCTCTCCCGGGTGATCGGGGAGATCCACGACCGCATCCTCGAGGGGGCCGACATCGCGACGCCGATGAAGCGGAGCGGGGTCTTCCCCCCGGTCGTGGGCTACATGATCAGCATCGGGGAGCAGTCGGGGCAGCTCGAGGAGATGCTCGAGCGCGTGGCCGAGTCCTACGACGAGGAGCTGGAGGTGACGACCACGAAGCTCACCTCCATCATCGAGCCCGTCCTGATCGTCGCGATGGCGGTCGTCGTCGGGTTCATCGTGATCGCAGTCCTCCTGCCCATCATGGACATCGGGTCGAGCATCTCGAAGTAGGGGGAGCGCCCCGCGCGGCCGGGTCACTGCGGAACGGCGCCGTCCCGATCCCGCCGCCGGCGTCCAACAGCGTGCCGGTGGCACGGGGCGAAGACCATGGGCACGGGACGGGACGAGCGGCCGAAGGCTTCCTCGGAAATCGGGCTCCTCTTCGCCCTCCCGGTTCTCGCGGGCCTCGCTTTCCTGGCGGCGCTCGCGAGCGGCGTGAAGCAAGTGAGCCCCATTCGTCAACGTCCACGCACGAGGGCCGAGGGCGACATCGCCGAGATGAAGAAGGCCATCCAGATCTACCGGCTCCAGATGGGGAAGCTCCCGCAACGGCTCGATGATCTCAGGCGATCCTTCCGGGAGAACCCGGAGGGGATCTTCGACGGGAGCCTCAAGGACCCCTGGGGACGCGTCTACGTCTACGAGGTGACGGGCTCCCGGAAGTTCGTGGTCACCACCTTCGGGGCCGACGGCAAGCCGGGTGGGAACGACGACGACCGCGACCTCGACTCCGACCACCTGGACGAGGAGGAGGGGGGGCCCGGGAGGTAGCGCTCTCCCCCCCTCGACCAGCCCATGCCTGCCACGGCTGACTTCTCGCCCGTCCGGCCGCCCGAGGCAGCGACAACGGCACCTTGAAGGGAGAGGAAACGCCGCGGCCCGCCGCGCGGGAGCGTCGGGGGCCCAAGGCAGCGGCCGGCGGCCGTTTTGGTCGTATTTTACTAGTAGTCATGGATCCCGGGTCTTCCCCGCTGGGGTAGCCTCGTTTCCCGGCTTCTGTCCTGCGCCTGTGGTATGCTTATGTTCGTATGACGATTGCGATGCTCTCCGCGAGGCCCTCCTCGGCCGAGGAGATCGAGGCGCGCCGCCTCCTCTCCGAGAAGCGCGCGGCCGACGTCCGCCTCGCCCGGGCCCTTGGACGCCTTTCGGCCTCGCGCCTCTATCGCCGCGAGGGGTCCTCCTCGCTCTCCCAGTGGGGGGAGCGCCGGGGGCTCTCGGCCCGGGAGACCCGTTCGCTCCTCGACCTCGGCCGGGCCCTCGTGGCCTCTCCCCTCCTCGAGGCGAAGGTGCTCGCGGGGCTGCTGTCGGTCGAAAGCGCGGCGGAGCTCGGGAAGGTGCTCTCGGACCCCTCGCTCCTCGTCCCGGGCGACGACTGGATCTCCTTCGCCGAGGGGCAGACGACGCGGGAAGTCGTGCGGGCGGTACGGAAGAGGATGGAGCAGGTGCACAGGGACGTTCCCTTGGTCGAGGTCACGGCCCTGCTCTCCCCCCGGGGGAAGGACGCCTTCGACCGGGCGCGGGAGATCGCCAGCCGGAGCGCCGAGAGGCTGCTCAGCGAGGGGGAGACGGTGGAGGTGCTGGCGGAGCACTACCTCGACGCCAGGGACCCGCTCAGGAAGGAGCCCGGGACGAGGCGGCTCCCGGACACGGCGGAGATCCCCGGCAAGAGATACATCCCGGCGGTAGTCAGGCGGGCGGTGTCGGGGCGAAAGCAGGACGGCTGCCAGGTGCCGTGCTGCCCGAACCGGGTGTGGGTGCACTACGCGCACCGGAGGGCGCACGCGCTCGGAGGGGACCGGGAGGCCGGGAACCTCCTCAGGCTATGCCGGTGGCACCACGGGATGCTGGACGACGGGAAACTCCGGGCGGAGGGACCCTCGGACGCGCCGCGGTTCTACACGCGGGACGGGAGGGAGGTGGGGCCGAGGGCCCCTCCGTTGTAGGTGCGCCGCCCGGAGGGCGAGGAGCCGGGACTCCCCTTCCCTCAAGGGATCCGTTGACGCTGGCCGAAGCCGCCCCGTGGCGGGTTTCCTGTCGTGGTCACCGACCGGGATTCCCGGAGGACCCCCCGGCCCCCGCGGAAAGTTGCCGCCTCCCCCGCCCCGGGGGCGTCCAATAGGGGGAATCCGGCAGGAGGTCCCAGGCATGCGCGCGCGGTCCGGCAGGGAGCGGGAGCGGGGGTTCTCCCTGGTCGAGCTCCTCGTGGTCATCACGATCATCGGGATCCTCGCGACCATCGTGGGGATCAAGGTCTTCGGGGCCGTCGGCCAGGCCCGCCGGGTGCGGGCGAAGAGCGACATCGCCGAGATCAAGAAGGCCATCGGGATCTACCTGCTCCAGATGGGGAAGGTCCCGCAGCAGCTCGACGAGCTCAAGCAGCCCTTCAAGGAGAACCCGGAGGGGATCTTCGACGGGAGCCTCAAGGACCCCTGGGGACGCGTCTACGTCTACGAGGTGACGGGCTCCCGGAAGTTCGTGATCACCACCTTCGGGGCCGACGGGAACCCGGGCGGCGAGGACGAGGACCGCGACCTGGACTCCGAGCACCTGGACGAGGACGAGGGGGAGCCCGGGAAGTAGCGTGGCGCGCCGCGACCCCGCCGCGGGCTTCACCTTCGTCGAACTCCTCATCGCGCTCGCGATCATCGCCTTCGCCTTCACCTACGGGTTCCTCCACCTGGACGGGGTGACGGGGGCCTCGCGGCTCTCCTCCTCGGGGCGCCAGGTGGGGACCACCATCGAGTTCCTCAGGGGGGAGGCCATCCACGAGGCCCGCCCCTTCGAGATGGTCATCGACCTGGACAAGCACCAGTTCTGGTCGATCCGCAAGGCCGTCCCGAGCGAGGCCTCCGCCGCCGCGGAGGGCGGGGGCGCGGAGGAGGACCAGGAGGACGTGGCGACGGACCCCCTGGACCTGCCGCGCGGCGTGCGCTTCGAGGGGGTCCAGGTCTCGACGAGCGACACGGTGACCAGCGGGCAGCTGACGGTCCGCTTCACCCCCCTCGGCGAGATCACCCCCAACGGCTTTCTCATCCGGATCGTCTCCGAGGAGATCGAGGACCCGGAGCGACAGGCCTTCTCCGTGGAGGTGAACGGCCTCACCGGGGAGGTCGCCTACTCCCTCGGCCGGGCCGTCTTCGACCAGGTGGTGGACAGTGCCACGATGGGACCGTAGTCCCGGGGGCCCGCCCGCCGTAGCACCCGCCCAAGCGGCGCAAGCCGCGAAGGCGGGCGCGAAGGCGGGCTTCGTCCTGCTCGAGGTCCTCGTGGCCCTCGTGATCTTCTCCACCATCGTCCTCGGCTGGATCTCCTCCTGCGACGGCGCGCTCGAGGCCGCCCGCGAGGCGAACATGCTGCGGATGCTCCGCATGCTCTCGGCCCGCAAGATCGCGGAGGTCCTCGCGCGCACGACGGCGTTCCAGGACGGCGACGGGGCCGAGACCTCCTTCGATGCGGACCAGACGCTGCCGCCCGGGGAGACGAGCCCGCTCCGGGACTACTTCTACAAGGTGGAATCCGAGGAGGTCGTCGCGGCCGGCTACTCCGCGGACGAGGACACCTCCTTCCTCTTCGATCGCGACCGCGAGGCGGCCGCCCCCGCGGTGCCCCAGGGCGCCAAGCCGCCGGACCCGATCAAGCTCCTCCGGTTCACGATCACGGTCTCCTACAAGCCCGACGGGGCGGAGGAGGTCCTCGAGATGAAGGCCATGACCTACGCGCCGCTGCCCGAGGAGCCCGTCGCGGGGGGAGGATCGGGCGGGGGCGGGGGACCGCCGCGGTGAACCGCCCGCTCCCCGTCCCGGCGCGCCGCGCCGCGGAGGCCGGTTTCACCCTCATCGAGGTCCTCGTCGGGGCGCTCGTCCTCGGGATCTTCGTGGCCTTCGTCTACGGGGTCGTGGTCTCCGGGTTCCAGGTGCGCGACGTGATCCAGAGGACGACCTCGGCGCTGGCGAGCGGGAGCGTCGCGGTGGACCTCGTGGCCCGCGACCTGGAGGCGGCCTTCTGGAGGCCCGTGGACGAGCTGGAGGCCTTCCGGGCCACCCACGACGACGCGACGGGGTCGCGTGTGGACTTCCTCACGACCACGGACAGCCGGCGCCAGGACGAGATCGACCACCGGCTGCTCCGGTCCGACGTCACCGAGGTGGGGTACCGCGTCCGCGACGGCATCCTCTACCGGCGCGAGGACTTCGCCGTGGACGAGAAGCCCCTCGACGGCGGCGACTGGTTCAAGGTGGTCGCGGAGGTCATCGAGTTCCGCATCGACTGGTTCGAGAAGGACCCGTCCTCCGAGGGGAAGGACGAGGAGGCGGAGACCCTCCAGGCCTGGGACTCGAAGGAGAAGAAGCGGCTCCCCCGCTCGGCGAAGATCGTGCTCGTGCTGCGCGGGAAGTCCACGGAGCCGGACCGTCCGGAGGACATGGTGGACTACGAGTTCGTGCGCTGGGTGATCCTCCCCGGGGCGGACGACCGGGAGCCGCAGGCGCCGGCCCCCGGGCCGGGAGGCCAGTAGGCGGGCCGGGCGGCCGCGTCAGTTCCGCGCCGGCGCCGGCGACGCCGATCGGAGGAGACCCCCGCGCGCGCATTCCTCCCGGAAGCGCTCGAGGCCGCGCCGCTCCTCCGGCCCGAGGTCGTGGCGGACGTGGCGCGTGAGGTAGCGGCCGATCACCCGCTCCTCCACGCCCAGGCGGCCCGCCTCCCGCCAGACCACCGCCGAGAGGTTCGCGCGGCCCCGGTCGCGGGCACGGCGCAGGACCGGCCCCGCCTCCCGGGCGCACGCCTCGTCGCGGGCGGCCCAGACCGCCCACACGAAGGGGAGCCCCGTCCAGGCGGTCCAGGCCTCCCCGAGGTCGGTCTCGAGGAGCCCCTCGCGGGGGAGGAGCAGCGCGCGGTCCCCGATGAGAAGGACCGCGTCGGCGTCGGCCGTACGCGGGTCGGTGGTCGCCGGGTCGCAGTCCTCGAACCGCGCGCCGGGCACGCGCAGGGGGCCCGCGAGGAGGAGCCGGGCGAGCGCCTGGCTCGTCCGGCTCGACCGGTCGAGGAGGACGCGGGCGCCGGGCGCGAGGGGCTCCCGCGCGAAGAGCCCGACGCTCGTGACGGCGCCCGAGGAGGCCACGCACCCGGCGGGCACGAGCACCAGCCCCGGGTGGCGGAACGTCTCCACCGAGGGGACGAGGGCGACGTCCAGGTCGCCCGCCAGCAGCCGCGACGCGAGCGTGGAGGGCGGGGCCAGCGAGAGCCGGACGTTGGGCTCCGCCTCGAGCCCCTCGAGGAGCGGCTTCGCGTTGCAGTGAGGGACGGAGCCCACGTGCAGCATGGGCGGATGCTACACGATGGGGTCTGACCCCCTGCTTAGGATGACCCCGTGCGGATCGGGATCCTCGGAGGCTCCTTCGACCCGGTGCACGCGGGGCACGTAGGGCTGGCGGTGGCGGCCCGCGAGCGGCTCCGGCTCGATCGGGTCCTCCTCGTCCCCGCGGCCTCCCAGCCGCTGAAGCCCCGGGGAGCGGTGGCCCCGGCCGAGGACCGCTACGCCATGGTCCTCCTGGCGGTCCGGGGGCGCCCGGGGATCGAGGCCTCGGACCTGGAACTCCGGAGGGCGGGGCCCTCCTACACCGTGGACACGCTGCGCGAGGTCCGGCGGGGGCTGGAGCCCGGGGACGCGCTCCTCCTCCTCCTCGGGGCCGACGCGCTCCGGGACTTCCCCCGCTGGAGGGAGGCGGCGGCGATCCCCGCGCTCGCCGAGGTGGTCGCCTTCCCGCGGCCCGGGGTCCGCCCCCCCCGCCTCCCGGCCGGGATCCGCGCCGAGCGGGTGGAGACCCAGGACGTCTCCTCCACGGAGGTCCGGCGGCGGGTCGCCGCGGGGAAGGGGGTCGAGGACCTCGTGGGCCCGGAGGTGGCCGCCTACATCGCCGTCAGGGGGCTGTATCGCCGCGGCCCGAGGCGTCGCCGGTCCTCCGTGTAGGGGCGGGGCCTCAGCCTCACCCCGCGCCGCCCAGCGCGGCCACGCGCTCCAGCGCCGTCGCGCGGGACAGGTCCTCCTCCGCCCCGCCGTCCTTCGCCATGGGCTTCCAGCGGACGCTCCCGCGCGCCTCCTCGTCGGGCCCCAGGAGCAGCACGACCCGCGCGCCGAGGCGGTCCGCCGCGCGCATCTGCGCCTTGAGGGAGCGGCCCTCCAGGTCGCACTCCGCCCGGACCCCGCGCGCCCGGACCTCCCCGGCGAGGCGGAGGGCCCCGAGCCGGTCCTCCCCCGCCGGGACCGCCACGAAGACCTCGACCTCCGCCCCGGTCTGCGGCGCCGTCGCGGCCCCCGTCTTCTCCAGCGCCAGCAGCGTCGCCTCCGCGCCCAGCGCGAACCCCACCACCGGGGTGGGAGGCCCCCCCATCTCCGCCACCAGGTCGTCGTAGCGCCCCCCGCCCCCCACGGCGTCGCGCGCCCCGAGCTCCGGCACGGAGAACTCGAAGACCGTGCGCGTGTAGTAGTCGAGGCCGCGGACGAACCGCTTCTCGACGGTGAAGGGCTCCCCGATGGCGCGCAGCGCCCCGGTGACGCCGTCGAAGTGGGCGCGGCAGTCCGGGCAGGCGAGGTCCGCCGGCGCCGGGAGCGAGGCCGCGAGCGCGCAGCACCCCGGCTCCTTGCAGTCGAGGAGACGGAGCGGGTTCGCCGCCATCCGCCGGCGGCAGTTCGGGCAGACCCCGTCGGAGGCCGCCTCGGCGGCTTTCCGGATGGCGTCCCGGATCGCCGGGCGGCAGACCGCGCAGCCGATGGTATTCACCCTGGTCGCGAACTTCCGGAGCCCGACCTCCCGGAGGACCGCGACGGCCGCGAGGATCGACTCCGCGTCGGCCAGCGGCCCGGCCACGCCGAAGGTCTCCGCCCCCGCCTGGTGGAACTGGCGCTGGCGCGCGGCCTGGGGCCGCTCGAACCGGAACATCGGCCCGGCGTAGGAGAGCTTCACCACCGGGCGCTGCTTCCCGAGCGAGTGCTCCAGGAACGCCCGCACGACGGAGGGGGTCCCCTCGGGGCGCAGCGAGTAGGAGCCTCCGTCCGCCAGGGGGATCGTGAACATCTGCTTCTCGACGATCTCGGAGGTCTCCCCCGCGGACCGGGCGAAGAGCCGGGTCTCCTCCAGGAGGGGTGTGCGGATCTCGCGGAACCCGTGGCGCGCCAGCACCTTGAGGCCGACGGCCCGGAACCGCTCCAGGGCCTCCAGGGAAGGGCCGAGGAGGTCGGGCATCCCCCTCGGGCCGAGCAGCCCCTCCGACGCGCCCCCACCCATCCCACGCCCTCCCACGACGGTTTTTTTCGTTGCCCCCTCCCGGAGGGGGGCCGTATCGTAACCCATGGCAGTTCCGTGGGCAGGAAGCGTACGAGCGGGCAGTCTCACCGGAGGGAGACCATGAGGAAGAAGGCGGCGCTGGTCCTCGCGCTGTTCGTCGGGTCGGGCGTCCTCGCCGGCTGCATGACGCTGGACTACGAGCACGACATCGCGGTCATCAACACCTGGGGCCGGGATATCTCCGACATGCACAGGCTCACGGAGAAGTACTTCTTCAACTACGACGCGGACGACCCCTTCGGCGAGTAGGCGCGTCCCCGAGAGAGAGACCCTGACCGGGCCTCCGCCCCCCGCGGGCGGGGGCCCGTTCGATTCCGCCGCCGGACGCCCCCCACCATGGAAGCCCCGCTCCTCCGCGTCCTGACCGGGGCCACGGCCTCGGGCAAGGAGGGCGTGGCGCTGGCGCTCGCGCCGCTCCTCGGGGCCGAGGTCGTCTCCCTCGACTCCATGAAGGTCTACCGCGGCATGGACCTCGGGACCTCGAAGGTCCCTGCCGCGGCCCGGGCCCGCGTCCCCCACCACCTCCTCGACGTGGCCGGCCCGGAGGAGACCATGAGCGTCTCCCGGTTCATCGCGCTGGCCGACGAGGCCGTGGCCGGGATCGCCGCGCGGGGGCGGGTGCCGCTCGGGGTGGGCGGGACGCCGCTCTACCTCAAGGGGCTCCTCTTCGGCCTCTTCGAGGGGCCCTCGGCGGACCCGGCGCTGCGCCGTTCCCTCGAGGAGGAGGCCGGGGCGCTCGGCACGGGCGCGCTCCACGCCCGGCTCGCGGCCGTGGACCCCGCGGCCGCGCGGCGGATCCACGCCGCCGACCTCCGGCGCCTGGTGAGGGCGCTCGAGGTCCACGCCCTGGCCGGCCGCCCCATCTCGTCGCTCCAGGTGGAGTGGAAGGAACTCCGCCCGCGCTACCCCCACCGGCTCCTGGCGCTCCGGCGCCCGCGGGAGGAGCTCCACCGCCGGATCGCCGCCCGCCTGGAGGCCATGGTGCGGGAGGGCCTCGTGGAGGAGGTCCGCCGCCTCCTCGCCGCCCCCGGGGGCCTCGGGCGCACGGCCTCCCAGGCCATCGGCTACCGCGAGGTCGCCGCGCACCTGCGGGGCGAGGTCCCGACCCTGGAGGAGGCGCTCGCGAAGGCCCGGGCGCGGACGAACCGGCTGGCGCGGATGCAGGAGACCTGGCTCCGGTCCTTCCCGGGGATGGGGTTCCTGGACGTCCCGGCGGACGAAGCGCCCGCGGAGACGGCGCGGAGGGCACATGAGGTGCTCGCGTAGCGCTACCTCTCCGGCGCCCACGCCACGACGTCCAGCCTCTCCGCGAAGAGGAGGTGCGGCGGCGCGAGCGGGTCCGCGAGCGCGACCCCGTGGGACGCGGCCATGGAGTTCGCCTCGAGGGCGGCCTCCGCGCGCCGGAGCGGCCACGGCGCGTGGTGGACCTCGCAGCGCCGGATCCCCCCGCGGCGGTCGCGCGCGTAGAGGCAGTACCGCTCCGTGAGCCACTCCTCGAGCGAGCCCTTCCCCGCGCGGAAGATGGGGCCCGCGGGGGCGTAGGAGCCGCGGAACTCCGCGCCGGCGGCGCCCCGGTGGGTGCGGCGGCTCCGGTAGAGGACCCGCCCCTCCCGTCGCGCGCAGGACATGGACGCGCGGAAGTACGGGAGGTGGTACAGGGCCCGGGCCACCCGGACCGCGGCCGCGCTGGCGGCGTCGAGGCTGAGGAACCACACCCCGGGCCGGTCGCCGAGGCGCGCGTAGGTGCGGACGTTGATCTCGGGGAAGGCGGAGAGCCCGGGGATCGAGGGGGTCCCGCGGAGCCTCACCCCCGTCATCCGGAAGGGCACGACGCCGAGCCACGCGGAGCCCGCGAAGGTCTCCAGCGCGAGCGGCGCGGGGACGAGAGGCCGGAGCGCCTCCGCGGGGACCGGCCAGTGGGCGAACAGCAGGTCGTGCCACCGCATGGCCTGCACCCAGGGACGATCCGGGACGGGCCAGGGGCGGTCGTCGGAGGGCGGGAGCGGCATCGGCCCCGGCTAGTTGTAGACGTGCAGGCTCGAGAGCGACTCCGGCAGGAGGTGCATGCAGAGCCAGGTGAGGCCGATGGAGACGCCGCCGACCACCACGACCCAGCCGCTGGCCAGGCCGCGGCCCCCGGGGACCATCCGGAGGTGGAAGTAGACGAGGAAGACGAGCCACGTGATGAAGGCCCAGGTCTCCTTGATGTCCCAGCCCCAGTAGGTGGCCCACGCCTCCTGTCCCCACACGGCGCCCATGAGGACTCCCGCCGTGAGGAAGGGGAACCCGATCTTCATGGCGTGGTAGAGCACCCCGTCCCACTGGGCCGCGGTCCCTCCCCCGCGCAGCCACGGGATCACCGTGGCCAGCGCCGCCGCCACCCCCACGTAGAGGAACCCGTAGGAGATGATCATGCAGGGGACGTGGATGGTCATCCAGATGGACTTCAGCGCGGGCGGCCGGTCGAGGGGCTCGAAGGCCTCGCCGAGCGCCAGCAGCCCGAACAGGAGCCCGAGCGCGCCGCCGCAGGCGGCCACCGCGTTGGCGAAGGTCCCCCGCGCGTCCACGAGCGCCGGGAGCCCGATGCTCCCTGCGAACAGCAGCGTGCCGATCCCCAGCCCGAGGAGCACCATGAGGAAGGTCTCGTAGCGGGACTGGAGCGGGAAGGTCCCCTGGTCCACCCAGCGGACGCCGAACACGGAGGCCGTGAGGGCCAGCGCCGCGAAGGTGAGGAGGAGGCCCGCCCCGGAGAGCTTCGCCCGCCACCGCGCGCGGAAGACCGCGACGAGGAACACGAGGGTCGCGAGCCCGTAGGTCAGCGCGCCGAGGAGGTGCAGCCTACGCTGGAGGTCCATCGACCGTTCCTCTCCCCCCCTCCCCCGCGGCGCCCCGGCGCCGGCGGAACAGGGGATCGAACCAGAGCATCATCATCACACCCGCTGTCAGGACGAGAAAACCGGCGTAGACCGTCGGGACCCCGCGGTCGTACTTCACGCGGAAGCCGCTGGACGGCGGCGTCTGATCGTCGCCGCCGTTGAACTCCGACTGGAAGAAGGCGTAGCCCGCCCATTGGAGCGGGTTGTTCACGCGCACCACCTGGCGGGCGAGGACGCGCGCGCTCCCGTCCGGGTTCTGCTTGAGGCTCTGGACCTCGAGGGCGCTCCGGTACATGGCCGCGGCGTTCGTCTCGATGAGTTCCAGGCGGAGCCGCCCGTCGTCGGACGCCAGGCCGTGCCCGTGATCCACCTCGCGGCCGGAGGGGAACATCCAGTCGCTCCGGGTGCGGAGCGTCTTCCCGTTCCGGTCCAGCTCCGTCAGCTGCAGCCGCGCGGCCATGGTCGTCGGGGGGGGGGACCCGCCTCCTTCCAGGGCCCGGAGGGAGGCCTCGAGGTACTCCTCGTCGGTCTCCGGCGGGAGGGACTGGACCGTCTCGCCGGGGACGGCGTCGCGCAGGCGCACCGTGAACTCCCCGGCCCTCCCCAGCGGCGCCCTCGTGCCCGGCCTGGAGAAGTCCACGGCCACCGGCTCCTTCCCCCTCTCCAGGGTCACGAGCACGCGCGAGGCCCCCGCCGCGTCGAGGAGCCACTGCTGGAAGGGGGGGGAGAAGGAGAAGGCGTAGGAGCACTCGCCCGCGGCCCCCTTCCCGTACCGGGTCGTCATCCCCCCGGCGGGCTCATGGGCCATCGTCTCCCAGGACTGCTGTCTCCCCGGGTCCCCGTAGACGAGCATCGGGCTCCAGGGCCCCTCCCCGCGGCGGACCTCCACCTCCAGCGCCGGGTTGATCGCCAGGGCGGTGGCGTCGTCCTCGGGCGGCATCTCGCGCCCGACCCGGTGGTTCCAGAAGAAGCGCTTCACCTTCACGCCCCAGGCCGCGCCGTCGGAGTCCCGCGCCTCCGTCTCGAGGCCGGGCTCCGCCCTCGCGGTCACGGTGCCCTTCCCGCCGGGTAGCCTGACGAAGAGGGTCCCGTACCGTCCCTGGCCCGCGAGGACCGCCCCGGTCCGGATCCCGTCCAGTTCCGCGGCGCTCGTGGCCCACAGGTAGCGGAGGAAGCCGCCCGGGAGCAGTTCCGAGTGCATGGGGTCGGAGAGCAGCCAGCGCTCCCCGATCACCTGCTCGGCCTTCCCGGATGCCCCCTCGCCCGCGGCGTGGAGGTACTCCAGGCAGACCGCGGGGCCGCGCCGCGCGCGCTCCTGCACCTCGAGGACCCGCACCTCGTACCGTCGCCCGGTGTCGGGGTCCGTGACCTCGATCGCCCCCCCCGGCCGCAGCGGCTCCGTCCGCTGGAGGAACCGCTCGCCGGCCGCGTCCCCCGCGACGGCGACCTCGAGCTTGTGGTGGAACGTCTGGTCCGTGCCGAGCATCCGCACGCGGAAACCCAGTTCCCGCGGGACCGGGTTCCCCTGCGCGTCCGCGACCGTGGTGTCGAAGTACCTGTCGGTGGCCTCGTCCGGGGAGAGGGTCGCGAAGCCGTCCCGGAGGAACCCGTCCGAGAGGACGCACCCGAGCAGGATCACGATGACCCCGTTGTGCGTGATCACCCAGCCCGCCTTGGACCAGCCCCAGGGGTAGCGCCGGGACAGGACCGCGATCACCTGCACCGCGACCAGGACGAGGAGGGAGTTGAACCACCAGGAGCGGAAGATGTCGGTCAGGCCGATGGCCTCGGACCGCTCGTAGAACCGGAGCAGGTGCTCCCGCCGCCGGTCCACGTGGGCCTCGATGGCCGCCGCCTTCGCCACGAGCTCGCGCGAGTGCAGGATCTCCATCCGGAGTTCCTTCGCCTTGTCGGCGCCGAAGGTCGCGGAGAAGCGGGCCATGAACTCGCTCTCCTGCGGGGTCAGCGCCACGTCCGGCGGGGAGACCATGAACCCCGCGTTGACGGGGATCCCCCCCTGCCCCTTCATGAACTTCTCGATGAACTGCTTCTCCTCCTCGGGGCGCTGGCCCGCGTTCCCGCGCTGGACGAACATCGTCCCTGCGACGGCGCCGATCCCGATGGTCGTCAGCGTGACCACGGCGAGCCGCACCGTGGAGAGGTTCCGCCAGACCGTCTCCCCGTGGAGGAACAGGACCGCGAGGAAGGCCCCTCCGAGGGCGATCGCCAGGGCGAGCCCGAACCAGGGGCTCGCGCCCGCGGCCACGGGGAGGTCTCCCGCGTTGCGGAGGGCCTCCCACTCCCGGGTCCAGCGGACGCCGGCGTGGAACAGGCCCGCCGCGACCGAGTAGGAGGCCACGCCGAGGATGCAGGCGGGGTACCCGACCCTGGGCCACTCGGAGGCGGCCCGGACCGCGAGGAAGGCCGCGAGGGCCCCGAGCGGGAGGAGCGCCAGGGCGGGCGGGAT
Organism: uncultured Planctomycetota bacterium; assembly: GCA_964555565.1. Taxonomy (GTDB): domain Bacteria; phylum Planctomycetota; class JAJSAM01; order JAJSAM01; family JAKLKS01; genus CAZKTF01. Next base: position 4,957 of record CAZKTF010000040.1, on the reverse strand, counting down.
CCGGTCCACGGCCACGAGAACGAGGGCCGCGACGAGGAGCAGGCCCGCCGGCCAGCCGAAGCCCGCACGGGCGAGGAGCCGGAGCGTGGGCCCGCGGGTGGCGGCAGGCTGGTCGGCGGGTGGCACCTCGGCGGTCACGCGGGATCCTCTCCGGACATCGGGAAATCTACCTGCGGCGTCCCGGAAACGAGACGGTTGTCACCCCGGTGAAGCAACGGCCGTGCCGGGGGCGGGATCGCACTCCCTACCGGTTCCGCAGCAGGACGTATTCCGCGAGCCCGTGGAGGGCGTCCCGCGCCGGGGAGGCCGGCAGGACGCCCAGGATCTCCCGCGCCTCCTGCACGATCCCGTCGGCCCGCCGCATCGCGAAGGCGATGGAGCCCCGCGCCCGGAGGAGCCCCCTCACGCGCTCGCGGGCCTCGCGCGGCACCCGGTCCCCGACCGCCGCCGGGGCGGAGAGGATGCGCCGCATCGCGTCCCGCTCGGAGGGGGGCGCGGTGCCGAGGAAGTGGATCACCGGGAGGGTCACCTTCCCCTTGGCCACGTCGGTCCCGAGGGACTTCCCGACCTCCTCCTCGTCCCCGTCCACGTCGAGGCAGTCGTCCACGATCTGGAAGGCCAGCCCGATCCCCATCCCGTAGGCGTGGAGCGCCCGCACCGAGGCCTCGGACGCCCCCGCGGTCCGGGCCCCCATCTCGCCCGCCGCGGCGTACAGGAGGGCGGTCTTTCGCCGGATGATCTCGAAGTAGCGGTCCTCGGGCAGGTCCAGGTTGCCCCGTTCGCGGTTCTGGAGGACCTCCCCCTGGCACACCTCGGCGGTCACGCGCGCGAGGTACCGCGAGACCGTCCGGTCCTCCAGGGACGCGCTGAGCGCGAAGGCCGTGGCGAAGAGGAAGTCGCCGAGGAGGACCGCCCCCTCGTTCCCGTAGAGGGCGTTGCAGGACTCCACGCGGCGGCGCAGCAGGGCCTCGTCCAGCACGTCGTCGTGGACCAGGGTGGCCGTGTGGATCATCTCCACCACGACGGCCACGGGGACGAGGTCCGGGACCGCCTTCCCGCCGGCGCGCCCCGCCAGCAGCACCACGGCGGGCCGGAGCCGCTTCCCCGCGAACCGGTGGCTGTGGGCGACCATCTCCCGCACCTGGGGGAGCGGGGAGTCCAGGGTGCCGCGGAGCAGCTCCTCCACAGCGCGGAGGTCGTCCCCGAGGGGGGCGAGGAGGTCCGCGAGGGTGCTCGCGGGGAGGGTGCCGGTGCGCTCCATGGGGGGAGGGGAGCCTCGGGTGCCTGGGGGAGGCGAGGATAGCCGCCGGGACACAGGGGCCCAAGTTCGCCACTGGCTCCGGGGGGTCAGACCTCGGGCGTTTGCAAACAGTGCCTTCTCCAAGGGGTCAGACCCCAGGCGCCGAGTGCACTCGGCGTGCTGCGCCGCTCGCTGGCGCCCGAGGTCCGACCCCAGCGTTTGCAAACGACTGGGGTCTGACCCCTGTGCTCCTCAGCACCCGCACTCGGCGCCTGGGGTCTGACCCCGTGGTCCCGCCCTACGACGCGATCACCAGCACCGCGCAGGGAGCGTCGCGGACGACGCCGTCCGCGGTGGCCCCGTAGAGGAAGTGGGCGAGGCCGCTCCGCCGCCTGCGCCCGAGGACCAGCAGGTCCGCCTTCCACGCGGCCGCCTCCTCGAGGATCTCCTGGGCCGGGAGCCCGGAGCGGTACCGGGTGTCCAGGCCGAGGCCGCGCCGACGGACCCCGGCGCGGAGGCGCTCCACGGCCGCCTCCGCCTTGACGCGCATCCGGGAACGGGCCTCCTCCTCGCGGAGCCCGTGGAGCTTGTAGACGTCCTCCACGGCACGGCGGTCGAAGACGTGCAACAGGCGCACGCGCGCCCCCGGGCCCCGGGCGAGGTCCACGGCCGCGCGGACCACGAGCGCGGTCTCGGGCGCGAGGTCCACGGGGACGAGCACGCGGCGGAAGCGCAAGTTAGCCCTTCCCCGGGCGCACGAAGGTCTCCCGCGCCCCGGACCACCACCGCTCCCAGGCGCGGGCGTCCTCGCCGAAGTCCTGCCCGGTGATCCGGCGGAGGTTCTTGTAGGCGGTATCCACGACCCGGCGGTCCGCCAGGCGGACGGCGCGGAGCAGCAGGTCCACCGCCTCGCGCTGGCGCACGGTCTCCGCGCCCCAGCGGAGGTCCCCCATCGTCGAGCGCATTTCGGCGAGCTCGCAGCGGGTCCGGTGGAGCAGTAGCCAGAGGAACCCGGCCCAGAAGCAGAGGAGGGCCACCACGGTCCGGAGGAGCGCCCGCTCGTCGTCCGGGGAGACCCGGTCCCCGCCGAACTTCCCGAGGAGGAAGACCGCGGCGCCGCAGGCCCCGAGGAGGCCGGCCACGAGCCACGCCTGGAGGGCCGAGGGGGGGCGCGGGGCTCCCGGGACCGGTGGGGGCGCCGGCCCGGGGCCGTCCGGCGGCGCGCGGTCGTCGGCGTGCATGTCCGGCAATGTATCCCCCCTCCCGCCACGCGGGAAGAGTCCCCGGGGACGGGGCGCGTCCCTGGCCTACTTCGGCTTCTCCGCGGGGGGCGGCTCGGCGGGTCCCGGCTTCTCCCCGGTCCCCTCCGGCACGACCTCCTCCCCGCCCCCGCCGAAGCCGAAGGCCCGGCGGCCGACCTCCTCGAACCGCCGCTCGAGTTCCTTCCCCAGCGCGTCGAGGTCCTCGCCCGGGCGGCCCACCTCGACCACGTCGTCGGGGCCGTCCATGGCCCCGTCCGGGCCGGCGCTGCGGATCTCGAAGGTCCCGTCGGCGCGCACTGTGTACCGCACCCCCCGGAGCCAGGAGTCCACCGCCCGCCCGCCTCCTCCCTCCAGTCGGATCCGCCTGTGCCGCCGCGGCGGCGCTCCCGGGGCCTCCCCGGGCGGCTCGACGGGATCCGCGAGCGCGGCCTCCAGCGTCCCCGGCAACACCCCCCCGTGCGTCCGGGCGTACTGCACGACCTGGATCCGGTACTGGAGGAGAAGCGCGGGGGTGGCATGGGCCTGGAGCCCGCGGATCGCGAGCCAGGAGATCGTGAGGCACCCGCCGCAGACGAGGACGAGGAGGCCGCCGACGATCGAGAGCACGATCCAGAGCGTGCGGCGGGAGGAGCGCCAGCCGCACGTGCAGCCCCGGGCGTCCTCCCCGAGGTTCGTCCCGCACTGCGGGCAGTAGGGCATCCGGGAAGTATCGCCGGGTCCTCCCGGGCCGCCGTGGCAATGCGGCCCCCGCCGCGGAGGTGTGGCATCTGCGACACCCCCCCCGCCCGTCCCGGCGGATCCGCCACATCCGTGCCCGTGGCCCCCCCCGCGACGAGGCGGAACGGGGTGTGCGGGGGGGCGGGGGGCATGCCTCCTCCCCGCTTCCGTCCGGGCCTCGCCGCCGCGCTCCTCCTCGCGGGGTGCGCCGCCACGGCCGCTCCACCGCCACCGGGCCGGCCACTCCCTGCCGCGGAGGAGACCGGCGGCCCCGGGGGGCGGCCCGCGCCGGCCGCGGAGGCGGGAGACCTCGCCCGCGACCTGTTGGCCCGGGTGACCCTCGAGCGGGTCGTCGCGGCGGTCCTCGACCGCAATCCGTCCGTCGCCGCGGCGCGCGCGCGCTGGAAGGCGGCGCTCGAGAAGCACCCCCAGGCGCTGACGCTCCCCGACCCCATGGTCCAGTTCCGGAAGTTCACGAGGGACGCGGACTTCCCCGACGGTCGCGCCCGGGTCGAGACGATGCTGACGCAGGCGATCCCGTTCCCCGCGCGCATCGCCCTCGAGGGGGACCTGGCGGTGAAGGAGGCGGCCCTCGCGCGCGTCCACTACGACGCGGCGCTGCGCGACGCGGTCGTGGAGGCCCGGGACGCGTTCCACGAACTCCAGTACCTGGACCGCGCCCGCGAGGTCGTGGCCGCCACCCGGGAGATCCTCGCGCGCTACGCGACCGTCGCCGCCGGCGACCTCGACACCGGGCGGACCAAGCTCCCCGAGGAGTTCCGCGCCCGCGCGCTCCTCGCGCAGGCGGGCTACGACCTCACGCTCCTGGAGGAGCTGCGCCGGGCCGAGGAGCAGCGCCTGCGGGGCCTCCTCGCCCTCCCGCCCGGGACGCCGCTCGGCCCCGTGGAGCCCGTGGGCCTCGTCCCCGTCGCCACCCCGCTCCCCGAGGTCCTCCGGCTCGCCGAGGCCCGGAGCCAGGAGCTGGCGGCGGCGGGGCTGGAGCTGGAGAAGGCCTCGGTGACGGGGAGCCTGGCCCGGTGGGAGTACGCCCCGGAGCTCCTCGTGGGCGCCGAGTGGATGCGCAACGACATGCAGGACCCGGCGCGGGGGACCTTCCGGGACGGGCGGACGGTCCTCCTCGGGCTGAGCGTCCCGATCTGGTTCCCGGCGAGGACCGCGAGGGTCCGCGAGGCCGACGCGCTCCGGGACGCCGCGGCCTTCGACCGGGCGGCGGAGGTGGAGCGGGTCCGGACGGCCGTGGCGCGGGCGTACTTCCGGGCGAACAACGCGGAGCGGCTGGCGCTCCTGTACCGGGACACGCTCATCCCCCAGGCCGGGAAGTCGCTCCGGCTCGCCGAGGCGCTCTACCGCGACGGCAAGGCCAGCCTCGCGGGGTCCATCGAGACGGCCCTCGCCTGGGAGAACTTCCAGCTCGCCTACCACCGGGCGCTCGCCGACCACGGGCAGGCCGTGGCGATGCTGGAGCAGGTCGTGGGCGCAGCCGTGACCCCCCCGGCGCTCCCGGCCGGGGACGCCCCGGCGGGAGGGTCCCGGTGAGGCCCCCGGCGCGCCTCCTGGCCGCCTCCGTCGTCGCGCTCGCCGCGGGGGGCTGCGCGGCCCACCGCGCCGAGCGCCGCGCCTTCGAGGAAGGGCGCGAGACCGCGTTCTGGCGGGACCAGGTGGCGCTCGCTCGGCGCCCCGCGCCAGAACGGCTTCGACCACGCCGGCGTCGGCGTCG
>CAZKTF010000039.1:0-19971 GCA_964555565.1 uncultured Planctomycetota bacterium | reverse complement strand
AGCATCCCCATGGTCGCCACCGCGGTCCCGAAGAGGCCGCCGCCGTCCATCGCCGAGGCGCCGATGAGGTAGGACCCGACGATGGCCGCGGAGACCACGAGGACCGGGGCGAGCACGCACTCCAGGCCCACGGCGATACCCGCGATGATGTTGGTCGCGGGGCCGGTGAGGGACGCCTCCGCGATCTCCCGCACCGGGCGGTACTTGGACTCGGTGTAGTACTGGGTGATGTAGACGAACGCCTGGGAGGTCGCGATCCCGATGACGCCGCAGAAGAAGAAGCGGATCCAGGCGTTCGGGTGGGCCTCGCCGCCGAGGGGCCCGAGGAGCCACCAGGACGCGGCGAAGAAGCCCGCCGCGGCGAGGACCGAGGTCACGTAGTAGCCCCGGTTGAGCCCGTCCATCGGGTCCTGGTCCTCGCGGATCCGCGTGAAGAAGAGCCCGATGATCGAGGCGACGATCCCGAAGGCGCGCGCGACGAGCGGGAACATCATCACGCCGACGGCGACCTCGGCGGAGACCCCGGCGTGGAGCGCCAGCGAGGAGGCGAGGATCATGGCGCCGATGTTCTCGGCGGCCGTGGACTCGAAGAGGTCTGCGCCGCGGCCCGCGCAGTCTCCCACGTTGTCGCCCACGAGGTCCGCGATGACCGCCGGGTTGCGCGGGTCGTCCTCGGGGATGCCCGCCTCGACCTTCCCGACGAGGTCGGCGCCCACGTCGGCGGCCTTGGTGTAGATGCCTCCGCCCACCTGCGCGAAGAGGGCGACCAGGGAGGCGCCGAACCCGTAGCCGGCGATGAGGAGGGGGATCTTCGTCGCGTCGCCGCCCGTGGCGTTCGTGGCGCCGGCGACGGCGTAGAGGCCTCCCACGCCGAGGAGGGACATGGCCACCACGAGGAGCCCGGAGACCGCGCCGCCCCGGAGGGCCGTCTGGAGGGCCCCGTTGAGCGTCGTGCGGGCCTTCGCCGCGGTCCGGACGTTGGTCCGGATGGAGATCCACATGCCCACGTAGCCCGCCACGAGGGAGCAGGCGGCGCCGAGGACGAAGGAGACGGTGGTCCAGAGGGCGAGCGTCCCGGTGTGGAAGTCCTTCGTCGCCGCGTCGTAGGTGGGGTCGAACCGGGTCGGGGTCCGGACGAAGGTGTACAGGACGTAGATGAGGATCGCCAGGGGGACGGCGATCTTGACGATGGTCCCGTTCTGCCGGCGGAGGAAGGCCTCGGCGCCGGACCGGATGGCCGCCGAGATCTTCCGCATCCCCTCGGGGCCCTGGTCCTGCGCGAGGACCCACCGCGCGAGGAGGACGGCGACGACGAGGCCCAGCACCGAGATGCCGAGCACGAGGCCGAGAAGCATGGTGGGCTCCTGGAGAGGTGGGCCCCGCGCCTTCCACGTCGCGGGGACCCGCCGGAGGGCGTGGGAGTTTAGCGATGCCCCGGGACGCGGCCAAGGTGTCCCGGGGGGGACGGCGGAGCAAGGGGTCAGACCCCGTTCGCCTGGCCTAGGCCAGGCGAACGAGGTCAGACCCTTACAACGGCGGAGCCCCCCTGCCGGAATCCTCCGTCCTGCGGGGGAGGAGGGGATGATCCCCGGGCCCCTGGAGGAGGCCCCCATGCCCTACGACCCTGCGATGGTCCAGCCGATGCGCGACGAGGTCACCGCCCTCGGCGCCCGCGAATGCCGTTCGGCGGGAGACGTGGACGCGGCGGTGAAGGCCCCGGGCACGACGCTCGTGTTCGTCAACTCGGTCTGCGGCTGCGCCGCCGGGAACGCCCGGCCCGCGCTGCGCCTGGCGATGCGCCACCCCGCGCGGCCGGCGCAGGTCCTCACGGTGTTCGCCGGGCAGGACCTCGACGCCACGGCCCGGGCCCGCACCTACTTCGGGGGGATGCCTCCCTCGTCGCCCGCCTTCGCGCTCCTCGCGGACGGGAAGCTCGTCCACATGGTGCAGCGCTCCGACATCGAGGGGCACGCGGCGGAAGACGTCGCGGCGAACCTGGCCGCAGCCTTCGACAGGTTCTGCGCGGCCGCGCGGTAGGCGCTACCCCCCGACGCGCTTCACGATCGCGTAGGCGACCTGCTGCGCGGTGTCGAGGTCGGGGGAGATCCCGGAGTTCTTCCGGGCCCTGACCGCGACCTTCCAGGCGCTCTCCGTGGCCTTCTCCACCGTCACGGTGACCGAGGAGCCGCCGACGCGCCCCTCGAGCGTCCCCCCGACCCGGTCCCCCTTCTCGACCACCCCGCGCGCCTTCATCTCCGCCTCGCAGGCGTCGTAGATGTGGTCCCGGGTGCCCTCCAGGTTCACCTCCGTGGTGTCCTCGCTGGCCACGTGCACCACGCCGAGCGCGATGGCGGCCCCCGCGATGAGCAGGCAGCCCTGGAGGAGCAGCGGGAGGAGAAGGAGCGGCGCGACAACGGCGAACCTCTTCATGGACGACCTCCTCGTGGACGTGGGCCGGGCCCTGCAGACCGGTCCACGGGGGAGCGTACCACTCCCCGGTCCGGCCGTCCGGGGACCCCGGACGGCTACTTCTTCGCCGCCCGGACCATGCCCAGGTACTTCGCGGGGTCCTTCTGGAAGTCGTCCACGCAGCCCGCGCAGCAGAACTGGACCTCGGTCCCCTCGTAGACGATGGCCACCGGCTCGCCCATGTTGTCGAGGGGCTCCCCGCTCACGACGCACGTCTTCAGCGGGTAGTCCTTCGAGGGCTTCACGAAGGTGATGCCCGCGAGCCCGTCCTCCGCCTCCCCCGGCGCCCGGGTCGCGGGGGGGGACTTGCAGGCCAGCAGCCCGATCCCCGCCCCCGCCGCGAGCGCGACCCCGACCAGCACGCGCGTCAGCCTCATCTCAGACCTCCCTTGCCCCCGGCCCGCGGCAGATCCTACAGCAGGCTGTCCGGGTTCCACCGCCGCTCCGCGGAAACGGGGGAGGACGCCCGCGGGCCGGATTAGGATCCGTGGGAAGGCGAAGGGAGGGGCGGATGGCGAAGAAGGGACTGCGGCGCGCGGCATCGAAGCGGAGGCCGGGGCGCGCCCGGCCGGGCGGGCGGGTCCTCCTCCTCGTGGGGACGCGCAAGGGGGCCTTCCTCCTCCGCTCCGACGCGGCCCGCTCCTCGTGGCGGCTCGAGGGGCCCCACTTCCTCGGCTCCTCGGTCCACCACGCGGTCCTCGACCCGAGGGACCGGCGGACGATCCTGCTCGCGGCCCGCACGGGGCACCTCGGCCCGACGGTGTTCCGCTCCACGGACCTCGGCCGGACGTGGAAGGAGGCCGCGCGCCCGCCGCAGTTCCCGAAGTCCCCCGGGGAGTCGGCCGCCCGCGCCGTGAACCACACCTTCTTCCTCGCGCCCGGCCACGCCGACGAGCCCGGCTGCTGGTACGCCGGGACCTCGCCCCCGGGGCTGTTCCGGACAGGCGACGGGGGGCGGACCTGGGGGCCCGTGGCGGGGTTCAACGACAACCCGATGTGGTTCGACTGGACCGGGCGCGGCCAGGACGGCACCCCCGACGGGTCGAAGCTCCACTCGGTCCTCGTGGACCCGCGGGACCGCCGGCACCTCTACCTCGGGGTCTCCAGCGGCGGTGTCTTCGAGACCACGGACGCCGGGGCCTCCTGGCGCCCGCTCAACCGGGGCGTGGTCGCCGACTTCCTCCCGTCGAAGGACCCCGAGTACGGGCACGACCCGCACACCGTGGTCCTCCACCCCCTCGCCCCGGACACGCTGTACCAGCAGAACCACTGCGGGATCTACCGCCTCGACCGGCCGTCCGAGCGGTGGGTCCGGATCGGCGACGCCATGCCGCGCGCCGTGGGGGACGTGGGGTTCCCGCTGGCGGTCCACCCCCGGGACCCGGCCACGCTCTGGGTCGTCCCCATGGACGGGACGAAGGTGTGGCCGCGGACGAGCGTGGGCGGGAAGCCCGCGGTCTACCGCTCCGCGGACGGGGGGGGCTCCTGGCGGCGGCTGGACCGCGGGTTCCCGCGGTCCCGGGCGTGGTGGACGGTGAAGCGGCAGGCCTTCGCGGCGGACGACCGGGACCCGGTGGGTCTCTACCTCGGGACCACGAGCGGGGAGGTCTGGGGGAGCCGCGACGGGGGCGGGTCCTGGCGCTGCCTCGCCCGCCACCTGCCCCACGTCTACTGCGTGGGGGCGGCCACCCGGTGAAGGTGCGGCTCCCCTCCCCGCTGGACGACTACACCCGCGGGACCCGCGAGGTGGACCTGGAGGGGGCGGACCTGCGCGCGCTGCTGGCCGCGCTGGACCGGCGCTTCCCCGGGGCCCGCTTCCGGATCGTGGACGAGCAGGACCGGATCCGCCCGCACATCCGGGTCTTCGTGAACGCGGAGCAGGCCGGGACGCTGGCGCAGCCGCTTGGGCCCGGCGACGAGGTCATGATCGTCGCCGCCCTGAGCGGGGGGTAGCGGTCTACAATGTCCGGGATGGACCAGGAGGGACTCGCATGCCGAGGCTGAGGGTCGCCATGCTCGCCGTCGCCGGGGTCTTCGTGCTCGCCGCCCCGCCGGCCGCCGCGTCCGACGACTTCCCCAAGGGCGTGGAGTGGATGCGGGACTGGAACGCGGCGCTCCGCTCCGCGGCCGACAGGGGGGTCCCGCTCCTCGTCTCCTTCGCCAACGACGACTGAAGCCGATGTCGGCGGCTGGATGCCGCCGTCTACGGGGACGCCGAGGGGCAGAAGGCGGTGAAGGAGTTCGTGCCGCTGTTCGCCCACCCGCGCCTCACCGCCGATGCCTACGGGGCCGCGGTGAGCCGGTACTTCAAGTCGGGGATCCAGGTCCCCATCGTCATCTTCGCCGACCCGAGCGGGCGCGAGATCGCGGGGACGCGCCTCGATCACCAGCAGGCCCAGGTCAAGTCCACCTACCTCGACCATGCCCGGACGGCGCTCGACTCCTTCCGGGGCGGACAGCCGGCGGAGAAGGCGCGGGAGACCTGGAAGGAGTTCGGCCGGGCGCTCGCGCTCCGGGACGAGGGGAAGGACATGGCCGCGGCGGTGGAGTCCCTCCAGCGGATCCGGGACGGCGCGGCGAAGGGCAGCGCGATGCGGGTCTCGGTGGAGGAGTTCCTCCGGCGGATCAACGACGAGGAGGCCGCGGGCTTCGTGGAGCTCGGCAGGACCGACCTCGCCACGGGCGACGTCGAATCGGGGCTGGAGTCGCTCTTCACGGTGCTCCGCGACTTCCCCGGGCTCCCGGCGAGGGCCCAGGCGGAGAAGCTCCTGGCCGAGGCGAAGAAGGACCCGGCGAAGGCGGCGACCTACGCGGCCGTGGAGAAGGGGTCGCGCGCGAAGGAGGCGCTGCGCGCCGGGGACCGGCTCGCCCGCGCCGGCAAGCCCGTGGAGGCGAAGGCCGAGTGGGAGAAGGTCGTGAAGGACTTCGACGGGACCCCGGCGGCCCTCGAGGCGAAGGAGCGGTTGGAGAAGAAGTAGTCATTTCGGCAGCGCGATCGACGCGACGACCTCCTTGCCGTCCCGGAGGACCTTCACCTCGACGGTGTCCCCGGGCTTGAGCTTCGCGAGGGCGGCCTGGAGGGCGGCCGCGTCCGCCACGGCCTGGCCCCCCACGGCGAGGATCCGGTCTCCCGCCAGGACCCCGGCCTTCGCGGCCGGCCCCTCGGCGGTCACGTCCTGAAGGACCACGCCGGGCTTCCCGTCCCCGTCCGCGGCCCAGGAGACGCCGATCCGCGGAGGGGGGGGCGGCGCCGGCGGTCGCGGGGCGGGGAACTCCACCGTGAAGTCGATCGTCGCGTCCGCCCGCACGGCCTTCCCCGCGGCCTTCTCGCCCGGCTTCACGCCCGCGATGAGGTCGCGCATCTCCGCGTGGCTCCGGACCTTCTTCCCCGCGAACAGGACGATCCGGTCGCCCACCAGGAGCCCCGCCTTCGCGGCGGGGGACTCGGGGACGACCGCCGTCAGCGTCGCGCCCTCGGCCGAGGACTCCTCGTCGAAGCGGACCCCGAGGATCGGCCGCCGCATCCCCAGGGGCATCTCGCTCCGCTCGATCTTCGAGAACAGGGGACGCTCCGCGGCGTCGGCGAGGGCCCGGGCGGTGCGGGCGGCGAGCGTCGTCACCCTGGCGGCCCCCTCGGCGTTGAGCTTCCACCAGTCGTCGCCCGGCCGGTGGTAGTCCTCGTGGAGATCCGTGAAGAGGAACATCGTGGGGATCCCGACGTCGTGGAAGGAGAGGCCGTCGCTGCTGGACATCCCCGCGTTGGTGTGCCGGAGCTCCAGCCCCAGGCCCTCGTTGGCCTTCTCGACGATCGCCTTCAGCGTGGACCCGCTGGCCGCGCCGACCACCTCGAACCGGCCCGGGCGGTAGCGCCCGACCATGTCCAGGTTCACCATCCCGACGACCTTCTCGTTCGGGACCGGGGGCTTCGTCACCCAGGCGCGGGAGCCGAACAGGCCCTCCTCCTCCCCCGAGAAGGCGATGAAGATGACGCTCCGCCGCGGGCGCTCCTTCGAGAGCGCGAACCACTCGGCCACCTCCAGCACCGCGGCCGAGCCGGAGGCGTTGTCGTCGGCCCCGTTGTGGACCTGGCCGTAGCGGCGCGGGTCGAGGCCGCCGCCCTGCCCGAGCCCCACGTGGTCGTAGTGGCCCCCGACGACGACGAACTCCTCCCGGAGCGCCGGGTCGGACCCGCGGACCATCCCGGCCACGTTGTCCGACTCCTCCTGGCGCGCCCGCACGACGAGGGAGACGCGCACGCCCGGCACCGCGGCCGAGGCCGGCGCGTCGGCGTCGTCGATCTTCTTCTGGAGGTCCGCGAGGGTCGCCTGGAGGGGCCGGAGCAGCTCGTCGGCCACCGCCCTGCGGACCATGGCCACGGGGATCGACTGGTCCGGGCCCCCGAGGACCGCCCCGTCGAGCTCGTCGCGCTCGTGGTTGAGCGGGTCGTTGGCGATGAGGACGCCGGCCGCCCCGGCCGCGACCGCGGCCCGGACCTTGGTGAGGAACGCGCTGTGGGCCGTCATCCGGTCCCCGTTCCAGCGCGACTTGGGGTCCTTCTCGCGCGGCTCGTGCCGCAGCAGGAGGACCACCTTCCCCTTCGCGTCGATCCCCGCGTAGTCGTCGAAGGCCGGGTCCTTCGACCGGATCCCGTAGCCCGCGAAGACGAGGGCGCCCGAGGCCTCGCCGTCCTTCACCCCCGCGAAGACGACGTACTCCTTCCCCCAGGCGAGTCCCCGTGGCTTCGCAGCGGGCGCCTCGCCGACGGCGATCTCGAGGGAGCACTTCTCCGCCACCGCCTTGGCCCCCGGCAGGGTCCACGGGTGGAGGTAGCCCTTCCCGCCGGGGACCGGCTCGAGCCCCATGGCCTTCATCCGGCCGGCGATCCAGGCGGCCGCCTCGCGGCACTCGGGCGAGCCGGTGAGACGCCCCTGGCGCGCGTCGTCGGAGAGCCACGCGGCCTCCCAGAGCCACTCCTCGGGCGTGATGGCCGCGGTGTGGGGCGGCTCGGCCGGGAACGGCGGGGGCGGCGGCTCCGGGGCCTTCGTCTCGGGGGGCTTCGGAGGCTCGACGGGGCCCTCGGCGCGCGCCGGGCCGACGGCGGCGGCGAGGCCGAGCAGGGCGGCCAGGGCGAGGGGGCGGCGAGGGGTCATGGGAATCATTCTCCCGCGCGCCGGGCTTCCTCCCCGCGGGAACTCCGGGCCGATAGCCTCTGCCTCGTGCCCTTCGCCAACCCCCCCGACGGCGCGCTCCTCGAACTCCTCCGACGCGTGCGCACCGTGGCCGTGGTCGGGGCCTCCCCGGACCCCGCCCGCCCCTCCCACGGCGTCATGCGGGCGATGCAGCGGTCCGGGTACCGGTGCTTCCCCGTGCGGCCGGGAGGCGGCGAGGTCCTCGGCGAGAAGGTCCTGTCCTCGCTCCGGGAGGTCCCGGGCCCCGTGGACCTGGTGGACGTCTTCCGCGCGCCGGAGCACGTCCCCGGGGTGGTGGAGGAGGCGATCGCGGCGGGGGCCCGCGCGATCTGGCTCCAGGAGGGGGTCGTGCACGAGGCGGCGGCGGAGCGGGCGCGCGCCGCGGGCCTCACGGTCGTGATGGACCTCTGCGTGGCGAAGGAGCTGGTGCGGCTCCTCCCGGGGGGGCGGCGCCCGGCCTGAGGAGTCACGGCGGGCGGGCCTCCACCGCCGCCACGGCGAGCCGCAGGGCCGCCGCCGGGTACTCCTCCTTCGAGCAGGAGGACCCGCCGACGACGGAGGCGACGGGACGCCTCACGGCCCGGGGGGCTCCGCGTCCGCGCCCGCCGGGGTCCCCGGGGGCCCCCCCGCGGCGGCGACGGCCCGCGCGCGGCGGCGGCGCGCGAGGACGTAGGCCAGGACGACGACCGCGAGGACGGGCAGCAGCCAGAGGGACCAGCGGCGGGAGAGCTCCGCCACTGCGGCCGCGTCCAGGTGGTCGGAGTGCCGCCCGATGGACCACCCGACCCCGAGCAGCACGCCGCACCAGGTCCCGGAGCCGAGGGCGGTGTAGAGGGTGAACCGCGCCGGGTCCATCCGCGCCATGCCCGCCGGGATCGAGATGAGCTGGCGCACCACGGGGACGAGCCGCCCGACGAAGGTCCCGATCTCCCCGTGGCGGCGGAAGAACTGCTCCGCCCGGTCGATGGACGCCTCCTTCACCAGGAACCACTTCCCGTACCGGTGGAAGAAGGGGCGCCCCACGCGGATCGCGAACCAGTAGTTGAACCAGGCCCCGAGCAGCGACCCCGCCACCGCGGCGGCCATCACCGCCCACGGGTCCATGACGCCGCGCGCCACGAGGTAGCCCGCGGGGGGGACGACCACCTCGCTCGGGAAGGGGATGAAGGAGGACTCCACGGCCATGAGCAGGAGGATCCCCGCGTAGCCCCCCGCCTGCACCAGCTCGACGTTCATCTGGAGCAGGTCCCGGATCCACTCGAGCACCCTGCGATCGTCGCACGAGGGGTCAGACCTCAGGCGTTTGGAAACAGTGGCGAGCGACGCGAGGGCGGAGCCAGGGGTCAGACCCCAGTCGTTTGCAAACGTTGGCGAGCGGCGCGAGGGGTCAAGACCACTGTTTGCAAACGCCCGAGGTCTGACCCCTTGACCCCTTGGCTCCTCAGCACCTCACGTCCCGCACCATCAGCTGCACCTCGGCGCCGCCGCGGAACCGATCGATCTCCGGACGGAAGGCGAGGGAGAGGTCGCCCGGGGCGCCGGCGAGGATCTCGGGGAGCCGCGGGGCCCCGCCGAAGAACACGGCGCGGCGCACGGCCCCCGCCCCGTCGCGCACGTGGAAGGCGAGGTGCTCGCCGCCCCGTCCCATCACGCGCGGGGAGCCGACCACGCGCAGGCCCTCGGCCAGCAGCAGCGGCGGCGGGTTCCCCTCGCCGTGCGGGGCGAGGCGGTCGAGGGCCCGGACGAGCCCGGGTTCGAGCTCCCCGAGAGGCACCCTCGCGTCGAGGAGGAGCGAGGGCTCGCGGTCCCCGGCCGGGAGGTGCTCCTCGGCGTGCCGGCGGAAGGCCTCGGCGAAGGGGGCGACGCGGTCGCGGGCCACCGCCAGGCCGGCCGCCGCGGCGTGCCCCCCGTGGGTGAGGAGGTGGTCCCCGCAGGCCGCGAGCGCGCGCTCCAGGTGGAAGCCCGCCACCGAGCGGGCCGAGCCGCGCCCCGCGGGTCCGTCCATCGCGATGACCACCGAGGGCCGGTGGAACTCCTCCGCCAGCCGTGCCGCCACGATCCCCACCACGCCGAGGTGCCAGGCGTCGGAGGCCACCACGATGCCCGCCGGGGGCTCCCCCCCCGGCGAGAGCGGCACGACCGCCCGCGCCTCCGCGGCGATCCGCCGCTCCAGGTCCCGGCGCGACGTGTTCTCCCCGTCGATCTCCTCCGCCAGCGCCCGCGCCCGGTCCGGGTCGGCGGTGAGGAGGAGCTCCAGCGCCCGGTCCGCGTGCCCGAGCCTCCCCGCCGCGTTGAGGCGCGGGGCGAGGCGGAACCCCACGTCCTCCGCGGTGGGCTCCGTCCCCGTGAGGCGCGCCACCTCCATCAGGGCCCGGATCCCGGGCGAGGGGCTCCTCCGGAGCAGCGCGAGCCCGTAGACCACGGCGGCGCGGTTCTCGTCCACGAGCGGGACCACGTCGGCCACGGTCGCCAGGGCCACGAGCGACAGCGACTCCGCCAGGGTGGACCGCAGCGGGGCCGGGACCCGCGCGCTCCCGGAGACCCGCCGGGCGACCGCCCACGCGAGCTTGAAGGCCACGCCGGTCCCGCAGAGCCAGGGGAAGGGGTAGGCGGAGCCCGTGCACCGGGGGTTCACGATCGCCACGGCGGGGGGGACCGGACCGTCCCCCGGGAGGTGGTGGTCGGTCACCACCACCTCCATCCCGAGCGACCGCGCGAGCGCGATCTCCCCGTGGGCCCGCGACCCGTGGTCCACGGTGACGACCAGCCGGACCCCGTCCGCCGCGAGCCGCCGCACCGCCTCGTCGTTGAACCCGTACCCCTCGGTGCGGTGGGGGAGGTAGGCCACCGCGTCGGCCCCCAGCGCGGCGAGCACGCGCATCATGACCGCCGTCCCGCAGACCCCGTCCACGTCGTAGTCGCCGTAGACGGCGATCCGCTCCCGCCCCTTCACCGCGGCGGCGATCCGGGCGGTCGCGGCCTCCATGCCCGGGAGGAGGTCGGGCTCGTGCAGCTGCGACGGGTCGGGACGGAGGAAGCGCCGGGCCGCCTCGGGGTCGGCGACCCCGCGGCGGACGAGGAGCAGCGCCACCAGCGGGGGAACCCCGAGGGCCTCCGCGAGCGCGGCCGCGTCCCCGGCCGGTGCCGCGGGCAGGACCCAGCGGGAGGGGCGGGGCCTCCCGTTCCTCCGCGCGGAGGACCCCGGGCCCGGCCCTCGACCGGGGGCCCTGAGCCCCGTCGGCCCCGCCGCGGCCGGCGTCACGCGTCCTCCCTCATGTGCCCGGACTGTACGGCCCGATCCCGACAGGCTGACGGGCCCGGCCACGCAAGGGGTCAGACCCCGCGCGCCGACGGGCTCAGCTCGAGGGCACGCCTGAGTAGCGCGCGAGGTCTGACCCTTACGGCCGCGCGGGGTCTGACCCCGTGCATGGACGTCGGCGCCCGGGGTCTGACCCCTCGGGGAGCCTCACCACGCGCGGGGCACCGCCCCTCGCGCACCGCCCTCGCTACACTTCGGGGACGCCGTCACCCACGCGCCCGGGGTCCGACCCCCCGGCATGTGTACACTCTGCGCCATGCCCGAGCCCCCGCGCCCCGGCCGCGTCCTCGGGCTGACGCTCGGGACCGCCGGCCACATCGACCACGGGAAGACCTCCCTCGTGCGGGCGCTCGTGGGCGGGGAGACCGACACCGACCGTCTGAAGGAGGAACGCGACCGGGGCCTGACCATCGACATCGGCTACGCCGAGTGGCGCCTCGACGACGGGACCGAGGTGGGGATCGTGGACGTCCCCGGCCACGAACGGTTCGTGCGGAACATGGTGGCGGGCGCCACGGGCATGGACGTGGTCCTCCTGGTCGTGGCCGCGGACGACGGCGTGATGCCGCAGACCCGCGAGCACCTGCAGATCATGACGCTGCTCGGGTTGCGCACCGGCGCGGTGGCCATCACCAAGATCGACCTCGTCGAGCCCGACATGCGGGAACTGGTCGCGGAGGACGTCCGGGCCCTCCTCCGCGGGACCTTCCTCGAGGGGGCCGCGCTGTTCCCCGTGAGCAACGCCACGGGCGAGGGGATCCCCGCGCTCCGCGAGGGGCTCTCCCGCCTCCTCCGCCAGGCCACCCCGCGGGACGCCGCCGGGCCCTTCCGGATGCCCGTGCAGCGCGTCTTCACCTCGGCGGGGCACGGGACCGTGGTGACCGGCATCCCCCTCGGCGGCACCGTGCGCCGCGAGGACCGCGTGGAGCTGCTCCCGGGGGGGCGTCTCGTCCGGGTCCGGGGCGTCCAGGCCTACCACCACGACGTCGCCGAGGCCTCGGCGGGCCACCGGACCGCGCTCAACCTGGCCGACGTGGACTACCACACGGTCCGCCGCGGGATGGTCGTGGCGGAGCCGGGCCTGTTCCGGGCCTCGACGCTCCTCGACGTGCGGTTCCGCTGCACGGCCGAGGGGAAGAAGCCGCTGCGGCACCCCGTCCCCGTCCGGATGCACGTGGGGACCGCGGAGGCCCTGGGGAAGCTCCTCCTCCTCGAGGGGAACGAGGCCCCCCCGGGCGAGGAGGCCTACGCCCAGATCCTCCTCGAGGAGCCGGTGGTCGCCGCTCCCGGGGACCGGTTCCTCCTCCGGGTGCCCTCCCCGGCGGCGACGCTCGGGGGCGGCGTGGTCCTGGGGGAGGCCCTGCGGCGGCGTCTCCGGCGGCGCCCCGGGACGGTGGAGGCGCTCCGGGAGCGGGAACAGGGGCTCTCGGACCCCAGGGCGGCCCTACGCTCCGTCCTCCGGGCCGCGGGGGGGCAGGGGGCGGATGCCGCGGGCCTCGCGAGCGCGGTCAGGCGCCGCGTCCCCGAGGTCCGCGCCCTCCTCGAGGGGCTGGCGGCGGCGCGCGAGGTCGTCGCGCTCCGCGACGGGGTCCACCTCCACCCGGCCGCCTGGGGTCGCGTCCGGGACGGGGTGCGGGCGGCCCTGGAGGCCTTCCACCGGGCCCATCCCCTCCGCGACGCCATGCGGCTGGCCGAACTGCGGGGGGAGGTCGATGCCGCGCCGGGAGTCGTGGACGCCGCCGTGGAGGGCCTCGCCGCCGAGGGGGCGGTCGAGGCCCTCCCCGGGGGCCGCGCGCGGCTGGCGGGGCGGGGGGCCACGCTCTCCCCGCGACAGGCCGAGGCGCTGCGGCGCCTGGAGGGGGTGCTGCGCGAGGGGGGCTTCGCGACGCCGCGGGAGGACGAGGTCCCCGACCTCCTCGGGCTCGGGGCGGAGGAGGCCGCGGGACTGCTCGGCCTCCTGGTCGAGCAGGGGCAGGTCCTCAGGCTCCGGGAGGGCGTGATCCTGCACGCGGCTGCCGTGGCGGAGGGCAAGCGGAAGGTCGCGGAGCGGATCCGCGCCTCGGGCGGGATCGCCCCCGCCGACCTGAAGGACCTCCTCGGGGCCACGCGGAAGTACGGGATCCCGTTCCTGGAACACCTGGACTCGACCGGCTTCACGGTGCGCGTCGGCGACCGGCGGGTGTTGCGAGAAAGGGGGGTCTGACCTCGCGCGCTACCCAGGCATGCCCTCGTCCCGAGTGCGTCGGCGCGCGGGGTCTGACCCCTTGCGCGGTCGCACGGAGCGGCCTGACCGCATTTCGTCGGCGCGCGGGGTCTGACCCCTTGCGAGTGGGTGACGGCGTCCCCGAAGTGTAGCGAGGGCGGTGCGCGAGGGGCGGTGCCCCGTGCGTGGTGAGGCTCCCCGAGGGGTCAGACCCCGGGCGCCTCGCGTGACGTGCTGCGCGGCCTTCTGGGCGCCCGAGGTCAGACCCCTTCGATGGCGCGCCCGAGGTCAGACCCCTTCGACGACGCCGCTCCGCGCGAGTGCACGCTCGTAGTCGTCGGCGACGTAGGCAACCTCGGCCCCGAGCACGAAGACCGCCCAGGAGAGGTAGAACCAGATCAGGAAGAGCGGGACGACGCCGAGCCCCGCGAGGACGGTCTTCGCCAGGAAGGCATGGTGCACGTAGGCCGCGAAGCCCGCCTTGAGCCCCTCCCACAGGACGGCCGTGGCGAGTGCGCCGGCGACCGCCGCGGAGACCCGGCACCGCCGCCCCGGGAAGACCGCGTAGGCGAGGAACACGCCGGTGGCGCCGGTGAGGAGCGGCGCGAAGGCGGCGATCCCCACGCCGATCCCCCGGACACCCTCCCCCCCCGTCGCGGCCACCGCCTCGAACCTGCCCGTGAGGAACACGGAGGCCGCCACCAGGAACGGGCCGCACAGGACCGCGGCCCACAGCGCGGCGATCCGTCCGAAGCGCGACCTCGCACCCACCGTCTGCCAGACCTGCTGGAAGGTCCGGTCGAGGGTCGCCAGGAGCTTCCAGGCGGTGAGGACGAGGAGGAGGAACCCCGTGGCCCCCAGGCCCCGGCTCGCCGCGCGCAGCGCCCCCAGGGCCGAGTCGAGGGTCGCGTCGAGGCTCTCGGCCGACCGCGGGAGGAGGTTCTCGATGAGCCAGTGGCGGACGTCCTCGAGGACCCCCGGCGGGAGCCCCGAGGCGCCGAGGATCGCCAGCGCGAGGAGGAGCAGGGGCAGGAGCGAGAGGAGAGAGGCGAAGGCCAGGGCCGCGGCCCTGTCCCCCGCGTGGTCCTCGCGGTAGCGGCGGAGCGCGAGCACGGCCACCTGGGCCGCCCGCAGGGCCCGGCCGGCGGGCCCCCCGCGGTGCGGGCGCGCCAGGAGGCGCCCCTCCGAGGCGAGGATCCAGGCTAGGGCCCCGCGGAACGTCGGGCCGGGTGCGGGGTCGGGGGACATGCGAGGATCTTGGGGTCAGACCTCGGACGTTTGCAAACAGTGGCCTCAGTCCCCTCGCGTCCCTCCCCGACGTTTGCAAACGACCGGGGTCTGACCCCTGGCTCCGCCCCCCAGGCGCCGAGGGCGGGTGCTGAGGAGCACAGGGGTCAGACCCCAGGCGCCGAGTTGGCTCGACGTGCTGAGCAGGCTTGCCGGCGCCTGAGGTCTGACCCCCAAAAAAGGCCCCCGGGCTCTCGCCCGGGGGCCTCATTCGCTTCGGAGTCGTTCGGCTAGTACACCGAGCGGATCCGGACCCGATCGACGTAGGCGAGCGGGGCCGTGCGGGTCTGTCCGGGGCCCTGCGTGAAGGAGATCCGGAGCCTGAAGAACTGGTAGGCCTTCCCGTTGAGGGTCGGGGTCACGTCGATGTTCGTCACGGTCGGAGTCCCCGTGTAGTCCGAGGTGCGGAAGATGAGCCACTGGCTCGCCTTGAGGACGTCGGAGGAGAACCCCGTCACCGGGTTGATCACGGACGCGTTCGCGAAGCCGAAGTTCCCCCTGTCCTCGACCGCCATCTGGATCTCGTACTTGATGTAGTCGCCGGTGTAGTTCTGCTCGATGAAGTCGGCGTTCGTCCAGGGCTGGATCTGCGCGTCGAAGACGCCGAGGTTGAACCAGGTGCTGGTGTAGACCGACGCGGCGTCGGTCGGCCCCGAGGTCGGGTTGAAGGTCCCGGAGGAGTAGTCCGGGGTCAGCACGGTCGGGCTGCTCGTGCCCGTGATGGAGCCGTCGGCGTCCTCGAGCTGGATGTAGCCGCCGGCGCCCTTCCCGCCCCCGCCGTTGAAGCCCCCGGAGTAGGGGATGCCGCCCGCGCCGCCCGAGGTGTCGAGGCGGCCGTTGGTCACCGTGAGGACGGTGTTGGCGTACAGGGCGATGCTGCCGCCCCCGCCGCCGCCGCCCGCGCCGCCCCCGTAGTTGTAGGCGGTGGAGTTGCAGTCGCCGCCCTTGCCGCCCATCGCTTCGATGCGACCACTCGACGCGACGGTGATCGTCGAGGCCCCCTTGACGAGGACCGCTCCGCCGCCGCCGCCGCCGCCGGCCGCGCCGTTGTGCCAGTTGTTCGGGTAGTAGTGCGAGTTCCCGCCCGCGCCGCCGCCACCCGCGCCGACCCCCAGGGTGGGGAAGTTCCTGCCGTCGCTCGTGGCGACCGAGGTGGGCTGGATGCCGCCCGCGGCACCCGCCGCCCCGCCCGCGCCGTTCCAGGACGAGTAGGAGGGGTAGCTGGCGGCGCCGCCGGCCGTGGCAGGAAACGCCGGCGAGTGGCCGCCGCCGCCGCCCCCGCCCCCGAACCCGTAGATGGTGGTCGATGGCTCGATGCCGCCCTTGCCGCCGCCGCCGCCGGAGTTCGGACCGGGCAAGCCGTCATCGCCCTTGGTGTAGGCGGTGCCGGTGAAGGCGTCGCCGCCCTTGCCGGAGCCGGGGCCGCCCGCGCCGCCGGCGGCCGGCGGCATGCTCGAGGTCGTGTAGCTGGCCTCGCCGTTGGTCCCGACGCCGCCCGTGAGCTTGAGGACGCCGGAGATGGTCACGGTCTTGAGGGCGAGGAACGTGGCGGGGACGGTCCCCGTCACCGTCACCGTCACGCCCGAGGGGATGTTGAAGGTCTGGTAGTTGAACTGCCCGTTCACCGCGCTGGGCGAGTTGGTGGAGATCGTCGTGCTGGACGACGGGGAGAAGTCTCCCAGGGTGCCGTTGCCGCCGGCGGCGGTGAACTGGGCCGCGACGGCGCCCGGGACCGCCGAGTTGAAGGAGGCGGTCGTGAAGGGGACGTTGACCCCGATCCCGCCGTCCTGGTCCCGGTCGTTCCCGTCGAACCCGAGGACCGTGGTGAGGTCCTTCTGGGGCTCGTCACGCGTGTGGAAGATGAGGAAGACGCGGGACTCGAACTCCTCGGGGTAGGCCAGGAGGAGGGCCTTCAGCGGGTCGCCCGGAGGCGCCGAGTCGGCCTGGGACCGCAGCGAGGCGCGCGCGCTGTTGTCCGCGACGTCGTACTGCCCCGTGAGGTCCTGCACCCGGTTCGAGATCCGCAGCGCGTACCGGGCCTGGTCCGCCAGGGGGAACGTGGGCACGAAGGAGAGGCGGACGCTGTCGTAGTTCTGCTCGAGGACCGGGGTGCCCAGGATCGGCCGGCCCTGCAGGACCCCGAGGCGCGAGACCATCGTCAGGGTGACGTTGGTCGTGCTCACGGTGTCGGGACGCAGCGGCACCCGCGTCAAGATGGCCGAGATCCCCGTGTCCGTCGGGGCGCCCTGCGCGCCGCCGGGAGCGGTGTACGGGGGCGCGGGGAGGACGTCCGGCGGGTTCGTGAAGAGAACCGCCGGCGGCGGCGGGTCCTTGTAGGAGTCCACCGAGAAAAGGGCGGGGCTCGTGGAGGCCGCCGTGGCGAAGGAGCCGGTGAAGGTCCGGACGAGCGCGCGCCCCGAGTAGGAGTTCACCCGATCGACCTTCGGGTAGCCGACCACCGTGACGCGGTACTGGGACTGGGCCCTGAGGCCCGAGTCGGACAGGTCCGCCTTGACGGGGAGCCGCGGGAAGAAGGTGACCTTCTCGCCCGAGACCCTGAAGTCGCCGAAGGCCTGGACGCCGAACCTGGGCCCGAGGCGGATCTGCACGGTGTCGGGCCGGATCGTGTCCGGCTTGACGAAGTCGCTGAACGTGATGTCGAAGGGGACGTTCAGGGACACGCTGTCGAGCCCCTGGTTGCTGATATCGACGACGAACAGCGGCTTGGCGCTCTCGTCGGGTGCCGCGTTGTTGCCCCCGCCACCGCCGCAGCCCGCCGCCAGGGTCGCCAGCACGGCGCCCCCGAGGCCGGCCCGCAGGATCCGCACGATCCGCATGCTCAGCTCCTTGCTCGGGGCCCGGGCCCCGCAGCCTGCGTCGGCCCCCTCAAGGGCGCGACGCGATCTCAACGATTCCGGCGCGACTCCAAAGGCAAAATCCGGCGCGACTCCAAAGGCAACCCGAAGCCGTCCGCTGATGCCGATCGGGGCCGCCCGCCGCACGACACGACCGTCGGGCGCAACCCTCCCGCTCGGCCATTCTAGGCGAGCGGGCCGAACG
This sequence comes from uncultured Planctomycetota bacterium, assembly GCA_964555565.1. Taxonomy (GTDB): domain Bacteria; phylum Planctomycetota; class JAJSAM01; order JAJSAM01; family JAKLKS01; genus CAZKTF01. The sequence goes on along the minus strand of CAZKTF010000039.1, from coordinate 2,444 downwards.
GCGTCCAGGCAAAAAAAGAGCGCAATCGGGAGCCCCCTGCATCGGACACCGGCGTCCGGTGCGGGGATCTCGCCTCCGGTCGAGGCGCAACCCCCGTGCCACCGGCGGGGGCGATCCGCAGTTCGCAACACGTCCTCCGGCATCGTGTTACGAGCGAAGGGCTCGGCCGGGCCTCGCCCATCGTGCGATTCCGCACGGGGGATAGTGCGGACCTTGGGTGCTGAGGAGCAAGGGGTCAGACCCCGGTCGTTTGCAAGCGCGGGTGCTGAGGGGCAAGGTGCTGAGGAGCAAGGGGTCAGACCCCGGTCGTTTGCAAGCGCTGGGGAGCGACACGAGGGCGCTGAGGCCACTGCTTGCAAACGCCCGAGGTCTGACCCTAGCAGAAAGTGATCTCCCGCGGCGCGGGGGTCTCCATGCCCCGGCGCCGCATCCGCTGGTTCATGACGTCATCGAGGTGCTTCTTGAGGTACCGGAGCTCCGCCTCGCGCAGCGGCGGGCGGTTCTCCTCGCGCCCGAGGATCTGCACCATCCGGTTGAGCGCGTGGCGGCAGTCCGGGTTCAGGTGCAGCGCCTTGCGGAACCACGCCTCCGCGTCGGCCACCTCGCCGCGGACGAACGCGGCCTCCCCGCGGCAGGCGCAGTACTCGTCCGTCTCCTCCCCCACGAGCGAGAGGTAGACCTCGGCCTCCGCGAGGGCGTCCTCCACCATCGGCTGCCCCCCCTTCAGCGGTTGGATGAGGAAGATGTAGGCGGTCTTCAGGCGCGGCTTGGGGTCCCGCGGGTCCAGGTGGACGGCGCGCCTGTAGAAGTTGACCGCCTCCTCGTACCGGTACTGCCACGCGGCCACGAGGCCGCGGTTGTACGCGTGGAGCGGGTTCCCCGGGTCCATCCGGATGAGCCCGTCGAGGACCTCCTCCGCGTCCCCGAAGTACCCGAGCCGCTGGTAGATCGCGGCGAAGTGCGTCTCGATGGACATCCGGACCCGGCTCCCCCGGGGGACCGGCGAACCCCGGAGCGCCTCCTCGGCGAGGGCCTTCGCCTTCCCGAAGTCCTCGAGGGCGTTGTCCTCGCGCCCGAGGGTCGGGTCCATCTCGGCCCGGCCGCGGGAGAGCAGCCCGAAGAGCCGGAGCTGGTAGAGCTGCCAGGGCGCCAGGGCCCCGGTGTTCCTCTCGATGCGGGCGAGCCCCTGCCCCAGGTCCCGGATCGCCGCCTCGTTGCGGCCCGCGCGCTCGTGGATCATCCCGCCCACGATCCAGAGGGCGGGGTTCTCCGGATCGACCTGGATGGCGGCCTGGAGGGCCCGCGTCGCCGCCGCCTCCTCACCCTCCACGCGGGCGAGGGCGAAGGCGAGGGAGAACGCCACGTCGAAGCGCAGCCCCTTCGGGGCGTCCCCGGGGACTCCCTGCGCGGCGCGGCGGAAGTCGATCGCGGCGCGGCGGAGGTGCTGGTCGTCGAAGGTGATCCCGTGGAGGACCAGGTTGTTCACGGCCCTCGACATGAGCCGCTCGACCTCCTCCGGCGAGGGGGTCTCCGCCTTCCGGCGACCGAGGGCCCGCAGGTACTCCTCCGCGTCGGTGGCCTCGGGGCTCGTGTCGGCCGTGCGGAGGAGCTGCTCCGCCGCCTCGGCCGCCTCCTCCGTCTTCCCGAGGGCCTGGAGGCAGCGCCACAGGCGCCCGAGGGCCTCCACGTGCCCGGGGTCGAGGACGAGCGCGGCGCGGTACTCGCGCACCGCGCTCCCGGTCCCCTCGGGGGTCTCGCGCGCCTCCCAGAACTCCCGGGCCGCCTGGAAGTGGATGGCTGGGCTGGACCCGCGGTCCCGGAGGAGCTGGCGGAAGATGGGGGCGGCGTTCTCGAACTCTCCCCAGCGGCAGAGCCAGATCGCGTGGAGGACGAGGTTGTCCGGGAGGACCTGCCCCTTCGGGTCGGGCTGGAGGAGCCTCGTCGCGTCGGGTTCCTCGGCGCGCCTGTGCTCGTCCAGGATGGCGAGGAGGGCGCGCGCCTCGGGGTTCCCGGGGTCGCTCCGGAGGGCCTCGAGGAGCAGCCGGCGCGCCTTCCCGGGCCGGTCCTCGGCCACCGAGGCCTTGACCCGCGCGAGGTCCAGGTGGACCTCGGCGTAGGCGTGCGCGACGACCGGGTTGCCGGGGAAACGCTCCAGGGCCGCGCGGAGGGTGGTCATGGACTCGGCCCACTTCTCCGACCGCGCCAGCGCCCGGCCGAGGAGGACGAGGGCGCGCCACGCGCCGGGGTCGATCTCGACCGCCCGCCGGGCCGCGAGCGCCGCCTCGGGGAAGCGTCCGGCCTCCAGGCGCGCCCGGGCGAGGACCTCCCAGGAGAGCGCGTCGAAGGGCGCGATGAGCACCGCCTCCTCGAGGACCGCGGCGGCCCCGCCGGGGTCGCGCGCGGCGAGCCGCGCGGCCGCGACGACGCGGCGGACCTCGGGGCTG
>CAZKTF010000038.1:0-20034 GCA_964555565.1 uncultured Planctomycetota bacterium | reverse complement strand
GCGGATCTTCTCCACGGCGACGCGGATCGACCGGCTCACGCGGGGCTCGCCCACGCCGAGGCACCGCGCGATCTCCGTCTGCGCCAGCCCGTCGGCGAACCGGAACCGAAGGACGAGCCTCTCCCGGTCCGTGAGATCGACCCAGGCGGACCGGAGGGCCTCCTCGAACCGCCGCGCCGTCTCGGCGTCCGCGGCGAGGGCGGCCGGGTCGAAATCCCCGGGCCTCGCCCGGGGGTCCGGGGTGCCCTCGTCCTCGTCCCGGCCCCCCGGCGCGGGGCGGACCCGGGCGGCGACGCGGCGCCGGTCCGCCAGGCGGCGCCCGACGATCACCGCGAGCCAGCCCGCGAGGGTCCCGGACCCGTCGTAGGTGCCGAGGCGGGTGCGGGCCTCCCCCCGCGGGGGCGCGACGAAGAGCTCGCCGGGGATCTCCTCCGCGAGGTCCTCCGCCTCGGCGCGGGACGCCCCGCGGCGGAGCGCGAGCGCCACCACCGTCCCCCTCGTCCGCCCCGCGAGGGCCTCCCAGGACCCCGGCGCGCGCTCCTCGCAGGCGATCGCGAGGAACAGGTCGGAGAGGGCCGCGCGGGAGAGGGCCTCGGCCACCTCCTCCCGGGACGCCTGCTCACCGCCCCTCCGGAGCCGGCGTGCCGTGAGTTCCAGGGCCCGTCGCGCGAACGTCTCGAAGGGGAGGTCCAGCGCGCCGTGGGCATCGGCCCCCTCCGCGAAGCCGCGGCGGAGCGCCTCCTCGTGGTCCTCCACGCGGCCCGGCGTCTCCTCGCGGGCCGGGATGCCGGACCCCGGAGCCGGTGCGGAGGGAGGCATTGCCGCGGAGGATACCCGGGGAGCCCCGCGTCGCGCCTCCCCGCCCCTCCGGCCCCGTCCCTACCGCTACTTCGCCTTCCCCGCCTTCCCGGCCTTCGCCGTGTAGAGGAGAGGCTTCACCCCCGAGTAGCCGGCCCCGTCGAAGTAGACGGTCACCGGGATGTCGCGCGGCACCTTCGCCACGGTCGCGTCCCCCCGCAGCCCCTCGTCCTGGAGGAGCGCCGCGAGGTCGGAGCGGGCGACCTTCGCCTTGAAGAGGGCGGCGGGATTGCCAATCACCAGGCCCGACTGGAACTTGAGCGCGATCCTGAAGGAGGCCGTCCCGGGGGGGGCCGATCGCCCCTTCTCGTCCAGCGTGAACTCCCGGACCACCCCGCCCATGTCCACCACGACCTTGGACCCGAGGGGCTGGAAACCCGCGTCCACGGGGAGCAGGCCCGTCACGGAGACGGAGTCCCTCCCGGCATCGTCGAAATCGAGCGCGACGGAGGACTTCCCGAGGAGCAGTTCCTGGGCCGCCCCCGCGGGGCCCCTTCCGGGGGGAAGGTCGGCCGCGTCGTAGGGCGAGGAGCCGAGGGCGATCTCGACCTCGTCGGCGTAGCCGTCCCTGTCTGCGTCCATTGTGCTCCGGGAGATCCCGAGCTCCTCGTAGGGTGCCGACCAGAGCTCGTAGCCGACGACCCCGTCGTCGGCGGTGAACAAGACGCGCCCAGCGCTGAAGCACATCTCCTGGGCGTTGGACGAGTCGGGGCCCGGCGCGATGTCCTGGAGGAGGAGCGTCCCCCCGGGAGTCCCGTCGGTGATCCAGAGTTCCATCCCCGTCGTCCCGTCCTCGGCGGAGAAGACCGCCTTGCCGCTGCCCGGGAGCGTCTCCAGCCACCGGGGCGTGGAGCCGTCGGCCCCCGCCCGGATGTCCTTCACGAGGACCGTGCCGGCCGCGGTCCCGTCGCTCTTCCAGAGTTCCCGGCCCGTGGCGGCCTGGACGGCGGTGAAGAGGACCGCCCCGTCGAAGTCCGCCAGGTCCCTCGGGACGGAACCGCCCGCCCCCGGGTAGAGGTCCGCCACGCGCTCAGTCCCGAGGGCGGTGCCGTCGCTCTTCCAGAGCTCCTCGCCCGAGGTCCCGTCGTCCGCGGCGAAGTACAGAGTCCCCCCGACGACGGCGAGGCCGGAGGGGCGGGAGCCTTCCGCCCCCGGCCGGATGTCCTTCAGGAGGACGGTGCCGGATTCGGTGCCGTCGCTCTTCCACAGTTCGGCGCCGTTGGTCCCGTCGTCGGCCGCGAAGAAGGCCGTCCCCCCGAGGATCGCGAAGCCCGATGGGGTATTGACGCCCGATGGGGCGAGGTACGCGACCCCAGGGGAGGAGTCCCCGACCCCCGGGTTGATGTCCTTGACGAGGCCCAACCCGGGGACGCCTTCCACGCGCTTCCAGAGTTCCACGCCGGCGACGGTGTCGCCGACGACGTCGAGGTCGAGGGCCGAGAAGAAGAGGGTCGTGCCGACGGCCCCGAGAAAGGAATAGACGAAGACGCCGGGGGTAGATTCGATGTCGGCCAGGAGGACGGTCCCGCCGCTGGTCCCGTCCGTTTCCCACGTGTGGTCCTGGTAAGGGGGAAGGAAGTCATACGACCGGAAGTACGCCTTCCCCCCGCTGACCACGAACGCATCGGGGTAGGAATCACCTCCCGCCACGAGGTCCTTGAGGAGGGCCGTGCCGGCCGCCGTGCCGTCGCTCGTCCAGAGTTCGCTGCCCGTGGCGGGCTCCGTCGCATCGAAGACCACCCTCCCCCGGAGGGCCGTGATGAAATAGGGGCCACCGGAGGCCGCGGTTCCCGGGGAGAGTTCCGCGACCATGGAGGTGCCGGGCGAGGTCCCGTCGGTCTTCCAGAGCTCGCGACCCACGACCCCGTCGTTGGCGCAGAACCAGGTCGTCCCGCCCGCGGCCACGAGGGCCGTCAGGCTGGAACCCAATGCGCCGGGGTTGATGTCCTTCAGGAGGACCGTGCCGAGGCTCGTGCCGTCGCTCCTCCAGATCTCCTGGCCCGTCGCCGTCGTGGTGGCGGCGAAGAGGAGAATGCCTCCGGACGCCGTCGCCCGGGCGGGGCTCGAATTCCCGCTTCCCGCCTGGATGTCCTTCACCAGGACCGTCCCGGCATCCGTCCCGTCGCTCTTCCAGAGCTCGATGCCGTTCGTGCCGTCGTTGGCGGAGAGGTAGAGGGTGGAGCCCGAGACGGCCAGCGGGGTGGACGCCGAGGACGCGGCCCCGGGCCTGATGTCCTTCACGAGGACCGCCGTGCCCGCATCGATCTTCCAGAGTTCACCATCGCCCAGGGACCGGAAGAAGGGGGTCCCTCCGACGTCCCGGAGCCAGGCGAAGCGGGGGAACCCGCCCACGCCGTCCTGGACCTGGACCGTGCCTCCTTCGGTCCCGTCGCTCCTCCAGAGATATGAGTTGGAGCCGAAGTAGAGGAGCGCCCCCACGGCCTTCAGCAACCGGAGATTGCCGCCCGCGGCCCCGGGGTTGACGTCCTTCACGAGGACCGTGCCCGCCGCGGTCCCGTCGCTCTTCCAGAGTTCCGGCCCGTTCGTCCCGTCGTCGGCGACGAAGAAGACCGATGCCCCGACGGCGGTCAGTAGGGGGAGTTGGGAGGTGAGGGAGTAGTTCACCGAGGATCCAAGCCCGGGCCGGATGTCCTTCACGAGGACCGTGCCCGCGGCCGTCCCGTCGCTCTTCCAGAGTTCGGTGCCGTTCGTGACGTCGTCGGCGAAGAAGAACATCGTGCCGTTGGCGATGACGATGGCGGGGTACTCGGGGGGAGTGGAGGCCAGTTGGGACGGCCCCTTGGATGCCGGGAACGAGCCTCCCCCGCCGGGGTTGATGTCCTTCAGCAGCGCCGTCCCGGCGGCGGTCCCGTCGCTCCTCCAGAGTTCGCGGCCGAAGGAGCCGTCGCCGGCCGTGAAGAAGAGGGTGCCGCCCAGGGTGACCATGTCCTCCGGAGCCCCCCAGCCAGGGTATCCGCCGGGCCAGATGTCGCGCACGAGCGACGTGCCGGCCGCCGTCCCGTCGGTCCTCCAGAGTTCGGCGCCCGTCCGGTTCGTGTATCCGGCGAAGTACACGGTCCCGCCGACCGCGGTGAACCCGTAGGCGATCGAGGAATGGGGAGTGGTCCCCGGATCGATGTCCTTCAGGAGCGAAGCCGGGGTCGGGGAACCGACACCCCCGTGCGCGCCGGGAATCCAGAGGACCCCAAGCAGGGCCGCCGCGGACATCGCAAGGAACCGGGCGGGCCGCCGCCTCGTCGAGCGCCCCCGTCCCCTCCCGTCACCCATGGGATCCTCCCCTCGGAGTCGGGGCGGGCGTTCCCGGTGACGCCCATCGACGCTCCGGCGCAGAGGATACCACCCGGCCCCGGGCGACTCCGCGGGTGGATTCCATGGGGAAGGAGGGAAGCCTGATCGGACGTCAAGCCCCCGCGACGAGCCCCCCGATGGTGGCGGGGAGGGCGGCCCCACGCGCCCGGCCCCTACTCCTTCCCCGCGCCGCAGAAGGCCACCGGGCTCCGGAACCCGTCCCGGTCGTAGGCGCGGACGCCGAAGAGGCCGTCGTCCTTCGAGGGGTCGAGGCGGTACTCCGTCGCCGCGCCCGCGTCGAAGGTCCGCTGCCAGGTCGGGCTCGTGGTCTCCCTCCAGAGGACCTCGTAGCCCGCGGTGTCGGGCTCCGGGGACGGGGACCAGCGCACGGTGGTGTCGTTGGCGAGCGCGGCCGTGACGACCCGGGCGTCGGCCGGCGTCGATGGGGCGTTGGCGAGGTGGGCGAGCGCCGCGCCGTTCAGGCGCGCGACGGCGGCGAGGTACTCCGGGTCCACGTACTCCGGGAGGTCCCCGTAGCGGACGCCTCCCTCCACGCGGGGGTCCTGGTGCTGGCGGGCGTAGTCCTCGCGGAGGTCGGTGAAGCGCACCGCGGGGAAGCCCTCGGCGAGGAACGCGAGGTGGTCCCCGCCGCGGAGGAAGCGGTCCGCGCGGAAGACCAGCATCGCCTCCACGCCCGGGCGGTGGAGTCCTGCGACCTCGGCCACGAATCGCGCGAGCTGGCGGGAGGGGGAGTCGTGCTCGGCGGCGAGCGAGGCGATGCGGCGGACCTCCTCCGGGGAGGCCCCGGGCGGGACCCCCTCGGAGAAGACGCGGATGCGCCGCGCGCCCGCGGGCTGCCCCCCGGGGTCCCCCACGATGTCGTTGCTGAGGACGCCGCGGTAGGCCGTGCCGGCCGCCCGCGCCGCCTTCGCGTGGGCGCGGGCCCCGAGAAGCCCCTGCTCCTCCCCCGCCGTGAGGAGGAAGACCAGCGTCGCATCGAAGCGCCGCCCGGCCATGACCCGCGCGAGCTCCATCACGGCCGCCACGCCGGAGCCGTCGTCGTTGGCGCCCGGCGCGTCCCCCTCGGCGTCGAGGACGTCGCTGCAGCGGGAGTCGTAGTGCCCCACGACCGCGTAGCGCCGCGCCGCCGCCGCGGGCATCGAGCCCGCAAGGACCGCGACCACGTTCACGAGCTCGGTCTCCCTCGGGACACGCGCGACCGGGGGCTGGAGGTGGGAATCGAAGGAGACCTCGAGCCCGGGGACCTTCTCGAGCTCCGCCCGCATCCAGCGCCGCGCGGCCCCGATCCCGCGCTCCCCGGAGTCGGTGCGCGAGAGCGTGTGGCGGGTCCCGAAGGCGGCGAGCCGGCGGACGGTCGCGGCCAGCCGCTCCGGGGAGACCTCCCCCAGCATCGCGTCGATGCCGGCCAGGGCGGGGGGCCGCACGGGGGCCTCAGGCGCACGGGACGGCACCGCGCAGGCGGCGAGGGCGAGCGCGGCGAGGGACCACGGGCGCACGCGCGCTCAGGACTGCGGGGCGGCGCCCGCCTCGCGGAGGACTTCCTCGGAGACGAAGATGGGGGCGTTCGCGCGCACGGCCAGGGCGATGGCGTCGCTCGGGCGGCTGTCCACCTCCACGGTCTCCCCGTCCCGCGCGAGGCGGAGCGTCGCGAAGAAGGTCCCGTCCTTGAGGTCGGTGATGGCGACGCGCTCCAGGCGCGCGCCGAGCGCGTCCACGACCGCGGCCAGGAGGTCGTGGCTCATGGGACGCGGGCTGGCGAGGTTGCGGACCCGCCGGTCGATCGCCCGGGCCTCGGGCCGCCCGATGACGATGGGGAACACGCGGCCCTCTCCGGACTTCTCCTTGAGGTAGATGAACTGCTCCTCGCTCGTGTCGCGGAGGACGATCCGGCTGAGCTCGCATTCCACCATCGGGGCCATGCTACCACCGGCCCGGGGGCCGGGGAAACCGACCGGATTCGCCCCCGGGAGGCCGCCCGGACGCGCGAGCGGCCGGGGCGCGCATTAGCCTCCCGGCGGCCCGCGGCCGGGGCTACCCTCTCGGGGATGGCCAACCCGGTCCTGCTGCGCGTGCGGCGGGGAGGGATCGTCGAGTCGGTGCACCGCGGGGCGCTCGCCGCGTGGCACCGCGGCGCCATCGTCTTCCGCCTCGGGGACACCGAGGGCCGGGTCTTCCTCCGCTCGAGCGCCAAGCCCTTCCAGGCGCTGGGGTTCGTCCTGTCGGGGGCCGCGGACGCCTTCGGCGTCACGGAGGAGGAGCTGGCCGTGGCCTGCGCCTCCCACGGGGGGGAGCCGGTCCACGTGCGGGCCGTCCTCTCGATGATGGCGAAGGGGGGCATCGACCCGTCGGCGCTCCGCTGCGGGGTGCACCCGCCCGCCGCGACCCGGGCCTCCTTCGACCTGGTGCGCGAGGGCCAGGCCCCCGAGGTGGTCCACAACAACTGCTCCGGGAAGCACACGGCCATGGTCCTCACGGCGAAGCACCTGGGGGCGAGCCTCGAGGACTACCTCCGGCCGGACCACCCGGTGCAGGAGGCCAACCGCCGCAACCTGGCACTGTTCGCCGGGATCCCGCCCGAGGCGATCGGGCACGCCGTGGACGGCTGCAGCGCCCCCGCCTGGACCCTCCCGCTGGAGGCCGCGGCGGCGGCCTTCGGGCGCCTCGGCGCCCCGGACGCGGGCATCCCGCCCGCGGAGGCCGCGGCGGCGAGGCGGATCGTGTCCGCGATGACGCGGCACCCGCACATGGTGGCGGGCGAGGGGCGCGGGGACACGGCGCTCATGCGGGCCGCGGGCGGGCGCGTCCTCTCCAAGCTCGGCGCGGAGGGGGTGCAGGGGCTCGCGGTGCCCGCGCTCGCGCTCGGCATCGCGCTGAAGGCCGACGACGGGGGGGACAGGCTCCGGATCCCGCTGGCCGTCGCGGTCCTCCGCCAGGCCGGGGTCCTCTCGGAGGAGGAGGCGGCCGCCGTGGGCCCCTCGGGGGACACCGTGATGCGCAACCACCGCGGGCTCCTCGTGGGGGAACTCGAGGCGGTCCTCCCGCGCGGGGCCCGGTCCCTCGCGGCGATCCGCAACGGCCACCTGGCCGGACCGGGGGGGACCCGGTGAAGACGGTCCGCGCGGTCCCCCGCCTCCCCCGGCGCCGGCCGGACTCCCACAAGGGCGACTACGGGCACGTCTTCGTGCTGGGCGGCTCCCCGGGCCTGACGGGGGCCGCGGTCCTGGCGGCGGAGGCGGCGCTGCGGGCGGGGGCGGGGCTGGCGACCGTGGGATGCCCGCGCGAGGTCCAGCCCGTCGTCGCGTCGCGCACGACCTGCGCCATGTCCCTCGGCCTCCCCGACACGGCGGGCGGCGCGCTCTCCCACGCCGCGCTCGCCCCCGCGCTCCGCTTCTCCACCCGCTGCCGGGCGGTGGTCCTCGGCCCCGGCCTCGGGCGCGACCCGGACACGGGGGAGTTCGTGCGGTCCTTCATGACCTCGGTGGAGGCGGTCACGGTCCTCGACGCCGACGGCCTGAACCTGCTGGCGGGCCACGGGGAGCGGGTGCGGGAGGCGCAGGCCTCCTTCGTCCTCACCCCGCACCCCGTCGAGGCCGCGCGCCTGCTGGGGATCGAGCCGCGGAAGATCTCCACCCTCGACCGGCGCGAGGTCCTCGCCGACCTGGTGCGCCTCACGGGCGCGGTGGTCGTCCTGAAGGGGCACCGGACGCTCGTCTCCGACGGCGAGCGCCTCTACGAGAACCGCACCGGCAACCCGGGGATGGCCACGGGCGGATCGGGGGACGTGCTCGCGGGGGTCGTCGCGGCGCTCGCGGCCCAGGGGCTCGCGCCCTTCGACGCCGCGGTGCTCGGGGTGTCCGTCCACGGGCGGGCCGGCGACATCGCGGCCCGGCGCTTCGGCCAGGTCTCGATGATCGCCACGGACATCCTCGACTGCCTGCCGGAGGCGTTCCGGGGGTCCTGAGGAGCAAGGGGTCAGACCCCATTCGCCTGGCCCGGGCCAGGCGAATGAGGTCAGACCCTGAGCGCCCCTATCACGATGCCCCTGCCGCGTTGCCGCCCCCCGCGGCTCGCGCGGCATCGTGATAGGGGCTTCGCCGTTAGGATCACCATCGTGAACCGGGTCGCCCCGTTCCTCCTCGCCCTCCTCCTCGGCGCCCTTCCCGCCCGCGCCGAGGACCCGTCCCCCCTCCCGCCCTACGCGCTCCCGGACGGGGTCCCCGCGCGCCCCGCGATGGGCGAGGCGCGCCGGCGCGCCGTCGCCGACGCCGTGCGGGCGGTGACCCGCCCCTCGACCCCGGACGCGGCGAAGGAGGGCTGGCGGGTGCTCGCGGGGATCGGGTGGGACGCGGCCCCCGCGGCCGTGGAGGCCCTCCGCGGGGCGGACTGGTTCGGGCGGTCGCTCCTCGTGCGGGGACTGGGGGCCATGGACGACCCGGCGCTGGAGCCCCTGCTCGAGGAGGCCGCGGGGGACCCCGCCTGGGCCGTGCGCGCGGCCGCGGCCGAGGGCCTCGGCCTCCGCGACGGCGCGGCGGGGGCCCGGGCCCTGATCGGACTCCTCCGCGACGCGTCCTGGCGGGTCCGGTACGCGGCCGTGGAGGCGGTCCGGACGCGGGCGGTGCGCGGGACGCTCGCTCCCGCCGCGGTCACGCAGGACCTCCTCCGGCTCGCCGCGGACGACGACCCCGACGTGCACCGGCGCGCCGTCCTCGCGCTCGCCGACCTGAGGCCCCCCCCCGCCCGGGACGCCCTCCTCCGGGCCCTCTCAGGCTTCGGCGCCCCGGGATCGATCGGGCCGGAGGCCCGCCATCTCGAGGTGGAGACCGCGCTCCGCGTCCTGCGCGGCCTCGCCGACGGCTGGGGGGGGGACGCGGCGGTGCGCGCCGCGCTGCGGGACCTCGGGAAGGGCTGCCTCCATCCCCTCGCCGGCCACGCCCTGCGGGAGTGGTTCCGGACGGGGGGGCCGGAGGCCGCCGCGGACCGCGAGGCCCTGGCGGACCTGGTCCGCGTGTACCGCCAGGGGCACCGCGAGGCGGAGATCGACGCGCCGGGGACCGCCCGCCGCGCGATGGTGGAGATCGGCGAGCCCGCGGCCGCGGCCCTCCTGGAGGAGGTGACGCAGCCACCGCGCCCGCAGAGGGAGGACATGCGGGGGGGGAACGACCGCCAGGTCCTGGAGCTGGTGCTGCGCCTGCGCGGCGCGCGCGCGGCCGAGACCCTCGTCGCGGTCCTGCGCAACCCCTCGGTCTCCTACCGGCTCCGCGAGGACGCCGCCGAGCTCGCGCGCACCGTCTGCCCGAGGGAACTGGGGACGCTGCTGCGCGAGATCTACCCGGGCTCGCGGGGCGACTTCGCGCTCCAGGGGAAGGTCCTGCGCGCGATCGCGGCCTCGGGGGGGGAGGACGCCGCGGGGCTCGTGGCCCGGGCGCTCGTGGCGGGTCCCGGCGAGGACCCGCCGCTCCCGCTGCGGCGCGCGGCGGCGGAAGCCGTGAAAGACCACCCGGAGCTGCGCGACGGGGCGGTGCTCCGGCGCGCCGTCGCGGCGGAGCGGGACGCGGAGATGCTCGTCACGCTCCTGGACCTCCTCCAGAAGGACGCCGGGGCGCGCGCGGCCGAGGAGCTGGGCCCGTTCCTCTCCGACAGGAGGTTCCGGGTGCGCTGCGCGGCGGCCCAGGCCCTCTCTGCGGCCCGGGGCCCCGCCACCGTCGAGGTCCTCCTCCGCTGCCTGGACGCCGAGGACGGGGGCGACGACCCGCCGCCGGTCTACGGGGCCGACACCCCGCTCGGCGTCGCCGAGGAGGCCGAGGTCCGCGCGCGCATCGCCTCCAACGCCACCGCGGTGCGCACCGCCATCGTCTCCTCGATCCGGTTCGCCGGGGGGCCCGACGCCGCGGGGCTCCTGGCGGGCCTCCTCTCCCACGCCAACCCGGACGTCCGCGGCGCCGCGGCGGACAACCTGGTCACGTTGGCGGACCCGGAGGCGGTGCCCGCGCTCGCGGCGCGGCTGGAGGTCGAGGACACCCCGGGGATCCGCGACCGGCTCTTCGCCGCGCTCGCCGCCGCGGGGGGACCCGGGGCGGAGGCGGCCTTCGAGAGGGTCCTCGCCGGGGCGGACGGGGCGCTCCGTCTGATGGCGCTCAACGCGCTCGAGGCGAAGTCGGCGAAGGCGCGGGCCCCCGCGGGGGTCCTGCGGTCGGTCACGCGGCCCGACCCGGTCGAGCTGGAGCGCGAGACCGCGGTCGGCCTCCTCGGGCGCGCGGGGGACCCGGCCCGGACCCCCCTCCTGCTGGAGCTGCTCTCGAAGGCCCGCGGGGGCGAGGAGCGGCGCCACCTGCTCCACGTCCTCGGGACGACGCACGACCCCGCGGTCCTGGTACCCCTGGCCGCGCTCCTCCCCCCGGGGGACCCCGCCACGCTCGCGCAGGACGACCTCGCGACCGCGATCACGGCGGCCGAGGCCCTCGGCGACCTGCGCCTCCCGCAGGCGGCCGGGCCGCTGGCGGGGCTGCTCGGACGCGTGCTCCCCCGCGCGCTCAGGCCCGGGAACGCCCCGGTGACCGCCGCCTGCCGGCAGGTGGCGTCCGTGGCCGTCGCGGCGCTCGGGCGCTGCGGGGGACCGGAGGCGCTCGGCGCCCTCGTGGAGGCGGCCCTCGACCCGGGCTTCTCCCGCGCCGCCGAGGTGGCCACGCGGGACCCGCGGCTCCACCGGAGCGAGGACCTTGCCTGGCGCCCGGCCCTGCCGCAGGAGCTCGAGGTCCTCGGCCGCACGCTCGTCGCGGCGCTCGGCCGCACGCGGGACGGCCCGCTGGCCGCCGCGCTGCGCGGCGCGCTGGGCGAGCGGGTCGAGGACGGGCGCGCCTACGCCCTCTCCGAGGAGTGGCTCTCCTGGCTCGCGGGGTACCTGCGGAGCCCCCCGCAACGGCTCCCCAACCGGCCCCGCACGGCGGCGTCGGCCGTGCTCCGGCTCCAGGTCCTCCGCAACGCCCCGCGGGCGTCGGAGGCGGACGTGGCCGCGGCCCGGGAGCGGTTCTGGTACGAGTTCCAGGAGGTGGACGACTTCGCCGCGGCGGGCCGGACGCTGGCCGCCTGGAGGGCGCTGCTGCCGCTCCACGACCCGGTGGCCGCCGAGCAGGAGGCGCGCAACCAGGTCGCCTGGGGGCTGCTCGTGGACGCGGGCTCGCTGTTCCGCGGGGAGAAGGAGGCCGAGGCGGCCGCGCGGGTGGAGGAGTCGCTGACCGTCGGCGGCGAGGAGGACGAGGTTGCCCGCCGCGCCTCGGAACTCCTCGTCGGGCTCGGGAAGCGCCTCGATCAGGCCGAGGCCCTGGCACTCCGGGCCACCCGGGCCGACGCCTCGGACGCATTCGCCCACTACGCGCTCGGGAAGGCGCGCCTCGCCCGCGGGGACGCGGCCGGGGCCCTGGCGCCGCTGCGCCGCGCCCTCCAGCTCGAGGAGGCGTACCGGGAGACGGGGAGCCGGTCCTGGGCCTGGTACCGCTACCTGCTCGGGCGGACCCACGCGCGCCTCGGCGACGAGGAGGCGGCGCTGAAGAGGATCGCCGAGGCGGCCGCCCTCGACGACCGCGCCTTCGACTACGCCCGCGTGGACCCCGACCTCGCCGGACCGCGCTCCCGGGGCACCCTGGACGCGGCCCTCGCCACCGCGCGCCTCGCTTTCGACGAGTAGCCGGGGACCCGAGCAGCCGGGGACTGTCCCCTACCAGGGGACTGTCCCCTTCCCTCCCCTTCCCCCCCCTCTCGGGGACGGTCCCCCTCTCAGAAGAGGGCTAGGGGTAGGGGACTGTCCCCGTCTTGGGGACTGTCCCCGGCAGGGTGTCCCCGGCAGGGCGTGAAGGGATCGCCCGGGGGGACGGCACCGGTTTCACGCCCGGCCAATTCCCCCCGGAGGGACACGCCCTGTCCCCCGCGGACGACGCTCCGGCCCGGGATTCGCCTCGGCACGGGCATGGAACGCATGGCACGGGACTCGCGCTCGGGACCACCGGTGCGGCCGCAGGTCGGGATCGGGCCGCCCGGGAGGTCGAGCCATGCGCTGGATGGGAACCTGGATCCTCGGGGCCGCCGCTGCGGCCGGTGCGGCGGCGCCCGCCGCGGCCCACGACGACATCGTGTTGACGGCCGGGCGCGGGCGTCTCGTGGTGACCCTCCGGCGCGAGGCCCCGCGCTACGCGTGGGCCGCCGGCCGCTGGGAGACCCGGGTGGAGAGGGTCATCCTCGAACCGGGCTTCTGGCGCGAGGAGGTCCTGCCCGCCGTCGTGGAGTGGCGCCTCGACCGCTGCCGTCGGCGGTTCGTGCGCGTCGAGGTGCGTCCGGCCACGTGGGTCCGGACCTGGGTCCCCGAGCGCGCCGAGGAGCGCGTCACGAGGACCTGGATCCCCGGCCGCTGGGTCCGGGTCTCGTGACCCGGCCCCGGGACTGACGAAGGAGACCATCGAGTACGGGGGCAGGGGAAGCGGCGCCGACGCCATCCAGCCCTGCACGACGCGGCGGCGTGGTGCCGCCGGTCGAACGGCGACCGCCGAGCCTGCCCCCCGAACCTCCGTCCTCCCGCTCCGGCCGGGCGCGTACGATCGCTGACATGCCGGCCCGAGACCCCCGCGCGTCCTGGAGCGACCCCCTCGTCGAGCGGTACGCCTCCCCCGCCATGGCGGAGGTCTTCTCCCCGCTGCGGAAGTTCCGGACCTGGCGTTCCCTCTGGATCGAGCTCGCCCGCGCCCAGTCGAGCCTCGGGCTGCCGATCACCCCCGCCCAGGTCGCCGCCATGGAGGCCGCGCGCGATGCGATCGACTTCGAGGCCGCGGAGGCGAAGGAGCGCGAGGTCCGCCACGACGTGATGGCGCACGTCCACGCCTTCGGCCTCGGCTGCCCCGCGGCCAAGGGCATCATCCACCTCGGCGCCACGAGCGCCTTCGTCGTGGACAACGCCGACCTGGTCCTCCAGCGCGAGGCCCTGGACATGGTCCGGGCGCGGGTCGTGAACGTCATCGACGCGCTCGCGGCCTTCGCGGAGCGCTGGAAGGCCGAGCCCGCCCTCGCCTTCACCCACCTCCAGCCCGCCCAGCCCACCACCGTGGGGAAGCGGGCCTGCCTCTGGATCCAGGACCTCCTCCTCGACCTGGACGAGATCGAGTGGCGCCGGGCGGGCCTGCGGTTCCTCGGCGCCAAGGGCACCACGGGGACCCAGGCCTCCTTCCTCGAGCTGTTCCACGGGGACGAGGGGAAGGTCCGGGACCTGGACCAGCGGATCGCCCGGGCCTTCGGGTTCGAGAGGACCTACGCGGTCACGGGGCAGACCTACAGCCGCAAGGTGGACGCCGGGATGCTGGCCGCGCTCTCCGGCGTGGCCCAGTCGGCCCACAAGTTCGCGAACGACCTCCGGCTCCTCCAGTCCATGAAGGAGATGGAGGAGCCCGTCGAGGACGCGCAGGTGGGCTCCTCGGCCATGCCCTACAAGCAGAACCCGATGCGCTGCGAGCGGATGACCGCGCTCGCGCGGGTCGTCATGGCGGCGGCGGAGACCGCGGGGCGGACCGCCGCCGAGCAGTGGCTGGAGCGCACGCTCGACGACTCGGCCGCCAAGCGGATCGCCGTCCCCCAGGCCTTCCTCGCGGCGGACGCCATCCTGATCCTCTGGACGAACGTGGCGCGCGGCCTCGTGGTCCACCCGGCCGTCGTGCAGGCCGGCCTCCGGCGCGAGATGCCCTTCCTGGCCACCGAGGCGATCCTCATGCGCGCCGTGGAGGCCGGCGGGGACCGCCAGGCGCTCCACGAGCGGATCCGCGTCCACGCGCGCGAGGCCGGCCGGCTCGTCAAGGACGAGGGGAAGCCCAACGACCTCCTCCAGAGGATCGCCGCCGACCCGGCCTTCGCGGCGGTCCGCGGGGAGATCCCCGCGCTGGCCGGGCCCGCCCGGCACACGGGCCGCGCCACGGGCCAGGTGGAGGAGTTCCTCGCGGCCGAGGTCCGCCCCGTGCTGGAGCGCCACAAGGGCTCGCTCGGGATGCAGGAGGAAGTGCGCGTCTGACTCACCTCGCCGTCGCGAAGGCCGCGTTCACCTCCCGCGTGTTGAGGAGGTAGAGCGCGTAGGCTCCCAGGACGGGGTGGAGGCAGCAGCCGAAGCAGCAGCAGTTGACCCAGGAGCAGAGCGGGGCCACGAGCAGACCCGCTCCCATGACGATGCCGAAGGTCTGTCCCGTCGCCTGCCGGAGCATCCCGCCGGAGACGATGAGCGCGCCGAAGAAGAGCGCCTGCAGGATCGTCGCGGTGCGGGCCGGGACGGGGAGGTCCGGGGCGAGCCTCTCGAGATCCGCGAGGCCCTCCTCGAACTTCTCCCGCTCCGCGGCGGAGTACCGGTCCGGGTTCCGGCGGAGTTCCTCCCGGGCCTGATCGACGAGCCAGCGCACGTTCGACTCCCTCGCGAACCCGACCATCAGGATGGCGCCCAGGAATCCCAGGACCCCGAGGACGATGTAGAGGACCCCGAGGGTGCGGACCCGGCGGGCCGCCTCGAACCGCTCCGCCTCCCCGATGGGGGGAGGGCCGGGAGGCGCCCCCCCGGGCGGCGCCGACGGCGGTGGGACCGGCGGGGAGGCCGGCCCGGGTCCGGGGTCCGCCGCGGCGGGCGGGGAACCGACGGGCTTCCCGCAGGAGGGGCAGAAGCCCGCGACGTCGGGGATCCACGCGCCGCAGGAGCCGCAGTTCTTCACGCCGTTCCCCTCCTAACGCGTCGCCACGAGGATCGCGATGCCGCCCACCGCGAGGACGAGAAGCACCGCCAGCAGGATCTTCGCCCACGACAGGGGCGCCTCCCCCTGGACTTCGCCCGTCTGCCCGTTGACGAGGAAGCGGAAGGCCTTCCCCCGGAACCGGTAGGCCGCCACCCAGACCGGGAGGAGGGCGTGCTTGTAGGTCCGCCCCGAGAGCGTGGTCCGCACCGCGAGGCCCCGGTGGGTGTCCCCGGGGACGTCCCGGCCGCAGCGCCTCTCCTGCTCGGCGAGGATCCCCGCCTGCGCCCGCCCCCAGGCCTCGGCGGCGTCCACGGCGTAGGACTCCGCGCCGAAGCCCGCGAGGTACTCGTCCCGGTAGGGAGCGAGCCCTGCCAGGTCGAAGGGCTCGACGGCGCGGAGGAGGCCCCCGTCGAGCCCCCGGCTCGCGCACACGAGCCAGTCGTCGTGGAGGTCCTCGCGGCTCCCGGCGGCCGGCTCCCACCGCGTGCGCTGCTGCATGACCGTGGTCTTCCCGACCCGGACCGGCACGTAGTAGTGGTACCCCGCCTCGGCGGTCCAGGAGGACGCCGCGCGCGCGTCGAAGGTCCAGAAGGGGACCATCACGCCGCGGATCTCGTCGATCGCGCTCCGGGTCTTCAGGGCGTTCGGCCGGAACCAGAGGGAGCGGAGCCAGCGCCGGAAGAGGGACTCCGCCTGCGCCCGGTCCACGGCGAAGGGGAGGACCGAGTCCGGGGGGATGCGGTTCGGGTCGCGCGGCTCCTCCACGACCTCCAGGGACCCGCACCAGGCGCACCGGACCGACTTCTCCTCCGGGTGGACCTCCACGGAGGCACCGCAGGCGCAGCAGTCGAACCGCCGCGCGTCTCGCGCCCCCGCGGACCGCTCGGCCCCGGCCTTCCGGAGCGCGTCGTCCAGGTCCCGCTCCACCACGGTGCCGCCGCCGTCGATGCCGCGCTCCGCCCCGCAGAAGGGGCAGCGGAGGCCGCGCCGCGCGGGGTCGTAGGAGAGCTGCGCCCCGCAGCCGGGGCAGGGGAAGCGCAGCGCGGCCGGGGGCGCGTCGCGGGGAACGGCCGTCGTCAGGCCACCTTCTCGCCGCACTTCAGGCAGAAGCTCGCGCCCGGGGGCAGGTCCACGCGGCAGTTCGGGCAGGAGACCTTCTGCCCCACCGGCGTCCCGCACTTGAGGCAGAACTTCGACTCCGGGGGGAGGTCGGCGGAGCACTTCATGCAGCGCATGGCCACGACGGCCTGCTTGCCGCAGCGGGGGCAGAAGCGGGAGTCGTCGGGCATCTCGTTGTGGCAGCCGGGGCAGAAGACGCTCCCCTTTCCGGGCTTCGTCGCGCTGCCGCGGGACGTGTCGAAGATCATCCCCGGGAGCATCGCGCCGACGCCGAGGCCCGCGGCGAGGCCCATCCCCTGGGCCGCGGCGCCGCCCCCGGCGCTCCCCGCGGCCTCCAGCGCCTGGGCCGCCTTGAACTTGAGGAAGCGGTCGAGGTCCCCGACCGCGCCCATGGAGGCGCGCGCGTCGATGGCCTTCTGGACCTCCTCGGGCGGCGAGACCGACTGGACGATGAACTGGCCGAGCTCCAGTCCGAACTTCCTGAACTCGCCGCCCATCTCCACCTTCAGGACCTCGCCCATCTCCTTGAACTGCTTCGGGAGGTCGAGGATGGAGGTGAGGTTCTCGCCGAGGAAGTCGTTCAGGCGCGAGATCACGATCGACCGGAGCTGCTCCTGGATCTCCCCCGTCGTGAAGGAGTTGTCCCCCGCCACGAGCGTCTTGAGGAAGACCGCGGGCTCCGCGACGCGGAAGGTGTAGGTCCCGTGGGCGCGGACGCGGACGAGGCCGAACTCCTTGTCCCGGAAGGCCACGGGGTCCGTGGTCCCCCAGCGCATGTCGGTGAAGGTCTTCAGGGTGACGAAGTACACCTCGCACCGGATGGGGCTCTTGAACCCCCAGGGGAGGGAGAGGAGGTTGGTGATGATGGGGATGTTGAGCGTGCTCAGCGTGTGGCGCCCCCCCGGCAGGATGTCGCCGCCCTTCCCGCCGGAGTAGAAGACCGCGCACTGGTAGTCGCGGACGATGCACTGCGCCCCGAGCTTGATGTCGGCGCTGCCGGTCTCCGGGATCCGGTGCGCGATCTCGTCCGCGACCTCGCCCGGGTACTCGAGGACCTCGAGGAAGATGCCCATGCTCTCCTCCCGCGTCTCGCCCCGGCCATCCCCGGGGTCCCACCATGCTAGCGGCCCCCCCCGCGGGGGTCACCGCGAAAGGGTCGATCCCCGGGCCTGCATCCGTTGCACGGTCACGGGGCCCCTGCCTCCGGGGGAAACGGCACGGGACTTGTTCAACAGGCCGGGGGCTGGCCGGTTCGGAGGCGTCGCCATGGTGGTCGTCGCGATCCTGTTCCTCTGCGCGCTCGTGGCCGCGGCGGGGGCCGTCGCCCTCTGCCGCGGGTCCGGGGCGTAGCCGCCCCCCGGCGCCCCGGTCCCCCCCGGCCGGCGGCGGCCGCCGATCCGGGGGCGTGCTCAGGGTGTGTTCGAGAACCCCCGCTGCATTCGGCCGGCTGCGGCGGCCCCATGCTGCGTTGGGCCGCCTCGCCGTGTCGCTCCAGGGACACTGTCTTCGGCGGCCCGCCTTGCCTGGGGCCGCCTCGCTCGGCCTCGGTGCGACGCTGGAGTTCTCAAACACACCCTAGGCGGAAGGCTGCCGTCGGTACACTCCCCCCGTGCCGCCGGCCCGCCCCCCCCGTTTCGCGCGCAGCCCCCGCTCCCCACGCGCCCCCTCCACCCCCTCGAAGCCGCTGCGGGTCGGGGACACCGTCCGCCTCCGGGTCGAGGACCTGGCCTTCGGGGAGGACGCCGTCTGCCGGCACGAGGGCTACGTCGTGTTCGTCCCGCGGGTGCTCCCCGGCGAGGTGGTCGAGGCACGCGTCACCGCGGCGGGCCGCAAGTACGGGCGGGCCGAGCCGCTCCGCGTCCTCGAGCCCTCGCCGGCCCGCGTGGCCCCGCGCTGCCGCCACTTCGGGACCTGCGGCGGGTGCACCTGGCAGCATCTGCGCTACGACGCCCAGGCCCGCACCAAGGAGGACCTCCTCCGGCGCCTCCTCGCCCACGAGGTCTCCGCCGAGGCCGCCCTCGCGGTCGTCCCCATCGCGCGGGCCCCGGAGCCCTGGGGGTTCCGGGAGAAGGTCCAGCTCGCCGTGTCCGGGCGCCCCGGGGCGCTGGAGGTCGGCTTCTACCGGCTCCGCTCCCGGGAGGTCGTGGACATCCAGGAGTGCCCGGTCCAGCCCCCCGAGGCGGTGGAGCAGGTCCTCGCGGCGAAGGGGGTCCTCGACCGCCACCGGGTGCGCCCCTTCGACGAGGAGACCGGGCGGGGCGCGCTGCGCAACCTGGTCCTCAGGCGCGGGCGGGCCACGGGGGACGCCCACCTGGTCCTCGTGTCGGCGCGCGCGGACCCGGAGGGGCTCGAGGAGGCGCTCGAGGAACTGCGGGCGCTGCGGCCGGCCCTGAGCGGCGCCTCGCTCAACCGGAACGACCGCGAGGGGCCGGTCGTCCTGGGGCACGTCACGCGCCCCCTGTTCGGCCGGAGGTCCTGGAGGGAGCGCGTCGGCGGGCTCGAGTTCGAGGTCGGCCCGACCTCCTTCTTCCAGACCAACGCGCGGGCCGCGGAGGTCCTCGTGGAGGAGGTCCGCCGCGCCATCCCCGCGGGCACGGCGCGCCGGATCCTCGACCTCTACGCCGGGGTGGGCCTCTTCGCGCTGGCGCTGGCGCGCGGCGCGGGGTCGGTCCTCGCGGTGGAGGAGGGCCTCGCCGCGGTGCGGGACGGGGAGCGCAACGCCCGGCGCAACGGGATCCGCAACTGCCGCTTCCTCCGCCGCCCCGTGGAGACGGCCCTGCGCGACGACCGGCTGGGGGAGTTCGATGCGGCGGTGGCGGACCCGCCGCGCGAGGGGCTCTCCCCCGGGGTCCTCCCGGGGCTCGTGCGGGGGCGCGGCGTCCGGCGGCTCGCGCTCGTCTCCTGCGACCCGCCGACGCTCGCGCGGGACCTGAGGCAGGCGGTAGAGCTGGGGGGGCGCGTGGAACGGGTCCTCCCGGTGGACATGTTCCCCCACACCCACCACCTGGAGGCCGTGGCCACCGTGGCCTTCCCCGCGCGGGGCGCGCGGTAGGATCGGCTCCCCGATGCGGCGCCCCTCCCCCCCGGCGTTCCCCGTCGCCCTCACCGTGGCGGGCTCCGACCCCTCCGGCGGGGCGGGGATCCAGGCGGACCTCAAGACCTTCCACGCCTTCGGGGTCTACGGGGAGGCGGTCCTCGCGGCCCTCACCGCGCAGAACACCCGGGGCGTCGTCTCCGTGCACGAGGTCCCCCCCGGCTTCGTCGTCGCCCAGCTCGAGGCCGTCCTCGACGACATCCCCCCCGCGGCGGCCAAGACGGGGATGCTCGCCACGGCCGCGCTCGTGGAGGCGGTGGCGGCCGTGCTCGCCCGGCGCGGGCCCCGGGCGCTCGTCGTGGACCCGGTGATGGTCTCGACGACCGGGGCGCGGCTCCTCGCCGAGGACGCTGTGGAGGCGATCCGGCGCAGGCTCCTCCCCCTCGCCGCCCTCGTCACCCCGAACCTCTCCGAGGCCCGGGCCCTCACCGGGGTGCGCGTGCGGGACGAGGGCTCCGCCATGGAGGCCGGCGCCCGGATCCTCCGCATGGGGGCCCGCGCGGTCCTCGTGAAGGGGGGCCACGGCACGGGGGCGGACGCGGTGGACTGGTTCGTGGACGGGACCGGCTTCACCTCGGTCCTCACGCTGCCGCGGCTGAAAACCAGGTCCACCCACGGCACCGGGTGCACCCTCTCCGCCGCCATCGCCGCCGGGCTCGCCCGCGGCCGGCCGCTCTACGAGGCGGTGGTGGCGGCCAAGGAGTTCGTCCACCGCGCCATCGCCGCGGCCCCGGGCCTCGGCGGGGGGCAGGGCCCGGTGAACCACCTGGTCGCGCCGCCCGCGGAGCGGAAGGGGTGAGGCGCCGCCCCGCGGTCGCGGTGGTGGGCGCGGGGGCGGTGGGGACCGCCCTCGGGAGGGCGCTCCGGCGCGCGGGATGGCGTGTCGCCGCG
>CAZKTF010000037.1:0-20177 GCA_964555565.1 uncultured Planctomycetota bacterium | reverse complement strand
TCCCTCCACCACTTCACCCGCCGCAAGAGGTCCCGCTAACTTGACGGCGATGGGGCTAAAGCCCCCCCGTACACGGATGCGGCCTCCGAGCCGTTGTACGGGCGGGGTTTACCCCGCCCGCCGTTGGCGAAGGCGGGGCCAGTGAACGGCGGGCGACCCAAGGGTCGCCCCTACAACGGCGGTGGAAACGGGGCCGTGGTAGGGGCGGGGTCTACCCCGCCCGCCGTTGACTGCTAGAACCCTTCCCGCATCCACGGGGCGGGGCCGGCGAACAGGGCGCCCAGCGCGTCCAGATCGGCGCCGGGGCCGTCCACCCCGCCCGCGGGGCGGAGTTCCCGGGGGGACGCGAAGCCGGTGTAGATGGGCGCGAGCGTCCGGACGTCCACGCGGACGCTACCGCGGCCCCCGCGGACCGCGCGCCCCCGGCCCCCCGCGACGCGGAGGACCCACCTTCCGGCGTTCCCGGGGAGGAGGTCGTCCGCCACGTCGAGGTGGACCTCCGCCGCGAGCCCCGGCGGGTACCCCCGCGCGGCCACGGCGGCCCGGAGGTCCACGACCCGCACCATCCACCGCACGACCCTCTTCACGCGGGTCCGCACCTCCCCGAGGAGCCCCACGAGGGGGTCCGCCGGGCCGCCGAACCAGTGGACCTCCTCGGCCAGCGAGCGGTGGGCGGCGAGGAAGGAGAGGATGCGGCGCCCCGCCGCCTCCGTCGTGAAGGCGACGTCGCCGAGGAACAGGTCGTAGGGCCGCCCCGGCCCCTCGTGCTCCTCCTGGCGCACGCAGACGTACCCCGCCGGCGCCTTCCCGCGGAGGACGAGGTAGGTCCGGGTGTCCGGCTTCCCGCGGCCGAAGACGCGCCACCAGAGGTAAGGGGTGCGATCGAGGCAGCCGGCCGAGCCCCGGGCGACCTCCCCGTACAGGGCCCGGATCACCGGACGGTCCGCGGGGCGCGCGGGCCGCACCGCGAGGTCCCGGGGCCCCGGGTCGAGCGCCTCGGGCGGGACGGCGTAGTGGATCCAGGAGCCGGCCTGCTCGTAGCCGGCGCGCCGGTAGACCGGGAGCGTGGCGGGGAAGAGGCCCGAGATCGCCGTGCGGCGCCGGGCCATCTCCCGGACGGATTCCCGCATGAGGAAAGAGGCGACCCCGGCCGCGCGGTGCTCGGGGAGGACCGCGACCCCCGCCACCCCGACCGCCGGGACCGACCGCCCCCCGAACCAGTGGCCCATCGGGTGGAGCGCGAGCCCGCCCAGCACCTCGCGCCCGCGGAGGGCGACGCGGAACTGGTCGCGGCCCGCGCGGCGGATCCAGCGCGCGGCCTCCTTCGGTCCCAGGTTGAAGGCCAGGGACAGCGCCGGCTCCAGCCGCCGGGCCTCCGCGGGGGACGGGACGGCGCAGACGAGGCGTCCGGTCGAAGGCATGGGGGCTCCGGGGGGGCGCGCGGATGATACCGGCGGCGCCCCGCCCGCGCCGTCAGCCGTCCAGCGGGAGCGTGAGCCGGAAGGCCGCGCCCGGTCCCGTCCCGCGGAGGAGGACGAGGTCGCCCCCGAGGGCCCGCGCG
Source organism: uncultured Planctomycetota bacterium (assembly GCA_964555565.1). Taxonomy (GTDB): domain Bacteria; phylum Planctomycetota; class JAJSAM01; order JAJSAM01; family JAKLKS01; genus CAZKTF01. The sequence goes on along the minus strand of CAZKTF010000037.1, from coordinate 18,616 downwards.
AGCCCGCGCGCCACGGCGAGGCCGAGGCCCGCGCCGGGGGTCGTCCCGACGGCGTCGCGGGCGGCGCGGCGGAAGGGCTCGAACACCGCGTCCCGCTCGCCCTCGGGGATCCCCGGCCCGCGGTCCGCGACGACGACCGCGAACCGACGGCCGTCCGTCCGCGCCTCGAGCGAGAGGGACCGGTCCGGTCCGCCGCCCGCGTACTTGCAGGCGTTGTCCACGAGGTTGAGGAGGACCTGCTCGACCGCCTGGGCGTCCACCACCAGGGCCGCCGCGGGGTCGAGGGACTCGACGACCGCGAGGGACATCCCGCCCTCGGCGGCGCGCCGCTCCAGCGCCGGCCGCACGCGGGCCAGGAGGTCCGCCGCGCCGACCCGTTCCCGGTGCGCCCCGCCGCGCCCCTCCTCGAGGCGCGCGTAGAGGAGGACGCTCTCCACGACGCGGGAGAGCCGCTCCGACTCCCGCTCGAGCGTGGCCAGGTACTCCTTGGCGGCCTCCGGGGGGGCCATCCCCTGGGCGAGCATCTGCGAGTAGAGCCGGAAGGTCGTGAGCGGCGTCCGCAGCTCGTGGGTGACCGCCGAGACGAACCGGCCCCGCCGCTCCCCGAGGTCCAGCGCGCCCCGCAGCGCCAGCGCGGCGAGCACCGCCGCGGCCGCCACCGCGCCCCAGGCGACGGCGATCGCCGTGCGGGCGGGAGTGAAGCCCCGGGCGGGCGGGGTCCCGGGGGCGGGCCCCGGCTCGAACCGCGCGGGGATCGTGGCGAGCATGCGCGCCCCGTCGGCGGGGAGGGCGAGGACGGGGAGGAGGTCGCCCCCGGGGAAGTCGTCCCGGGCGTCGGCGAGGAGGACGTCGCGGAGCCTCGGCCAGTCCGTCCAGATCCCCTGGACGAGTTCGCGGCGGCTGTCGCGGACGCGGCGCGCGAAGACAAGTTCCGGGGGCCCCCCGCCGGCCGGCGTCGTCCAGAACGGCTGGAGCGTGCCCACCCGGAGCGCCGGGTCCGTCACGAAGGCGAAGCCGAGGTCGAGACCGTTGAACGTGTTGGCCAGCTGCTGCGCCTCGAAGTTGCGCTCAGCGCGCTGCCGGTACCCGGCGTCGCCGGATCCCGGCGCGGGGGCCGGCCCCTCGAGGACGGGGTTCAACTGCCGGCCCAGGCCCGCGCGGACGAACCCCGCGACCAGCCCCCGCGCCGTCTCGATCCGCTCACGCATCCCGGGGGCCGCCTTCGCGGGGAAGCGGTCCCCGGCCTCCGGCGCCTCCGGGGAGGTGGTCCGCCCGTCCGGTCCCACCTGGAAAAGGAGCCGGAACGGCGCGAAGGGAGCCTCCTCGAGGATCGGCGACGGCTCGAGGGACGGCCTGGCCCCGGGCCAGACGAGCGCCGCCTCGTACTGGGACGGGGGCCGCGCGGCCTCCAGCGCGAGGACGGAGGAGAGGTAGGAGTCCATCCGCCAGAGCGCGAGCCGCACGCGCTCCTCGCGGAGCGCCTCCCCGCGCGACCGGGCCTCCCGGGTCTCCAGGGCGAGGGTCTCCCCGGAGATGAACGCCAGGGCCGCCGCCAGGATCCCCGCGCCGACGGCGAAGGCCGCCCAGGCCCGCCGCGCGGTCGTCACGGCGCCTCCGGGAGCGCGAGCATGTAGCCGCGGGCCCGGACCGTGAGGACGACCTCGGGGGCGCCCCCGGGATCCCGCAGCCGCTCGCGGAGGCGGGCCACGTGCACGTCCACCGTGCGCGTCTCCAGGTGCGCGGGGTCGATCCCCCAGACCCGCTGGAGCAGCTCCTCGCGGCTGACCGCTCGGCCCCGGTTCGCGGCGAGGTAGCGGAGGAGGGCGGCCTCCCGCTCCGGGATCTCGGCACGCGTCCCGTCCTCGAAGCGCACCTCCCGCCGCTCGAAGTCGATGGTGCGCCCCCGCAGGACGAGGCTCCCCTCGGACCGCGGCCGCTCCGCCGTGCGGCGGAGCACCGCCTCCACCCGTGCGAGGACCTCCTTCGCGCTGAAGGGCTTCACGACGTAGTCGTCCGCCCCGGCCCGGAGCCCGCGGACCCGGTCCTCCTCGGCGCCCCGCGCGGTGAGGACGATCACGGGGAGCGACGGCTTCGCGCGGCGGACCTCGCGGAGCACCTCGAGCCCGTCGCGGCGGGGGAGGAGGAGGTCGAGGAGGACGAGGTCCACGTCCCGCTGGACCGCGGCCAGGAGCCCGGCCTCGCCGTCGGCCGCCTCGACGGGCTCGTAGCCCGCCCAGCGGAGCGCATCGACGAGGCCCCGCCGGATGGCGGGGTCGTCCTCCACGACCAGCACGAGGGCGCGGGCCACGCGGTCACTCTACCGCCAGTGGTAGTGCCACTTGTACCCGAGGGTCTCCGTCTTCCCGGGCTCCACCGTCGCCTTCCAGGTCACCTTCCCGACGCCGTTCATCTGGGCCCACCAGTTCGGCCAGGACCAGCCGCCGTACCAGCCCCACCACGCCGGGCGCGCGGACGTCCACTCGTCGTCCTCGTGGAGGCTCACGGCCTCCGCGGTCCCGCCCGCGTTCGCCGAGTCCACCGCGCCGAGGACCCAGCGGACCACCTCCACCTCCACGGCCCTCTCCTTCCGGTTGGTGAGCACGATCGACCCCTCGAGGTCCACGCGGAAGTAGCTGTTCCCGTTCCAGTGCGCCGCGTCCGGCGTCCGCCCGGTCTCCCGGTCGGACCGCTTCACCTTCACGTCCACCGCCGTCGTGATCGCGAGGTCCACGGTGGCGCCGGGGGCGGTGTAGGTCATCGTCCCCTGGCCGAGGACCTGGCCGCCCTTGAGGATGAGCGCCGGTGCCGTCGTGAGGGGGACCTTGCCGCTGTTCTCGATCCGGAGCTTGTGCTGGACCTTCGGCGCGGCGAGGAGGCGCGCCAGCTCCGCGGTCCGCGCGTCCCGGGAGGGACGCTCCACCTCGGGCGGGGGGGAGAAGGGGAGTTCCAGGGTGTAGGCGTCCCGGTAGGGGAGGCTGGCCTCCGCCACGGGGAGGACCATCCGCTCCCCCTTCCGCAGCGTGATCCCCTGCAGGGTGAAGACGAAGAGGTCCTCGCTCTTCTCCCCGGGGGTGTCCTGGCCCTCCGGGCCGCCGGGGGCCTCCGCGTTCCCTTCGCGGAGCTCCCCGGAGCGCATCACCTGCTGCGAGACGATGAAGTTCGAGGCGATGGCGGCGTTCGAGAGCGAGGTCTGGAAGTAGGGGGAGAGCCCCGCCAGGGTCCGCTGGAGCGCAATCGGGTCGAGCGTCTCCCGGAAGTCGAAGGAGGGCACGCCGATCACGAGGTGGAGCGTCACCCCCTCCAGGTCGGCGAGGTCGTTCACCAGCGTGGCCTGGAGGCGCAGCGAGGCCTTCCCCTCCCCGTCGATCTCCACCCGGTAGGAGGGGATCCAGCGGAGCCCCTTCTGCAGGTAGCCCATCCCGATCTCCGCCGTCGGCGCGGGCTTCCCCGCTCCCCAGACGAGGCGGAGCGTGAGGAGGTCCCGCGTCTCCTCCGTGGCGAGCGCGGTCTTCGCCTCCCCCTTGAAGGTCACGTCCTCGATCCGATCCAGCGGGAGGACCTTCGTCCCCTCGGCGGTGCGCAGGAGCACCACGCGGCCGTACTGGGGGAGCGGGACCTCGGTCCCCGGCGGCGTCGTGCGGGCCAGCTCCTCGGTCGAGCGGGCCGGGACGCCGAGAACGGTGGCCGGGTAGCGGCCCCCGCCCTTCTCGGTGACCCAGGCCTCGGCCCCGACGTTGGCCAGGAGGAGGTGGACGAGCTCGAGCGCGGTCCGGGTGACGAGGACGCGCCGCTTCCCCGCGGTGACCGAGGCGAGACGCGCCCGGGGGTCCTTCGCGAAGGGCCAGAAGGTCCCCAGGACCGGGACCGGGAGGTCGTCGAGGAGGACGTTCCCGGCGGCGTCGGTGGGCATCGTGCCCGAGTGGACGACGAAGGCGTGCCCGTCCTTGAAGACGGTGACCTCCCTGATGGGCATCGAGGCCAGCGCGGCCAGCGGCGTGGCCGGCTCCACCCGGCGGTCCGAGGCGGCGGCGGGAAACGCGGCGAGCAGCGCGGCGACGGCGAGCAGCGGGGCGGCTCTCATGGACGGGTCCTCCGGGGTCTTCCCCCGGGAGTCTGACGGCCCGGGGGAGCCCCCGTCGGTAACGGGCGTGTAAACGCCGACGGTTCGGTCCTTTAGGCGGCGTCCCGATTCCGGCGGGCGCTATCCTCTGCGGCTCGACGGCGGAAAGGCCCCTCCCATGGAACTCTCCTTCACGCTCCCCGACGGTTCGAAGCGATCCCTCCCGGCCGGACGGCCGGGCCGGGACCTGGCCGCGCTCCTCCCCGGGGGCGCCGGCGCCCTCGCCATCGCCATCGAGGGGGAGATCGTCGATCTGCACACGCCGCTGCGCCGCGGGGGCGCGGCGAAGCCGGTCCTCCCCGGCACCGAGGACGGCCTGGAGGTCCTCCGCCACACGGCGGCCCACGTCATGGCCCAGGCCGTGGCGCGCCTGTTCGGCCGCGACAACGTCGAGTTCGCCATCGGCCCCGTCATCGACGACGGCTTCTACTACGACTTCGACGTGGAGCACGCCTTCACGCCCGAGGACCTCCCGCGCATCGAGGAGGAGATGCGGCGCATCGTCGCCGAGGACCTCCCGCTCCGGCGCATCGAGGAGTCCGGCAAGGACGCGGCCGTCCGGCGGCTCGACGCCTCCGGCAGGACCGCCTTCAAGAAGGAGATCGTCCGGGACCTCCCGGCCGACGCCGTCGTCTCCTTCTACGAGCAGGGGGAGTTCACGGACCTCTGCCGCGGGCCGCACCTCCCCTCGACGGGGAAGGTGGGGGACGCCTTCCGCCTCCTCTCCGTGGCCGGGGCCTACTGGCGGGGCGACGAGCGGCGCCCCATGCTCCAGCGCATCTACGCCACGGCCTTCTTCGAGAAGGGACCGCTCGAGGAGTTCGTCCGCCTCAAGGCGGAGGCGAAGCGGCGCGACCACCGGATCCTCGGGAAGGACCTCGAGCTGTTCTCCTTCCCCGAGGAGTCCCCGGGGGCCTGCATCTGGCTCCCGGCCGGGATGGTCGCCTTCCGCGCGCTCGAGGAGATGATCCGCGAGAAGCTCCTGGCCCGGGGCTACGCCGAGATCCGCACGCCCGTCCTCCTCGACGCCTCCGTGTGGAAGGTCACGGGCCACATGGACCACTACCGGGAGAACATGTACTTCCTCGAGCCGAAGGAGGAGCGCCTGTTCGGCATGAAGCCGATGAACTGCCCCGGCTCCGCCATGGTCTTCCGCCGGGGGCTCCGCTCCTACCGGGAGCTGCCGCTGCGCCTGGCGGAGTTCGGCCTCGTCCACCGGTACGAGAAGTCCGGCGTCCTCGGCGGGATGACGCGGGTGCGCTCCTTCACGCAGGACGACGCGCACCTGTACTGCGCCCCGGACCAGCTCGAGGGGGAGATCGCGTCGCTCGTCTCCCTCGTGCACGAGGTCTACGCGCTGTTCGGGTTCCGCGAGGTGCGGATGTACTTCGCCACGCGGCCGGCCTCCTCGACGGGGACGGACGGGATGTGGCGGAACGCCGAGGCGGCCATCCAGGCGGTCCTCGACCGTTCCGGGGAGGCCTTCGCGCTCGCCCCGGGCGACGGGGCGTTCTACGGGCCGAAGATCGACTTCAAGGTCCTCGACTCCATCAAGAGGGAGTGGCAGCTCGCCACGATCCAGGTGGACTTCTCGCTCCCGGAGAGGTTCGGCCTTGAGTACGTCGCCCCGGAGGGGACGCGGAAGCGGCCCGTCGTGATCCACCGGGCCATCCTCGGCTCCTTCGAGCGGATGTTCGGGATCCTGGTGGAGCACTTCGCCGGGGCGTTCCCGCTCTGGCTCGCGGCGGAGCAGGTGCGCGTGGTCCCGATCTCCGAGGTGAAGCAGGCGGACGCCTGCCGGGCGGCCGTCGAGGCGCTCCGGGCGGCGGGGCTCCGGGCGACGGCGGACCTCTCCAGCGGGAAGATGAACGCGAAGATCCGGGAGGCCACGCTCCGGAAGGTCCCCTACGTCCTCGTCATCGGGGACCGGGAGGCCGCCGCGGGGCAGGTGGCGGTGCGGCGCCGGGACGGGCACGACCTCGGGGCGATGCCGCTCGCGGAGGCCGTGGCGGCGCTCGCGCGCGAGGCCGGGTCCCGGTCCCTCGACCCGGTCCTCGGGCCCCCGCCGGGGACGCCGGTCCCGGAGCGGAAGGCGAAGGGCGGAGGGAAGGCGGCGCCGGCGGGCCCGTAGGGGCGGGGCTTGCCCCGCCCGCCGTGTGTCTTCGGGGGGTAGCCTGTGCCGCGGGGCGGCGGCGAAGGAGGTCCATGCGCGCGGTGAGGCTGGTGGGGCGGGGGGCCGCGAGGCTCCTCGAGGACGTGCCGATCCCGGAGCCGGGTCCGGGCGAGGTCCGCCTCAGGGTCCTGGCCGCCGGGATCTGCGGGACCGACAAGCACCTCTGCCGCGGGGACGAGACCGTGGTCCAGAAGGCGAAGCCGCCGCGGACCCTCGGCCACGAGTTCTGCGGCGAGGTGGACGCCGCGGGGCCGGGCGTGCCCGCGGAGTGGAAGCGGGGGGACTACTGCACCGCGGAGATGCACGTCGTCTGCGGGACCTGCTATCCCTGCCGCACGGGGAACGGGCACGTCTGCGAGCGCACGGTCATCTGCGGGCTCCACCGGGACGGCTCCTTCGCCGACCACGTCGTCGTCCCCGCCGCGAACCTGGTGCGCCTCGACCGCGAGGTCGTCCCGCCGAAGGTGGGGGCCTTCCTCGACGCGCTCGGGAATGCGGTCCACACGGTGTTCGCCACGGACGTCCCGGGGCGCACCGTCCTCGTGGCGGGCTACGGCCCCATCGGGGCCATGACCGCGGCGGTGGCGGAGTTCGTCGGGGCGGCGCAGCTCTTCGTCACCGAGGTCTCCCCCTTCAACCTGGGGCACGCGCGCGCCTGGGCCGACGGGCGCAATCGCGGGCTCCCCGGCGGGCGGGAGCGGGTCGTCGTCCTCGACACCGGCACGCCCGAGAAGCGCTGCAAGGCCGCGGGCACGGTGCGGGAGCGGACCGGGGGGGCGGGCGTGGACGCGGTCCTCGAGGTCTCGGGCCACCCGGACGCCATCAACGACGGACTCGCGGTGCTCCGGTCGGGCGGGGAGCTCGTGGAGCTCGGGATCGGGCGCGAGAAGGGCGTGGCGATCCAGGACTGGAACGGCGAGGTCGTCTTCAAGGGCCGCACCGTGAAGGGGATCATCGGGCGGAGGATGTTCGACACCTGGTACCGGATGCTCGGCCTCCTCCGCGCGGGCCTCCGGGTCGAGCACGTCGTCACGCACGAGGCCCCGCTCGCGGACTTCGCCGACGCCATGGCGAGGTTCGAGCGGAACGAGACGCTGAAGGTCGTGCTGTACCCGGGGGGTAGGCCGTTGTAGGGGCCGGGCTTGCCCGGCCCGCCGTTCAAACGGCGGGCGGCCCAAGGGCCGCCCCTACCAAGGCCCCGTGTCCCGGTAGGGGCGGGGCTTGCCCCGCCCGCCGTTGTCCCAGGAGGCCCCATGTTCGGCGAACGGACGGCGAAGAGGATCGACGAGACCCTCGCCCGGATCCGGGCGGACGGGGTCTGGAAGGAGGAGCGGGTCCTGGAGTCCCCGCAGGGGGCCCGGGTCCGCGTGGGCGGGCGCGAGGTCCTCAACTTCTGCGCCAACAACTACCTCGGCCTCTCCTCCCACCCGGACCTGGTCGAGGCGGCCCACCGCGCGCTCGACTCCCGCGGCTACGGGATGTCCTCGGTGCGGTTCATCTGCGGGACGCAGGACCTGCACCGCGAGCTGGAGAAGCGCCTCAGCCGCTTCCTCGGGACCGAGGACACGCTCCTCTACACGTCCTGCTTCGACGCCAACGGCGGGGTGTTCGAGACGCTGCTCGGGCCCGAGGACGCCATCGTCGCGGACCGCCTCAACCACGCCTCCATCATCGACGGGGTGCGCCTCGCGAAGGTCCCGAAGGAGCACCGCTTCGTCTACGGGCACGCCGACATGGCGGACCTCGCGGCGAAACTCGCGGAGGCCGCCCCCTGCCGCGATCGGCTCGTGGTGACCGACGGGGTCTTCTCCATGGACGGGGACCTGGCGCCGCTCGCGGAGATCTGCGCGCTCGCCGAGGAGCACGACGCGATGGTGATGGTGGACGACTCCCACGCCACGGGGTTCATCGGGAAGAAGGGGCGCGGGACCCCGGAGCACTTCGGGGTCCAGGACCGCGTGGACGTCGTCACGAGCACGCTCGGGAAGGCCCTCGGCGGCGCGGCGGGGGGGTTCACGAGCGGGCGGGCGCGGATCGTCTCGCTGCTCCGCCAGCGCTCCCGGCCCTACCTGTTCTCGAACTCCGTCCCCCCGCCCATCGCCGGGGCGGCGCTCGCGGCGCTCGACCTCCTCGAGAAGTCCACCGAGCGGCGCGACCGGCTCGAGGCCAACGCGGCGCGCTTCCGCGAGGGGATCGCGAGGGCCGGCTTCGAGATCAAGCCGGGGTCCCACCCGATCGTCCCGGTCATGCTCTACGACGCGAAGACCGCCCAGGCCGTGGCCCGCGACCTCCTCGCCGAGGGGATCTACGTCGTCGCCTTCACCTACCCGGTGGTCCCGAAGGGCCAGGACCGCATCCGCGTCCAGCTCTCCGCCGACCACGACTCCGCGATGATCGACCGCTGCGTCCAGGCCTTCGCGAAGGTCGGGCGGAAGCACGGGGTCTTGAAGGGGTAGATCAGGGTTCGAGGATCCTCCCCGAGAAGTCGGGGGCCACGCGTGCGAAGTCGGCGACGTCGAACGTCAGGATTCGCTCCGCCTTCGCGATCCGGGCCGCCTCCGCGTGCAGGGCGTCGTAGACCAGGGCTCGCCCGAGGCCGGAGTCCGCCATCCGGGCGAGGACCGCTTCGTAGCCGGCGGGTCCGAGGGACACGAGGAAGAACTTCCGGACGACGTTCTCCCTGAGGAGCGCCCAGGCCTCGGCCGGGGATGCCGCACCGCCCGGGGGCAGACGCGTGAGAGTGTTGAAGCACTCCGCCAGCGAGTGGAGGCTCGCGCAGGCCCGGATCCTGCCGGAGATCGCCCGGCGCATCCAGGGGACGGCCCGGGCGTGATGCGGGTGGATGCCCGACAACGCCGGGACGATCACGGAGGAATCGAAGAGGACCCTCAATCGGACCCCCTGCCACCCCAGATCCGACGCGCCCGCTCCTCGTGATCCTCCTGGAGGATCCTCCGGACGCCCCACGCGGCCGGGTCGGAGACGTCGATGGGCCCCCGGGGCATCCAGACGAGAACCCCCTGTTTCCGGACGAGCCGTCCACCCGGTGAGCGGGGACGGAGGCGGACTTCCCCGTCCTCCACGGAGACGTCGAGGGGGGAACCGGGAACGAGACCGAGCCGCCGGCGGACCTCGCGAGCCAGCGTGACCCTGCCGAACCGGTCCACGGTCGTCATCGTGGGGCCGCTCCTCCGCGTGCGCATGTTTGGCAAGATACCATGTTTCTTGCCATACGGGCATCGATCGGCCGACACAGGATCAGGCGCCGCGCGGGTTACGCCCCCGTCGAGGAGACGCCCCGGCCTCCCGCGGGCCCCTACCGCCCCGACTCGCCCGGGACGCGGCGGTCGGCGATGCCCAGGTGCTTCTCGAGGCGCTGCTCCACGAAGAGGGCCTGGCCGACCTCCTCCAGGCCCGAGAGGACCTTCACCTGCTTCCCCCCGCGGAGGAGCGCCAGGACCTCGTAGGTGCGCTGGATGCCCCCCTCCTTCAGGTGCTGGACCCTCTCGCGCGTGTAGAGCTGCTCGATGTCCTTCGTCTCCCGGGCGAGGTTCCCGAGCCAGGGCACGGGCCCGTGGTGGACCACCAGGCCGCGCACGGAGGCGGCGACCGCGCTCCGGTTGCAGAGCATGGCGAGGGCGTAGTAGGAGAACCCCAAGGCCCCCACGGAGTTGAAGATCCCGGCGAGGAGGATGAGGGACTCCCGCTTCGCGGCGCCCCAGGCGACGAAGCCCGCCCCCCACGCGAGCCCCAAGAAGGCGAGGACCGCGAAGGCCACCGCCTTTCCGGAGCGCCAGCGCCAGGTGAGCCGGAGGGCGTCGCCGTCGCGGGCCAGGTCCCACCCCAGGGGGAGCGGCACCTCGGGGCGCTCGACGGGTTTGGCCTCCGTCGCCTCCCGGCCGCGGGGGGCGGACAGTTCGGTGATCACCCCGCAGTAGGTGCAGCGGGCGAGGCCGCTGCGGGACGCGGCCTCCCCGCTCTCGAAGTTCCCGCCGCAGGCGCCGCAACGGAGCTGCACTACCGGGGGAAGATCACTTCCACGATCGCCCCGGCGCCGAGCTCGGGGATCTCGACGCGGGCCAGCGCGCGGCGGCACTCGAGGACGCGCCCGGTGTAGGCCTCGGCGAGCCGGACGTTCCCCGGGATCTCCGAGAGCCCCAGGCCCGAGAGCGCGGCGTTTTCGGCGTCGAGCAGCGCGTTCCCCGCGTAGCCCGAGGCGACCACGCACTCGAGGAACCGCGAGGGGCCCGCGCCCGAGGCCGAGCGGAACAGGAAGGAGGCCGCCGCGGAGCCCTCCTGCGCCGCGTAGGCCTTCGAGAGATCCCCCCGCGAGAGGGTGAGGACCTTCTCCCCCGGGTCCCAGGTCGCCTTCACCCCGAGGGCGGCCAGCAGCCCGTTCCCCGCCACCCGCTTCCCGTAGAGGATCGGCATCGACTCCTCGCGGTCCCCCTGCTCCCCCGCGCGGAACAGGTAGGCGTGCAGCGGCGCCGGGTCGAGGGAGGAGACGAGCCGCGCCGTGTCCTCGAGCAGCATCGTCCCGCCGAGGATCCTCCCCCCCGCGACGGCCACGAAGTGGTCCTCCATCATGGCCACCCGGTCCCGCCCCTCGGAGAGGGCGAAGTCGTCGCCCCCGCGGGCCTCGGCCACGCCGGGGGCCGGAGCGCCGGGGGGCATGGTCTCGCACCCGGCCGCGGCCGCCGACCCCGCGAGCGCGGCCGCGAGCGCGAGCAGGCGAGCGGTGACGATGGGGATGTCCTCCTTCGCGTCCTGCGGCCGTGCCTTTATAACACCGCCTCCGTCCGCGGAGGGGGTGTCATGGGACTCGGCGCCGGCGCGCGGTTCACCTGGCTCGGGCACGCGACCTTCCTCGTGGAGACCCCGGGGAAGAAGACCCTCCTCGTGGACCCCTGGCTCGAGGGGAACCCCTCCTGCCCGAAGAACCTCAAGGCCCCCGCGCACGTGGACGCGCTGCTGGTCACCCACGGCCACTTCGACCACCTGGGAGAGGCCCCCGCCCTGGCGAAGAAGCACCGCTGCCCCGTCGTCTCCAACTACGAGATCGCGTGCTGGCTCCGCTCGAAGGGGGTCGAGACCACGGTCGAGATGAACAAGGGCGGGACCGTGGAAGTGGCCGGGGTCCGCGTGACCATGGTCTCCGCCGACCACTCCTGCGGGATCACCGACGGGGACCGCATCGTCTACGGCGGGGAGCCCGCGGGCTTCGTGGTGACGCTGGAGAACGGCTTCCGCTTCTACCACGCGGGCGACACCAACGTCTTCGGCGACATGAAGCTCATCGGCGAGCTCTACAAGCCGGACCTCGCCATGCTGCCGGTGGGGGACCTCTACACCATGGGGCCCCGCGAGGCCGCCCTCGCCGTGAAGCTCCTCGGCGTCCGCCGCGTCGTCCCCATGCACTTCGGGACCTTCCCGCCCCTCACGGGGAAGCCCGCGGAGCTGAAGTCGCTCTGCGCCTCCATGAAGGGCGTGGAGATCCTCGAGCTCGCGCCGGGGGAATCGCTCGAGTAGGGGCGGGGCCGGCGGCGCCCGGGAAGGCGCCGCCGGCCAGCCTGGGGCTACTGCTGCGCCCCGTAAAGGGACTTGATCGACAGGACGTCCCCGGCGTTCAGGGCGCGGCGCATGAACTCCTCCGCGTCCGTGCAGGAGTACATGGTCACGGGGTAGCAGTGGTCGCCGGCGCTGCAGCGGCTGCTCGGGTGGCTCACGCCCAGCGAGTGCCCGATCTCGTGGGTCAGGACCGAGAGCAGGTCGTAGCTGCTCGAGGCCGTGTTCCCGTTCCCAACCTCGACGGCGCAGCCGTTCGCGTCCACCGAGGGCGCCGGGCCGGCGGTCCAGGAGAAGGCCGCCTGGTTGCTGTTCATCGTCACGTCGGAGTGGGAGATCACCCCCTTGAAAGCGGAGGTGGCGGCCTGACCGAGGATCCCCGTCGTCCCGAGGTTCCCCCAGCCCACGGTGATCTCGGCGCCGGAAGGGCTGGAGACGAAGTTCAGGGTCAGGGACTCGCCGATGCCGGAGTGGCAGCCCCACTCCGTGAGCGCCTTCTGGACGAAGTCCGTGAAGGTCGTGCCGGCGATCGCGGAGGGCCCGTTCGCCGCGTTCACGTAGACGTCGAGCGAGGTCGCCGTCCACCTGGCGAAGGTCTTCGAGCAGGTATCGACCTTCCCGGCGCCGGTGCCGTTCCCCGCCCCCCTGGCCTTCTCGGCCGTGCTCCCGTGGGCGGCGTACTCGCAGACGTCCACGTCGTCCGGGGGCCCCTTCCCCTTGTCGTCGTCGGAGTGGCCCGCCGCCACGGGGGCTCCCAGGGGCAGGACGAGCAGGAGAACGACGAAACCGCGGAGCCCGGCCATGGACCACCTCTCGATCGTGTACGCCCCGCACGGGGTCACCCGCGTCGGGCCGGGTCCGAGTCCCCCCCCGCGACCCCCGGGCTGCCCCCGTGCGGAGGGGAAGGTATCCCGGCGCCTGACGGGAGTCAAGCGCGCCCCCGGGACCGGCCTCGTCGCCCTGGACGGGAAGGGACCCCCCGCGGCGCCCGGTCCGTAGAGCGCTTCCCCGGCCCCGGGGGCTGCCGCGCGGTAGGATGCCGTGGAGCCTCACCGGCCCCGGGAAGGATGGCGCATGTCCCCGCTCCTGAGAATGGCCGTCCTCGCCGTCGTTGCCGGCGGCGCGGGGGCGGCGTTCCTCGCCGCCCGGCCCGTGGCCGCGGACACGACGAACAACGGGACCTTCCGGTACCTGACGCAGTCGTTCCCCACGGCGAGCACCAACTCCGAGTACGTGGCCCGCGTCCTCACGGCCAACGCCGACGGGGCCGTGACCTTCACGATGACGAGCCTGCCCCCGGGGACCGCGTACGACGCCCAGAGCGGGTTCATCACCGGGCGGCCGACGGTCGTGGGCAACTACGACGTGGACATCTCCGCCACCGACGGCACGAACACGATCGTGCAGAACAACGTGCTCCTGAAGGTGAACGCCTCGGGGGGCGGCGGCAACGCGGGGTCCACCTTCGACGTGACGAGCCTCCCCCCGGGCACCGTGGGGACGCCCTACGCATACTCCCTGACGGTCTCCCTCGGGGTCGGGCCGTACACCTTCGGGGCCACGGACCTCCCTCCCGGGATCACGCTGCGCACCGACTACCATGACCCGGGCATCGACGGGGACGAGACGGGGGAGCTGTCGGGCACGCCGACCGCCCCGGGGACCTGGTTCGTCTCCCTCACCGTGGTCGATGCCGGCGAGGGGAACAAGGTGGTGAAGGTCCTCCCGCTCCCGGTGCTGCCCTCGGGGTCTTCGTTCCAGATCACCACTCGCTTCCTCAACAGCGGCGAGGTGGGGACTCCCTTCTACGACCTCTGGCAGGTCTCGGGAGCCGCGGGGCCGGTGGCCTTCGGCGCCTCGGGGCTCCCCGCGGGGCTCACGGTGGACGCCGCCACGGGGATCGCCTCGGGGACCCCGGCGCAGGCCGGGACCTTCGCGGTGCGGATCTCGGCCACGGACGGGACGGACGCGATCACGACGAACCTCTCGATGATCGTGGTCCCCTCCTCCACCTCCTCCATGTACTGGGACTTCTTCGGACTCCCGGCCGCGCTCGTGGACGTCCCCTACCAGCGCCAGCCGCCCATCCTCCTGGTCGCGAGGAACGGGACGACGGTGACCTACGCCGCGGTCGGGATCCCCTCGGGGATGAGCTACAGCACGACGACCGGCGAGCTCACCGGGACTCCGGTAGACGTGGGGGAGTACCCGATCACGTTCACGGCCACGGACTCCGCCACGGGAGAGGTGCTCACGCTCTCCCTGGACTTCGTCGTCCTCCCCCCCTACGGCGGGGACGCCTCGTCCATCTCCGTGAACCTCTGGGTGTCGAAGCAGGCGCTGAGGACCGGGGACCCCGGGAAGGACTCCTGGGCCGGGCAGGCCATCTGGAACGCCGACCGGCGGGCGGCGAACGTCTTCGACCCGGCCACGGACGCCGTGCTGCTCCAGATCGGATCCCACGCCGTGCAGGTGGACGCGGGGCTCCTGGCCGGGACCCCCGCGAAGTACGCCTACGCGAGCCCGAGGGGCGAGGCGCCGGCGGTGAAGGTGCAGCTCTCGGTCGCGAAGCAGACCCTGAAGTGGTCCGTGAAGAACGACTCCATCGGCGAGTCCGTCCCCGGGACGCTCCGCCAGACGGCGATCCTCGGCGGGCGCGGGTACCGGGCGGACGAGGCCTTCGACGCGAGGGGGGTCTTCAAGCCCGCCCTGGCCTACCGGCGGACGGTGTTCGTCGCGGCGAAGGGCACCATCGCCGCCCCCGGCGCGGGGAAGGACGCGGCGAAGCTCTCCCTCCTCCTCGCCGACCCGAGCCTGGCCTACACGGCCGGTTCGAGCGCGCTCCGGTTCCGGATCCTCGACGGGGCGACGGAGCTGTTCTCCCGCGACTTCACCGCCCTCGGCGCAGCGACGACCTCGGAGGACCCGGGAACGGGCGTGACCGTCTACAGGATCAAGGCCCTCAAGGACCCGGCGGCGACGGACCGCGTGGCGAAGTTCACCTTCGCGAGCAACACCGGCAAGATGACGCTCGCGCTCGCGAACCTCACGCTCACCGGGGTCCCCGCGACGGAGGCCCACCTCGGCCTCGAGCTCACCGTCGGCGACCGCATCTACTACACCGCGGTCACCTTCTTCGAAGCCTCGGCGGGGAAGTACGCCACCCTCATGCCGCGGTAGGGCTGCCCTCACCCCACCCGGATCGACCGCTCGAGGTCTCCCATCTCCTCGCGCGAGAGGACCTCGGCCTCGAGGAGGGGCTTGCAGGCGCCGAGGAAGTCCGAGGCACGGGTGTCGGGGCGGAGGACGAGGGCGCGGAGCAGCCCGCGCTTTCGCTGGAGCCACTCCTCCTCGGTGAACTCCCCGTTGTCCCAGGCCTCCCAGGCTTCCCGGAGGCGCGCCAGGAAGACGTCCTCGGTGACGGGCTCCCCGGGGTCCGGGGCCGGGGCCGGCCGGGGCGCGGCGGGCTGCGCGGCGAGGCCGAGCATCCTCTCGGTCACCTCGAGCAGCGCGCGGAGCCTCCGGTCGTCGGCCCCGGGGTTGCGGGGGGCGCCGGGCGGGCGGTCGAAGGTGAAGCGCGCCCGCGACCCCGAGGGCGTGGGCTCCACGTGCGCCTCCACGTGCGCGGCGAGGCCGCCCTCCATGGCCTCCGACGCGCGGACGACCCCGCGCTCGAGATCCATCCCGAGCAGCACGAGGCCCGAGGCGACGAAGGCGTCGGCGAGCGCGCGCAGCAGCGCCTCCGGCGGGACGGGGAAGGCCGCGCGCAGGTGGCGGGCCGGGGGGTCGTCCGGCGGGGGGCCCGCGGGGGCCGCCGCGGCGGGGGACTTCCGCGCCGCGTCCTCGATCCCGCGCGCGACGTCGTCGGGGCTCTCCAGCCGGCGGCGCAGCTCCGAGACGTCCTCCTCGCGGGTGCGCATCGCCGCGCCCCGGGCGGACAGCGCGCAGACGAAGTGCGCCAGGAGCGCCGTGGGGGGCGACCTCCAGTAGAGGGCGAGGACCAGGGCGAGCCAGACCATCCCCCCGAGCATCCGGCCGCAGTAGACGTGGCCGAGCCCCGGGACGACGGAGAGGAAGAACGCCTCGTTCGGGTCCTTCCCGACCTGCGCCATGGACGCCCCCGACGCCTTACTTCGAGAGGATGTGCACGGACTTCCCGTGCAGCGCCTCCGCGGCCTCCATGATGGCCTCCGGGAGCGTGGGGTGGGGGTGAATCGTGGCCGCGAGGTCCTCCGCCCGGAGGCCCGCCTCGATCGCCAGCGCCCCCTCGGAGATGAGGTCGCAGGCCTCCGGGCCCACGACGTGGACCCCGAGGACGAGGTCGGTCTTGCGGTCCGCGACGACCTTGGCGAAGCCCTCGGTGTCGTTGATGGCCTGCGCGCGCCCGAGCGCGGCGAAGGGGAACCTCCCGACCACCGGGTCGTAGCCGGCGGCCTTCGCCTCCGCCTCGGTCATGCCCACGGAGGCGATCTCCGGGTCGGTGAAGATGACCGCGGGGACCGCGCGCCAGTCCCGCGCGCTCGGGAGCCCGGCGATGACCTCGGCGGCGACGATCCCCTCCTTCGACCCCTTGTGGGCGAGCATCGGCTGGCCGGCCACGTCCCCGACGGCGTAGACGTGGGAGACGTTCGTGCGGCAGCGGTCGTCGATGGGGACGAAGCCCTTCGCGTCCACCTTCACGCCGGCCCTCTCGAGGCCGAGGTTCTCGCTGTTGGGGCGGCGGCCCACGGTGGAGAGGATGACGTCGGCGGGGATCGACTCCTCCCCCTTCGGGGTCTGGACGCGCACCGCGGCGCCGTCCTTCCCCTCGGCCCACCCGAGCGCCTTCGTGGAGAGGTGGACCTTCACCCCGCGCTTCTTCAGGGAGCGCGCCACGACCTGCACGAGGTCGGGGTCCTGCCCCGGGAGGAGGGAGTCGGTGAGCTCGACGACGGTCACGTCGCTCCCCACCTTCGAGAGGAAGATCCCGATCTCGAGCCCGATGTACCCGCCGCCGATGACGACCGTGCGCCGGGGCACCTCGCGGAGGGAGAGGGCCTCGGTGGAGGTGAGGACGCGCTTCCCGTCCACCTTGAAGCCCGGGATCTCGATGGGGCGGGAGCCCGTGGCGAGGATCACGTCCGCGGCCTCCACGGTGTCGGTGCCGGACTCCGTCTTCACCTCGAGGCGCGTGGGGGCCGTGAAGGTCGCGGTCCCCCTGAGGACCTTCGCCCCGACCCCGTTGAGGAGGGTCCCGATCCCCCCGGTGAGGCGCTTCACGACCCCGTCCTTCCAGGCCACCAGCTTCGCCATGTCCACGGAGACCCCGGTGAAGGTGATGCCCATGGCGGAGGCCTTGCGCGTCCTGTCCACGACGTTCCCGGCGTGGATGAGGGCCTTGGAGGGGATGCAGCCCACGTTGAGGCAGACCCCGCCGAGCTCCCCCTTCTCGACGAGGAGGACGCTCTTCTTCAACTGCGCGGCCCGGATGGCGGCCACGTAGCCGCCGGGGCCGGCGCCGATCACCGCGACGTCGCACTTGTGGTTGGCCATGGTCCCTCGGGTCTTCCGTCCTGGGCGGCGAGGCAAAGGCCGGGCGGGGCAAGCCCCGCCCCTACGACGGCAACGGCGTCACAACGGGAACGCCCCCTCGGCGCGGCCGCCCTCCGCGAAGAACGGACGCACGGCGTCGAGCTGGCGCCGGAGGCCCGCCGGGACCTCCGCGAACACGTGCTGCACGAGCGTCTCCAGCGGGGGGGGCGGGGCCGCCTCCGCCTCGCGGACCGCGTCCGCGACGCGGGCCGCGACGGCCTCCTCCTCCGCCTTCTCCTTCGCCGCGTCCCAGAGCCCGCGGGCCTCCAGGTGGCGGCGGAACCGCAGGATCGGGTCCTTCGCCTCCCAGGCCCTGACCTCGGCCTCGTCCCGGTACCGCGAGGGGTCGTCGGAGGAGGAGTGCCCGAGCCGCCGGTAGGTGACGAGTTCGAGGAAGGTCGGGCCCCCGCCCGCGCGCGCCCGCTCCACCGCCTCCCGGGTCGCGGCGTGGACCGCGAGGAGGTCGTTCCCGTCCACGCGCACGCCCGGGAACCCGTAGGCGCGGGCCTTGACCGCGAGCGTCTCCGAGGCGGTCTGCATCCGCACCGGGACCGAGATCGCCCAGCCGTTGTTCTGGCAGACGAGGACGCAGGGGACCTTCCAGACGCCGGCGA
Organism: uncultured Planctomycetota bacterium; assembly: GCA_964555565.1. Lineage (GTDB taxonomy): Bacteria > Planctomycetota > JAJSAM01 > JAJSAM01 > JAKLKS01 > CAZKTF01. Next base: position 573 of record CAZKTF010000037.1, on the reverse strand, counting down.
AGTTCATCGCCACGTGGAAGTCCGCCTCGCTCGTGGCCCCGTCCCCGAGGTAGGCGAAGACGACCGTGCGGTCCCCGCGCACCTGCGCCGCGCGCGCGGCGCCCACGGCCTGCGGGAGCTGCGTCCCGATGGGGGAGGAGAGCGAGACGTGGTTCCCGGCGCGCCAGGAGAAGTGCATAGGCTGCTGGTGCCCCAGGCACTCGTCGGCCGAGTTCCCGAAGAGCTGCCCGACGTAGGTGCGCAGCGGCATCCCGCGGAGCAGCGCCGCCGCGCCCTCCCGGAGCGCCGGGAAGACCCAGTCCCCGGGCTCCGCGCAGGCCGCGCTCCCCACCGTGGCCGCCTCCTGCCCGATGGAGGTCCCGTAGAACGCGAGGCGCCCCTGGCGCTGGAGGCCGAGCATCTTCTGGTCGAAGTGGCGGAAGAAGAGCATCGCGCGGTGGAGCTCCACGGCCCGGGCGGCCGGGAGCCGGGGGTCGCGCGCCGGGTCGGCGCTCGCGTCGTCGCGGAGGACGCGCAGGAGCCCGAGGTCGGGCGCGGCCTCCCGGGCGGAGGTCGCGCGGGGGCGCGCGGGGG
>CAZKTF010000036.1:0-20217 GCA_964555565.1 uncultured Planctomycetota bacterium | reverse complement strand
TCCCGGGTCCCCGGGGAGGAGGCCCGCCAGCAGCGCCTCGGTGGCCGCGAAGGGCCTCGTCCCCTCGCCGGCCTCCCCGTTCTCCGCGCGCACGAGGGAGAGCACGCCCGCCGCGTCCCCGGGGAGGCCGCGGGCGTCCACGCGCTCCTGGAGGAGGTCCCCCTCGGAGGGGGAGGCCCCGGCGGCGTAGCCGGAGCGCGCGACCCTGAGCGCCGTCCCTCCGTCGCCGCCGCCGAGGCAGAGGCGCACGAGGTCGAGCGCCGCGCGGGCCGCGGGCTCCGCGGCCAGGGGGCGGTCCGCGTGGACGGCCAGCGGGACCCCGTGGCGGGCGAAGGCTTCCTCGAGCGGGCCCCGGGCCGCGGCGAGGGAGCGGAAGACCACGAGGACCTCGTAGGGCCTCCACCGATCCCGCCGGATCCAGAGGGCCGCGGTGCGGGCGAGGCGGTCCGCTTCGTCCGCCGGGTCGGCGCACCGCAGCACCCGCACGCTCCCGTCGGGGGGGCCCTCCCGCGCGGGCGCGGCCCGGAAGAGCGAGGCCTCCAGGCGCTCGAGGTCCGTCCCCGCCGAGGAGGGCCGCCGGAACCCCGCGAGCCGGTCCACCCCCCACCCGCACGCGAGGAAGTGGTCCCGCGTCCCGCGGCTCGGGACGAAGAGGTCCGCCGCGGCGGGGTCGTCGTCACCCGGGAGCGTGAGGAGCACCTCGGGGACCCGGGCCACGAGCGCGTCCAGGATCTCGCGCTCCACCCGCGTGAAGTCGTGGAACCCGTCCACCCCGAGCCACTCGACGCCCGCGAGGGCCGCGGGGAGCGCGGCCGTCCGCCCGGTCTGGCCGAGGAGCTCCCGCAGGAAGTCCTCGTGGTCGAGGAGGTCGCGCGCGGACAGCAGCCGCGTGTACTCGCGGAAGGTCGCCGCCACGGCCTCCATCCGGCGCCGCGCCGGGGCGTCGCGGGCCGCGCGGGCGAGCCGGGCGAGCGCCTCCCCGACCTGGACCGGCGGGAGCGCCGACTCCTTCGCCTCCTTGAAGAGGCGCAGGAGCGCCGCACGGAACCCCGGCAGCCCGCGCACGCGCTCGAAGGCCGGGGCCGCGGCCGCGGCCAGGGCCTCGCGGAGTACCCGGTCCCGCGCGGCCGGGGAGAGGAGCGCGCCGATGCGGGCGCCGCCGAGCACCCGTTCCGCGAGCGCCGTGAAGGTCAGCACCGAGCGGTCGAAGAACCCGAGGAGGGCGGGCTCGCGGCGGAAGACCTCCCGCTTCAGGTGCTCGCCGCGCCCGTAGGTGGGGACGAGGAGGAGCGCGCCCCCGTCCGTCCCCGCCCGGACGCGGGCCACGACGGTCTCCAGGAGCCGCCGGGTCTTCCCGGTCCCGGCCCGCCCGAGGAGGAGGGTCCTCGCCATGGGTGCAGTTTGCCCGCCCCGCCGCCCGTTCCCGCTCCTTCCCCCGGGGGCAGCGGTAGAATGCGCCCCCTTCCCCGGGAGGACGACGACTTGCTCGAGCGGGCCCGCATCACCCCCGGAGCCGCCGTCCTCGGGACCGGCTCGGTCCTCGGCTCCCGCGTGGTCACCAACGAGGCGCTGAAGGAGCTTGTCCGGAACTACGACGAGGCCTCCGGGGACTTCGCCACCTGGGTGGAGCGCGTCACCCACATCCAGACCCGCCCCTGGTTCACTGACGGGGAGTCGGTGGGCAGCACGGGGACGCTGGCCGCGAAGCGGGCCCTCGAGGCGGCCCGGGTGGACCCCGGGGACGTGGACCTGGTCATCCTCTGCTCCTTCACCGAGGTGGACCTCTACCCGGGGGACCGGGTGGACATCGCCCGCGCACTGAACTCCCGCTGCGGGACCGTCGTCCTCTCGGCGGGCTGCGCGGGCTCCGTCTACGGCGTCTCCGTCGCGGCGGGCATGGTGAAGTCCGACCTCTGCCGCCACGTGGTCGTCGTGGCGGCGGAGCAGCTCATCGGCACCGTGGACTTCAACGACCCCCTCACCGCGATCCTGTTCGGCGACGGGGCCGCGTCGGTCGTCGTCGGGAAGCCCCGGCACCCGGGGCAGGGCTTCGTGGACCGCGTCGTCCTGAAGCACCAGTACTCCCCCGCCAACATCACGATGAAGAACGCCAACCTGGCGGTCGGCGCCCGGGTCCTCGGTCCCGACAAGAGGGCGAAGGAGGGACAGGCCGTGGAGCGGCAGTTCCTCCGCATGGGCGGGGGGCCGCGCGTGCTGCGGAACGCGATCCAGGCGATGGCCGAGACGACCGTGGAGCTCCTCGGCTACACCGTGGAGGACCTCAAGGAAGAGGACCCCTCGCTCCGGAAGGACCTCGACCGCGTGTTCCTCGTCCCCCACCAGGCGAACGGGCGGATCGTGGACGGCCTCCAGGAGAAGCTGGGCCTCGACCCGGACCGGGTGTACCGGACCATCTACCACTCCGGGAACATGTCGTGCGTCACGAACCTCTACACGCTGGACTACGCGATCCGCACGGGGAACCTGCGCCGGGAGGAGCAGCCGGACGGGCGCGGGAAGGTCTCCCCCTGCGGGCGGAGGCTCCGCCGGGGCGACACCGTCATCCTCACCACCGTCGGCGCCGGGTACATCTACGGGGCGGTCGGGTTCACGCTCTGAAGGCCATTCGGGAGAACACCATGAAGACCGGCACGCTCGTCGTCCTGAACGTCCTCGTCGCGGGAGGGGTCGCGGTCGGCGTCCGATCCCTCTGGCCCGAGGAGCGCCCCGCCCCCTCCGCGCCGCCCGCCGCGTCGGCCCCGGCCCCCGGCGAGTCGCCGGAGTTCGCCGCGCTCCGCCGCCGCCTGGACGACGCCGAGGCCCGGCTCGCCGCCGCGGAGGCCGGGCTGGCCACGCTCCGGGAGGACCTCGCGAGGCAGTCCCAGGAGACGGCGAAGGCCCGCGAGGAGGCCGCGGCCGCGCGGAAGGCCGCCGAGGAGGCCGTCTCGGGCGCGGCGGCGTCGCTGCTCCGGGCCGCGGCGCCGAAGCCCGAGGACCGGTTCCGCGAGGAGGTCACGAAGGCCATCAAGCGCGAGATGCAGAAGGAACTGAAGCAGATCTACGACCTCGCCGTGAACCCCACGCCCGAGATGGATCAGCGGCGCGCCCAGCAGCTCCGGATGATCGCGGGGATGTTCGCGTCGCAGGTGGGACTGGACGCCGCCGGGACGAAGACGCTCGGGGACATCATCAGCGACACCGACCGCGAGGCGCGGGAGCAGCTCCGGCCGATCCTCGCGGACGTCAAGGACGCGAAGGACCTCGACTACACGAGGCTCAAGGGGGTCGTCCGCGACGCCTTCACCACGCAGGACACCCGGATCGAGCAGTCCTTCACCAGGGAGCAGGCCGAGGGCCTCAAGCGGCAGATGGAGCCCATCCGGGCGATGTTCACGAGCACCCTGGACGACCTCGAGAAGCAGGCGCGGGCGCCCGCCGAGGCTTCGCGGTAGGCCGGCCGCCCCGCCCGCACGACGGCCCCAACCCGGGATCCGATGCGGGATCGCGTGCCGTTGTACGGGCGGCCTTCAGGCCGCCCGGCCGTTGCCGCGGGCGAACGGCCGGGCGGGGTAAACCCCGCCCGTACAACGGCCCCGTTTCCCCCGCTACCGCGTCGCCTTGATCACCCCGCAGGCGAGCCGGTTGCCGGCGTTGCCGGTGGGCTGGGTCGTGAAGTCGTCGGCGCCGCCGTGGACGATGATCGACTTCCCGACGACGTCGTTCGGAAGCCCGGTCCCCACCGTCCAGAGGCTCGTCTCGAGGATGACCGTCCCGCGGCCGTCCTCGCCCACCTCCATGTTGCCGATGTCGCCGAGGTGGAACTCGCCCTCGCCCCACCTCCCGTGGGCCTTGAGGGACGGGTTCCAGTGGCCCGCGGCGCTGCTCCCGTCGGCCGAGGTGCAGTCCCCCTTCTCGTGCACGTGGACCGCGTGCGTGCCCGGGGCGGCGTGCTCGACGTCGAGGCGGAAGGTCACCATCGCCCCGCGCGTCAGGAACGTCCCCTTCCCCGTCACCTTGCTGCCGCTCTTCGACTCGAGGACGACGTCCGCCCGACCCTCGCCCGGGCCCCCCTTCGACGCGCCGCGGCAACCGACCGCCGCGACGGACAGCCCGACGAGGACCGCGAGAGCGACTCCCGCCGCCGCCGCGAAGTTGCGCCGCATGATCACCCCTCCCGGTGCCGACACCGGGGCGGAGCATAGTCCCCTCCGTGCCGCCGCGCCAAGGAACGAGCCGGGCGCGGCCGTTCCCGTGTCCTTTGCCCGGCGCGCGCCTATACTCGCGCCGTGACCGGCCCGGCCCACGGCCCCGACGAGGTGAGGCGGATCGCCGCGCTCGCCCGGCTCCGGCTCACCGAGGACGAGGTCGAGTCCCTCGCGAAGGACTTCGCACGGATCCTCGGCTACGTGGAGGGCCTCCAGTCCGTGGCCGACGCCGCGGGCGCCGAGCCGCTCGTCCACGCGGTCCCGCCCGCCGACCCCGCCGGGACGCTCCGCCCGGACGAGCCCGGGCGGTGCCTCCCGCGCGAGACGGTCCTCGGGCTCGCGCCGGACCGGGCCGACGCGATGGTGCGCGTCCCGAGGGTCCTCGAGGAAGGAAGGTAGACGGTGAGCTCCCCGGAGATCCCGCTCCACCGCCTGACCGCGCTCCAGATCCGCCGCCACGTGGCGGCCGGCGACATCTCCGCCTCCGGGGTCGTGCACCACTTCCTCGACCGGATCCGCCGCCTCGACTGCCCCTCGCTCCGCGCCTTCATCGCGGTGGACGAGCCGGGGGCGCTCCGGGCCGCGAAGGAGCGGGACGAGCGGCGCCGCCGCGGCGAGCCCGCGGGGGCGCTGGAAGGGGTTCCCGTCGCGGTGAAGGACAACATCCACGTGGCCGGGCTGCCCACCACCTGCGCGAGCCGGATCCTCGAGGGGTTCAAAGCCCCGGGGGACGCGACGGTCGTGGCCCGGCTCCGCGACGCGGGGGCCATCGTCCTCGGGAAGACGAACCTCGACGAGTTCGCCATGGGCTCCTCCACGGAGAACTCCGCCTTCGGCCCGACGCACAACCCCTGGGACCTCTCGCGCGTGCCCGGAGGCTCCTCCGGCGGCTCGGCCGCGGCCGTGGCTGCGGGGCTGGTGCCCCTCGCCCTGGGCTCCGACACCGGGGGGTCCATCCGCCAGCCCGCCGCGCTCTGCGGCGTCGTCGGCGCCAAGCCCACCTACGGGCGGGTCTCGCGGAACGGGCTCGTGGCCTTCGGCTCCTCCCTCGACCAGGTGGGGCCCATCGCGCGGACCGTGGGGGACGCCGCGGCGGCGCTGGCGGTCCTCTCGGGCCGGGACCCCCTCGACGCGACCTCGCTCGACGTCCCTCCCCCGGACCCCTCGAAGGCCGAGGGCGGCGTGCGGGGGATGCGCGTGGGCGTGGTCCGCGAGCAGCTCGAGCACCCGGGGCTCGAGGCCGCCGTGCGGAAGGCCCTCGAAGGGGCGCTGGAGGCGCTCCGCGCCGCGGGGGCCGAGGTCCGGGAGGTCTCCCTCCCCCACAGCGGGGACGCGATCGCGGCCTACTACGTGGTGGCGCCCTGCGAGGCATCGAGCAACCTCGCCCGCTACGACGGGGTGCGCTACGGGATGCGGGCCCGCGGCACCGACCTCGCGCGCATGTACGCCGAGACGCGCGACGAGGGGTTCGGGCCCGAGGTCAAGCGGCGGATCCTCGTCGGGACCTTCGCCCTCTCGGCGGGCTACGCCGAGGCCTACTACGGGCGCGCGCTGCGCGTGCGGCGGCTCGTGGCCCGCGACTTCGAGGAGGCCTTCCGGGAGGTGGACGTCGTGGTCGGCCCGACCTCCCCCACGACGGCCTTCCCGCTCGGGGCGAAGACCTCCGACCCGCTGGCCATGTACCTCTGCGACGTGTTCGCGGTCCCGGCCAACATGGCCGGCATCCCCGCGGTGTCCGTCCCCTGCGGCCGCGATCCCGCGGGCCTGCCCGTGGGCCTCCAGGTCCACGCCCCCGCGCTCGCCGAGGAGCGGGCGCTGCGCGTGGCGGCGGCGGTCGAGGCGACCTGCGGGTGGAAGGCGGAGATCCCGGGGGCCTTCTCGTGAGCGGCCCCGCCCCCCGCCTGGTCGTCGGGATGGAGGTGCACGTCCAGCTCACGACGCGCACGAAGGCCTTCTGCGCCTGCCCCGTGGAGTTCGGCGCGCCCCCGAACACCCTCTGCTGCCCGGTCTGCCTCGGGCACCCGGGCGCGCTCCCGGTCCTCAACCGCGAGGCGGTCGTTCAGGCGCTCCGTGCGGGAATCGCTCTCGGATGCAAGGTCGCGCCGAAGGGCAGGACCCAGTGGGACCGGAAGAACTACTTCTATCCCGACCTCCCGAAGGGCTACCAGATCACCCAGTACGACTTCCCCCTCTGCGAGGGCGGGAGGATCGAGCTCTCCGGCGGGAAACCCGTCCGCGTGCGCCGGGCCCACCTCGAGGAGGACACGGGGAAGTCCTCCCACGCCGCCGACGGGGCGACGCTCGTGGACTTCAACCGCAGCGGCGTCCCCCTCCTCGAGATCGTGAGCGAGCCCGACCTCGGGACCGCGGAGGAGGCCGAGGACTACCTGCGGAGGCTCCGCGAACTCCTCGTGGACTCCGGGGCGGCGGAGTGCCGGATGGAGCGCGGCCAGATGCGCTGCGAGCCGAACGTGAACCTCGTCCGCGCCGACGGCGCGGCCACGCCCATCAGCGAGCTGAAGAACCTCAACTCCTTCGCCGCGGTCCACGCCGCGGTCGCCTTCGAGGCGAGGCGGCTCGCCGACGGGCCCTGGGTCCCGAAGGGGGAGATCCCCCCCCGCGCGACGCTCGGCTGGGACGAGGCCTCGGGCCGGACGGTCCTCCAGCGCACCAAGGAGACCGCGGCCGACTACCGGTACTTCCCCGAGCCAGATCTTTTGCCGCTTGGCAGCCTCGCGCTCTCGGAGTTGAGGGCGATCGCGAAGTTCATCCCACCGACCGAGGAGTTGATGGCAAGCATCGGTCGGGCGTCCGCATTGCAGACTCTCGGGGACATTGGGGCCAGTGAGCGGCAGCGGAAGTCCCACCTCAAAGGCCTCCCGTGGAGAGCGCTACGCCTCCTGGCTCAGACCCTTGAACTGTGCTCACCCGAATTGGAGGGCGAACAGCGAGCCGCGGCATTGAAGTTGGTGCCTGGCTGGTTCTTGGGACCATTGGGCGGACGCGTGGCGAAGTTACCAGAGACTTGGGCAAGCCTCGCTGTTGACCAGATTCAGCTCGCCAAGGCATTCACCCTCGTCTTCCAAGGGAGGGCGCTGCCCCAAGTGGTCAAGGAGCACCTGCTGCAGGGCGACTGGCCAGCGACGGGAGGCGACCCTGAGGCAATCCTCCGCGGGAAGGGCCTCCTCGGCGGCGCCGCGGGCGAGGACGCGGTGAAGAAGGCGTGCGAGGAAGTCCTGGCCGCCAACCCCGAGGTCGTGGCGAAGATCAGGGGCGGGAAGCCGCAGGCGAAGAAGGCCCTCGTGGGGGAGGTCATGAAGCGGACCCGCGGCACGGCGGACCCGGCGAGGGTGAACGCGATCCTGGAGGAGTTGCTGCGGTAGAAACGAAGACGGCTTCAACGGCGGGGGCAGTCCCCTGCGGGGACAGTCCCCTTGGAGGGAGGATGCCGAGACCGAAGCGGACGCAGATCGCCCCCGACGAGTACTGGAACCCCCGCAACGAGACGCTCCCCCGCGCGGACCTGGAGAAGCTCCAGGTGGCGAAGATGAAGCGCCAGCTCGCCTGGGCCTGGGAGCGCTCCCCGTTCCACCGGCGCCGCTGGGAGAAGAAGAAGTTCAACCCGGAGAAGTTCCGCACGATGGCGGACCTGACCCGCATCCCCGTCATGACGCGGGACGAGTGGATGGACGCCCAGGCGGCGGACCCGCCCTTCGGGGACCTCCTCGCCGCGCCCGCCGAGGTGGCCATCCGCTACCACACCACGAGCGGGACCACGGGGCGGATGCCGCTGCGCGCGCTCGACGGGACGCGCGACTGGGCCTGGATCTCCGAGATGTGGTGCTACGGCTTCCACGCCTTCGGGGTGCGCCCGCGGGACACCGTGCTGTTCGCCTTCTCCTACGGGCAGTTCATCGGGTTCTGGGGCGCCCACTACGCCTGCGAGAAGATCGGCGCCACGGTCATCCCCACCGGCAGCCTCCCCGCGGAGACCCGCGTGAAGCTCGTCATGGACACCGGCGCCACGACGGTGTGCGCCACGCCGACCTACGTGCTCCGGCTGGCCCAGGTGGCGCGGGAGCAGGGGATCGACGTCCGGGAGTCGAAGGTGGAGAGGGTCATCCTCTCCGGCGAGCCCTCGGGGAGCGTCCCCGCGGTCCGCCGCGCCATCGAGGAGGCCTGGGACGCGCCCTGCGGCGACACGGCGGGCATGACCGAGATCGGGACCATCATGGTCTTCGAGTGCCGCCACCGGCCGGGCGGGATGCACATCCTCGAGGACCACTTCATCGAGGAGGTCGTGGACCCCGAGACCATGGAGTCCCTCCCCTACGGCCAGCGCGGGGAGCGGGTGGTGACCTCCTTCGGCCGCGGGATCGTCCCCCTCATCCGCTACCGCACGCGGGACCTGGTCTGCCGCGTGCCCGCGGCCGGCTGCTCCTGCGGGCGGACCTTCGACCTGTACGAGGGCGGCATCCTCGGCCGGGTGGACGACATGCACAAGATCCGCGGCACGAACGTCTACCCGCGCGCGGTGGAGGCCATCGTGCGCGAGCACCGGGAGGTGGACGAGTTCCAGATCGTCCTCTCCCGGGAGAAGGACCGGGACGAGATCACCGTGAGGGTCGAGATGAAGCCCGGGACCGGGCTCCGCTGGCCGAACGTGGAGCAGGCGCTCCTCGGCGCGCTGGCGGAGGCGCACGAGAACCTCCGGTTCAACGTGGAGCTGGCCCCGGAGGGCTCGCTCCCCCGGTTCGAGCTCAAGGCGAAGAGGCTCGTGGACAAGAGGACGGTGACCCATGGCCGCTAGGCACCAGGCCCCGAAGAACCTCCTCGGCCGCCCGCTGAGCGACCTGGACGTGCAGCTCCTGGCGCTCTACCGCGAGACCAAGGAGCTCGTCGCGCGGAAGGACCTCCCGCCCTGCCTGGCGCGCAACGTCCGCGCCTCGCTCGCGGCGCTGTACAACTGCGTCAACGACCTCGACCTCGAGTTCGAGCACCTGTACGACCTGGGAGTCTGAGAGATTCTGTAGGGGCGGGGGTCCCCGGGGACTTCGAGGCCCGCCGGTGGCGGGCCGAGCCCGGGGAGGTCTGCCCCGCCCGCCGTTGCCAAGGGAGGTCGCCATGGCCAGGAAGGGTCTCGGCAATCCGCGCGTGGCGGAGGCGCTGCAGGCGGCGCTGGACCACGAGATGGCCGGGGTGTTCCTCTACACCGAGCTGGCCTTCCGCGTGTTCGGCCCGCAGATGCTCGGGATCGTCGCGCACCTGGAGAAGCAGGCGGAGGAGTCCCTCGTCCACGCCCGGGCCGTCGGGAACCGGATGACCGCCATGGGCTTCGTCCCCGCGCCGGAGCCGCCGGCCCTGCCGAGGGCGGCGCCGCGGGGCCTGGAGGAGATCCTCACCTACAGCCTCGGCCACGAGCGGGCCGCGGTGGACAAGTACCGCGCCCTGCTCGCGCTCGCGGGGGACGACGTCCCGCTCGAGGAGTTCGCCCGCTCCATGGTCGCCGCCGAGTCGGACCACGTGGCGGAGCTGGAGAAGCTGCTGCGGCCGATGGGGTGACGGCGGCCCAGGGCTCTGCGTGCGCCGCCACGACACCGAGCCTCACGGTCATCGGGGCCAACTCGGGGGACGGGGCTTTCCACCGCTGCCGGATCACCCTCGACCACGACGACCCCGACAACCCCATCACCCTGGGCGCGCTCCTCCCGATCGAGATCCACCGGACGGACCTCGCCGAGCTGGGCTGGGTGATCCTCGTCGCCGCGCGGGTCGGCTACCCACAGAGAGTTCGCCACGAGCGGATGGTGGCGTAGGGAGGCATGGCCATGGACGAGGTCCTCAAGGAAGCCACCAGGCAGGTGCCGTCGCTCGTCGTCCTCGTGGTCCTGGTAGTCCTCTTCCTCCGTCGCATGCAGGCCAGCGACGAGACCCAGAAGGCCCTCGGCCCCACCCGCCACGAGTCCCAGCGCCAGTCCATCCGCGTAGTCGAGGTCCTCGAGGAGACGTCCGCGGCGCTACCCACGAAGTGCACCGAGCTCATAGCGGCCACCAAGTCCACCATCGACCGGGTCGAGAAGAGACTCGATAGGGAAGCGGCGCGCTCGTACGGAGAACGAGCCCGGGCGACCTCACGGAGTGGGATTGGTCGTCCCCCACCGGCCGATGAACCTCGGTCACGTCCTCCTCGACATCTCCGCCGCGGACCCCGAGACCGCGTCGGACTTCCGGGAGGATGTCGTCCCGGACTGGATCCCGGCCGTCCTAGATGCTCAGAGACGCAGACGCCAAGCGGTCACCGACACATGAGCTCAACTCCGATGCGTACCTCGTCAAGCCAATCACAGAGGACGCTCTGAGGCCGTCCCCGCAGGAAAGCCACCATGATCTCGCTGGGGTGATGAACGGCTCCAACCCCGATCTGCCTCCCTACGTTCTTCGCCCGTAGAGCAGAGTCGCCGCTCCTGTGCGCGAAAAAGTTCCTCATCGTCGGCCAATGGTCGAAGGACACCGCTCCGAACGACAGGGCGCTTGAGATTGCCGACTGATTTGAAAACTCCATTCTGTCTGCCAGAGCCACAATCGTGTGGACTTGGACCCAATTGGGCTCCTCGGTACGGCGCAGCGCTCCCGAGTACCGCCTCTCCCTCTTGAGCGCAACCGCTGCCGCAACCAATGCCCCGTTGGCATCCAATGACACACACCGCGACAGCCTGCCGACCGTCACAACCCCTCCTCCGTCGCGCTCTGCGTTGAACGCACATGAGAGGTAGTAGGTTCGCATGAACTCAGCCCACAAATTGCACGCCTCGATCGTCACGAAGGCCACCATCCGTTCATCCTCAGGAGTCAACGGGGCCCGGCACAGTTCACCAAGCCCTTTCAACTTGCTCACACGTCGCAAGGCTCGGTTCCGCAGTTCGGTTAGACGCCGCACAGGACGCATTAGAACCTCTCGGACCCTACCGCCTTCAGGAACCAACGGAAGCGTTCCACCCGCTGCTCCTTCACATTCGTCTTCTCATCGCATGCCTTCACGAACCCTCCGTACCGGCCCTTCACGTCTTCCTGCTCAACCGCCGCAGCTAACAACGTGAGGTTGTGCGCAGCTTCGTTCATCGGGAGCAACTCAGCCCGAATGCCCTTCGATGCCCCTTCGAGCGCGGCGACTGCCTTCTGGCAGTGGGTGACAGCCAACAGCAAGGAGTACGTCGAATACGGCTTCAACAACGGGCCACCTCGAAGAGCGTCCCACTGCTGGATGGTCTCCCAAGCTCGCCGAATCCTCGCGCCCCACTCCCTCTCTTCCGTGAACTCCCCATCTCGCTCCTCATACAACTTGTCAAGCTTCTCCTTGTCGGTCGTCTCGATTCCGTATGCCAGCGCGTGGCACACTTCCGCCAAGAGCTTCATATCCCCCATTCGGACAAGCTGCTTCTGCGTGAAGACTCCCATGTCATTCAATGGAACGCCCAGCTCACGGGCCAGCTTGTAAATGAACCACTTGAACTTTCCCTGCCATATCGCGTGGCGATTCTCCTCTGGGTTTAGAGGCACCGTGTACGAGTTCATCCGCCTGAACATCTCACGGACTTGCTCCGGAGTGGTATTCACGAATAGATCACTCGACAGCGCAAATGAAAGGAACCTAGAGCGATAGTCATCGGGTAACTCGTCGTACACGCAACCAGCGATGTCCTCGGACTCTAGACCCCGAGACAGCCTCATCTCCCCAGCAAAGAACTCGCGAATGGCCTTGCTTCGCTGCTGCCCGTCTACGATCTCCTTGTAGGTCTTCTTGCTCTTGATGTCCGTGATCTGGAAGAGCGATATCTTCGGAAGCGGATATCCAAGAAGAATGCTCTCGATCAAGAATGAGCGAGCCGCCGGTGGCCAGACTTCGTCACTGCGCTGGTACTCCGAATTCACAATGATGTCGCCGCGCTTCATCGCGTCACAGTAGTCGGCGATCGTCATCGTCGTATTCACGGAGTTCACGTGCGCCTCCTATCCGATACCTGACCACTGGTCGGCGACCCGTCGGGCCCCCCCCAGCGGCTCTGAGGAGAAGTGCGCTCTCGCGGAACAGCCCTCGGACCCAAGTCCGTCAACAGCCGCCTGTTCCATCGTAGCTCTTCCACGCTGATGTGAGAAGGGAAGGCATCGCCTCTAGCGTGGGCCCCCCGCCGTTCGGGTGCACCGTCTTCTCCAGGTACCGCCTGATGGCATCGAGCTTCCGACTCTGCATCTTCCCACCTCCGCCGGCGATGCCAGCCTCCATGAGCCGTCAGGCCCCGAAGGACTGCCCGCGGGAGTCCAAGGTAACAGACGAGCAGTGCCCCGCGGTGTCCCCTTCCTGAGGATGCACACGTCCCCACGGGCTCGATGACGCTGCCGGCGGCATCTCGGCGGTGCCACTGCCCCGGGTGGAACCCCGCAACGAACCGCTGGCACGCCCTTATGGCCTCCCCAGGCCCCCCGCACCCGTGGGCGAGGAGGAGCAGGACGACTAGGTCCCACCACCGCGGGACCCGGACCCGGACAGCCGCCTGGGCCTCTCGTGCAAACGGCGACCACGGCGGTTCCGATAACCCGTGCCCGGGCGATTCCCCGGCATCCTCCTTCGCGCGCAGGACCTCGGCCGCAGTCCCACTGGGAGGCGGTGGCTCCATTGAGGTTCGCATGGCCAATGGCGAGCCCTTGGCGGGACGGCTCCTCCGTGGGGAGGCCTCCGGCCACCCCGTTGAGGACGCGAACGTCAATTGTCGCGGGAGCTGTGTTCGACGTCCCCGTCGAGGCCCTCGGGGATGCGGTCGTGGGGGCATTCCCGGACCTCCTGCTAGAGCGGCAGCATCACGGGGACCTGTGGGAGTGGTGCGTCCGGGCAGGGATGCAGCCACCCAAGGAGTTCCAGCCGGCTCCATGAGATCGCTCTGTTCAGGAGTCGCTGTGGGATTCCAAGGCCGCAACTGCGGCCCGGACTAGATTCGCCGGCTCTTTGGCCGCCAGGCACGGCTGGGCAAGGAAGGACCACGTGGGAGCAACTCCGCTCGCCCCTGAGCGCTTCGCGCGCTGGCTGGACAACAACCGGCACAAGGACCCGAAGACCGGACTCGTCTACAGGTACCACTCCAGGAGCGACGCCCACTCCATCGCCCTCTGCGAGGCCGTGGTTCAGGATCTCTTTGGGTCCTGTCCGACGCTGAGGGAGCAGGCGGAGCGCGGGTACCTGGTCTACGGCATCAACTTCAAGATCGAGAGCCCGGTGACCAAGAAGAGCAAGACGCTCGACCTCGCCATCGGCCTGCCCAAGGGGACGGACCGCGTGATGGAGGTCGGCGGAGGACTGGTCAAGGGCAAGATCGGGACGCTCCTGTTCTCGTGCGAGGCGAAGACGGTCATGACCGAGCACGGGAAGTCGAAACCCCGCGTCTACGACGAGCTCAGCTCCTCCCACGAGATCATCCACCAGGGCTGGCCCGAGGCCATCGCGACCGGTATCACCGTCGTCAACATCGCCAAGACCTTCGTGTCCCCACTTCGCAACCAGTTCCCGGGCACTCCTCTCGAGGTGACGAAGCACAACCAGCCGAAGGCCGCCGGAGACATGGTGCGCCATCTCCGCGGGCTGCAGTTGCGCGACGAGGTCGGGAAGGTCGGCTTCGACGCCTACACCTCCGTCGTGGTCGAGTGTGACAACGAGAAGGCGCCCGTGAAGCTGTGGACCGACCCGCCGGCTCCGCAGCCGGGGGAACCAGATCACTACGAGACATTCTTGGCGCGCGTGAGTCGGTTCTGGACCGATCGGTTCTCGGCTCTCCCGGCGCCCCGTCGCTGAGCCAACGCCGACGCGGGCCACGGGAACCCGCGCTCGACGCGCCGGGAGTCCCCGGTGTTGAGGGCCATGCCGGCAGAACACCCGACTACGGGATGACGACGCGTGCCTTCCCGAACAGCCCCTCGGTCTCTCGGACCAGACGACCGCGGGCCATCTTGAAGTACTGGTGGTCCAGCTCGACGCCGATGCTGTTCCGCCCGGTGCGTGCCGCCGCGACGTTCGTGGACGCCGTCCCCATGAAGGGGTCCAGGACCGTGTCGCCCACGAAGCTGAACATCCGGATGAGGCGCTCCGCCAACCCTACCGGGTACGGGGCGGGGTGGTCGCGTGTCGAGGCCCCCGTCAGCCCGGTCCAGATCTGCTGGAACCACTCCTGGTGCCTAGAGGCGGGGATCACGCTGAGGATGCGCGTCGCCACGGAGGGACTCCGGTAGCCGCCTGACTTCCGCTCCATGAGGATGAACTCGATGTCGTTCTTGATGACGGCGTTGGGCTCATAGGGCTTCCCGAGGAACCCGCCGGAGCCGTTGTCCACCTCGTAGACCGCGTTGGCGATCTTGTGCCAGATGATGGGCGAGAGGTTGTCGAACCCGAGGGTCCGGCAGTGCTCCTGGATGGAGGCGTGGAGCGGGACGACCATGTGCCGGCCGTTGTTCTTCCGGCGGGAGAGGCAGACGTCCCCGACGACGCAGATGAGGCGGCCCCCCGGAACGAGGGCCCGAAGGCAGTGGGACCACACGAGGTCCAGCTGGCGGAGGAAGTCCTCGTAGTCCTGGACGTGCCCGAGCTGGCCCTCGGAGTGCCGGTACTCCTTGAGGGTCCAGTATGGCGGCGAGGTCACGACCAGGTGGACCGACTCTGGAGCAAGGAAGTCGAGTTGTCGCGCGTCTGCTCGGTGCAATGTGTGGGTGGTGGGGACGTCCCGAAGCCTTGACTCTATCGCCGCCGTCACCTTCGGGTCCTTGGCGATCCGCGGGAGGGCGGTCTGCGGGTCGGCGAGTGAGCCTAGGCCCGCGGGGAGGTACTCCTCAAGGGCGTCGGGCTCGGAGACGACGGTCTCGTGGACCGCGTCCGCGGGTGGCCTCACGGAGGGGCGCTTCGCCCTCCTGATCATCGCCTGGGCAAGTGGTGAAGTCATCGCTGTCGGACGCCTTTCTAGCTACCTGAGGGGAGGATCGCCGCGCCTACGGGGCGCGCTGACACCTCCCTTCTTCGCTTGAGGACACACTACCTCGCGTAGTGGACACTTGCAGCCAGCCGATCGACATCCTCGTCAACGGGCCCTCTGGGACACAAACTTCCCCTGCACGGCACGGGTCCCGACGCTACACATCCCAGGGAGCCAACCGCCCCGGCGACGGAACTGGCGCCCCCTCGGGTTAACGGCGGGTTCGTAGCACCGCCCTCACGAACCCCGCGTCCAGCCCCGTGAACTTCACCGGGGCCGCGAGCAGCTCCCAGCGGCCGGGGCGGGCGCGGGTGAGGTCGAGGTTCTCGAGGATCGCGACGCCGCCCGAGAGCAGGGCCCGGTGCGCCTCCATGGACTTGCTCTCGCGGTGGTCCACGCTCGGGGTGTCGATCCCGAAGAGGACGGCGCCGGCCCCCGCCAGCGCCCGGGCGGACTCGCCGGTGAGGTGCGCGAACCGGGCCGGGAACCGCCGCGGGTCCACGCGCCTGCGGGTGCGGACGAGGAGCCGCTCGCCGCGCCGCACGCGCCACCGGCGGACCTCCGCCGCGGCGAGCGGGCGGTCGCCCATCCGCTGGACGACCCGGCAGGGGCCGATGTAGCTCTCGAGCGGGACCTCCCCGATCCCCGCCGCCCCGTCCACGAAGTGGCAGGGGGCGTCCGCGTGGGTCCCGTTGTGGGGGGAGGTCGTCACCACGGAGACGTTCACGGCCGCCCCGCGCGCGATCGCGGCCACCCACCGCGCGGCGAAGGGGGTGTCGCCGGGCCACGCGGCGGTCCGCGCGTCCAGGGGCTGGCTGATGTCGAGGAGCCGCGGGGCGCGCCTCACGTCACGACCCGCTTCTCCGCGAGGAAGGGCTCGTAGGCCCGCGTCTCGAGGACCTCCCGGATGGCCGCCGCCGCCAGGTCGATCTCCGCGTCCCGCGTGTAGAAGTGGGGCGAGAGGCGGACCCCGGCCCTCGGCCGGTAGTCCACGAGGATGTCCCGGGCGTTCAGCGCCGCGGCGACGGCCGCCCCGTCCCGGACGTCGATGGCCACGGTCCCCCCGCGCCGCTCCGGGTCCCGGGGGGCGGTCACGTTCCAGCCCTCGCGGTCGGCGAGCGCGACGAGGCGGGCGGTCTGCCGCATCGACTTCCGGCGGATGGCCGCGGTCCCGATCTCCTGGACGATCCGGAGCCCCTCCCGGGCCGCGTAGAGCGCCGGCACGTTCGGCGTGCCGGTGAGGAACCGCCCGCCGTCCTCCCGGAACCGGATCGGCCCGGACTCGAAGGCGAAGGGGTCCGCGTGGGCCTGCCAGCCGGTGACCCGCGGCTCGAGCGTGCGCGCGAGGTCGGGCCGCACGTAGAGGAACGCCGCCCCGGGGCCCCCGCAGAGCCACTTGAGCGCGCCCCCCACCGCGAAGTCCACGCCGAGACCCGTCACGTCCACGGGCACGGTGCCGGCGGACTGGAAGACGTCCAGCGCGACGCGCGCCCCGACCTCGTGGGCGCGGCGGACGACGGCCGCGGCGTCGAGGACGAAGGCGGAGCGGAAGAGCACGTGGGAGATGGGCACCAGGGCCGTGCGCGCGTCGATGGCCTCGAGCAGGCGGTCCATGGGGACCGTGACCCCGTCGGGGCAGGGGACGACCTCGACCTCCGCGCCCCAGGCCTCCATCCGCCGGTAGAGGTAGAGGAGGGAGGGGAACTCCATCTCCACCATGACGACCTTCGGCCGCCCGCGCCGGAAGTCCACGGTCGAGGCCGCCACCGCCGAGGCGAGCGTCACGTTCTGGTGCATCGTGACCGAGCCCGGCGGGGCGCCGATCACGCGCCCCACCTCGTCCCCAACGTCGAGCGCCATCGACCACCAGCCCTCGTGCCAGGCCCGCACGCCGCGCGCGGCCCAGGTGTCGGCGTACTCCGCGAGGTCCCGCTTCGCCCCGCGGGGCATCGCCCCGAGCGAGTTCGAGATGAGGTACGTGGTCCCCGCGAGGATCGGGAACTCGCGGCGCCAGCGGTCGAGCGCGTCGGGGCCCGCCTTCGCGCCCGCCTTCGCCCCCGCCTTCGCGGCCCTTCGGGCCGCTTCGGTGGGAGCTACGGGGGGTCGCCTCGCCTTGCTCGGCGACCTCATGCCGGCGGCGCCTCGGACCCAGGCCCCCTCTGGAGGTAGGTCCGCACGGCCCAGAGGTCGGGGAAGAACCGCGCGTCGAGAGTGGTCTCGAGGTACGGCACCCCCTGCGAGCCGCCGGTCCCCCACTTCCGCCCGATCATCCGCTCCACCATGAGGACGTGGTGGCGGCGCCAGAGGTTGAACTGCCCGTCCACCTCCAGGAGGAGCTCGAGGAGGTCCTCCAGGAGCGGGTGCACCGCGGGGGCCTCGTAGACCGCGCGCAGCGCGGCGACCCGGCGCGCCGCGGCCGCCTCGTCCGCCCCGTCGGGGTAGTCGAGGCCGCGGCGGCGCAGCAGCGCCGCGAGGCGCTCGGCGATGGAGGGGGCCTCGAGCCTGGCGCGGAGCCGCGCCGCGCGCGCAGGGCTCTTCCCGTGGTGGGCAAGGTGGCGCGGGTCCTTCCGCCCCCAGGCCGCCTCCAGTTCCCGGAACTGGTAGGACTGGAACCCGCTCGCGGGCTCCAGCACCGAGCGGAACCCGAGGAATCGCAGCGGCTTCATGGAGTCGAGGATCTCGATCTGCGGCTGGAGCAGCCGCACGACCCGCGCCACGCGCCGGAGCAGGTGGACCGCCTCGCGGAGCGCGGGGTCGTCCCCGCGGTCCAGCATGGCGCCGACCCGGTCCGTCTCGTGCAGCAGCAGCCGGAACCACAACTCGAAGACCTGGTGGACGACGATGAACTGCATCTCGTCGTGGTGCGGGGGCCGCGAGCGCCGCTCCTGCATCCCCACCAGTGCGTCCACGCGGAGGTAGTCCGCGTAGGAGAGCGCCCCCTCCGGCAGCGGCGGCGGGGGCGCGCCGGGCCCCGCGGCAGCGGGCTCGCGGCCGGGCTTCTTCCCTCGGGGCATGGGCGCAAGTCTCGCCCCGCCGGCTCGCTGCGGGCAAGGGAGAAGCCGGGGTACACTTCGCCGATGGGCCGGTTCTACGTCACGACCGCGATCTACTACCCCAACGACACGCCGCACCTGGGCACGGCCTACGAGATCCTCGGGGCGGACGCGATCGCGCGCTGGCGGAGGCTCCGGGGTGACGACGTCTTCTTCCTCTCGGGGAACGACGAGCACGCCCTGAAGGTCGCCCAGAGGGCGCAGGAGCGCGGCCTCGAGCCGAAGGCCTACTGCGACGAGATGGCGCGGAAGTTCGAGGAGGCCTGGCGCTTCCTCGGCGTCTCCTACGACGAGTACATCCGGACCTCCGAGCGCCGCCACCACGGGACCGTGGCGTGGTTCCTCGGGCGGATCCGCGAGGGGGACGAAGGGAGGAAGGCCCGGAAGGAGGCCCCGGTCCTCTACCGCGGGACCTACGAGGGGCTCTACTGCGTCGGGTGCGAGGCCTTCAAGGGGGAGAAGGACCTCCGCGACGGCCGCTGCCCCGAGCACCCGGACCGGACCCCCGAGAAGCTCCGCGAGGACAACTGGTTCTTCCGGCTCTCGGCCTTCGCGCCCTGGCTGAAGGACTGGTACCGGGCCAACCCCGATTGGCTCCGGCCGGAGTCCAAGCGCAACGAGATGCTCGCGCTGCTGGGCGAGGGGCTCCAGGACATCTCCGTCTCGCGGCCCGCCCGCTCCGTCCGCTGGGGGATCCCCTTCCCCGGGGACCCGGACCACGTGGTCTACGTCTGGTTCGAGGCCCTCATCAACTACGTGACCGCGGCGCACTTCCGGCAGGACGGGACGCCGCGGGTCCCCGACCTCTGGCCCGCGGACCTCCACGTCATCGGGAAGGACATCGTCCGGTTCCACGCCATCATCTGGCCGGCGATGCTCCGGGCGGCGGACCTGCCCCTCCCGAAGGCCATCACGACGCACGGCTACGTCCAGGTCGGAGGCGCCAAGATCTCCAAGTCCGCGGGCGGGACGGTCTCCCCCGTCGAGGTCGCCCGCCAGTACGGCGTGGACGCGCTCCGGTACTTCCTCCTCAGGGAGATCCCCTGGGGCGGCGACGGGGAGTTCTCCCTCGAGCGCCTCGAGGAGCGCTACACGAGCGACCTCGCGAACACGCTCGGGAACCTGCTGCACCGGACGCTCACGATGATCGAGAAGTACTGCGGGGGGGTGGTGCCGGACAGGTCGGAATACCCATTCGAACGCTCCTCCGCCGCGGGAGTCATCCTCGGGGTTACGCAGTTCTCGAAGGTCCGGGCACACTACGACGAGTTCGAGTTCGCACAGGCCCTCCACGAGATCATGCGCATCGCGCGGTTCCTCAACGAGCAGATCGACAGGCGCGCGCCATGGGAGATGGCCAAGGACCCCGCGCAGAGAGCGCTGCTTGAGGGGTTCTTGCGCGGCCTCGCCAACTACCTCAGACAGACCGCAATCCTGCTCTCGCCCGTCATGCCGACGAAGGCCGCAGAGATGTGGCATCAGCTCGGTCTCGAGCCGGACGAGTGGGCGGACCTCCGGATCGCCTCCGACCTCGAAGCCGCCCCGAACGCGGAAGACCTGGAGGACCTGGATCGGCAGCTGTACCTCGCGATGCAGGGCGAGATCTCCGGCCGGAGCGTGCGCAAGGGCACTCCGCTGTTCCCCCGCCGGGACCTGGAGAAGAGGCCCCGTGCGTGAGCGGCGCCCGGCGTTCCCCCCCGTCGAGGGCCTCCCGCGGGAGGGGCGCGCCGCGGCGGCGACGCTCTTCCGCGCTTGGGAGGAGGCGGGGCCCGGGTTCACGCTCGGGGAACTTGCGACCACGTTCCTCCACGACCTCGCCGCCGACCCGCCGGAGAGCACGGCGGTGCGGCTCGGCGCGGGGCTGGCGGTCCGCACCCTCCGGGAGGCGGGCGCGGGCGCCCCGCGCTGGCCCGCCCGGGTGGACCCCGGGGACGAGGGGCTCCGGCGCGAGGG
>CAZKTF010000035.1:0-20631 GCA_964555565.1 uncultured Planctomycetota bacterium | reverse complement strand
CTGTTCCACGGCCTCGCCCGCGTGGAGGGGCAGGTGGCCTCGCTCCTCCTCGCGCTCGAGGGGGCCTTCACGGCCGTCCTCGCGGCGGCCCTGTTCCGCGAGCACGTGGGCCGGGCGGCCTGGGGGGCGGTCGGGCTGGCCGCGGCCGCCGGGGTCGTCCTCGCCCAGCCCTGGGCGGCCGGAGGCGGGGCATCCGCCGCGGGGGTCCTCCTCGTGGCCGGCGCCACCCTCGGCTGGGCGTTCGACAACAACCTCTCGCGGGCCCTCTCCGACATGGACCCGGTGCGCGTCGCCTGCGGGAAGGGCCTCCTCGCCGGGCTCGCGTCCCTCGCGATCGCGGCCGCCACCGGCGCCGCGATCCCGTCGTCTCCCGCCGTCCTCCTCGGCGCCGCCGCGGTGGGGGCGTTGTCCTATGGTCTCTCGCTGGTCCTCGTCCTCCGGGCCTTCGCCGGCCTCGGCGCCGCGAGGACCATGGCCGTGTTCTCGACCGCCCCCCTCTTCGGCGCCGCGGCCTCCTGGGTCACGCTCCGGGAGCGCCCGGGCCCCGCGGTCGCCGCGGCCCTGCCGCTGCTGGCGGCGAGCGTCTGGCTCCTCTCCCGCGAGCGCCACGAGCACGCCCATGCCCACGAGGAGATGGAGCACGAGCACGAGCACGTCCACGACGAGCACCATCGCCACGACCACCGCGGCGACGAGGGCCCCGAGCCCCACACCCATCCCCACCGCCACGGGAGCCTCGTCCACTCCCATCCCCACGTCCCCGACATCCACCACAGGCACGGCCACTAGCCTCGATTCTCGCGGCAGAAGTTGCGCTAACAGATCCGCCTTCGTCGCTTCGATTTCGCAACCTCACAGCGCCGCGTTGGCCGGGGCGTAGCGGTATCGGATTGGGTGGTGTGATCTTGGATGATCGGCTCGCAGCGGCGGGTTTCCCGCGCGCCTCACTGAGGAGCCTCGGAGCGCGATGTGTGGCGAGGGTACGGTCGAGCTTCCGCTATCGGAACGCAGTCGTGCTAATGGATCGGAGCCTCCTCCCCAAGGACGGAGGCTCCAGCGTGTTAGCAGAACTCCTGGCGCGAGAATCGAGGCTAGCGCGGGACGCACCGGGGCAGCCCGTTTCGAAAGGCGCGGACTCGCCCGGGGGTCTGACCTCGGGCGCCCAAGCAGCGGCGCAGCACGTCACGCGAGGCGCCCGGGGTCTGACCTCTCGGGAAGGTGAGGGCTCGCCCGGGGGTCTGACCTCGGGCGCCCAGAGGACGGCGCAGCACGCCACGCGAGGCGCCCGGGGTCTGACCCCTCTGGGAGGATCTGGACAGGCTTCCGCCCCCGCGTAGGATCCCCGCCACCCGCGGGAGCGGATGGGTTCCTGGTGGACCCCCCGGTCTTCAAAACCGGTGAAGCCCCCACAAGGGGCTTGGTCGGTTCGATTCCGATGCGCTCCCGCCACAAGGACTTGCGACGATCCTCCTGCCCCGGGGGGACACCGGTCGGGGTGACGGGGGTATCGAACCGGTACCTGAGACCCCGTGATTCCTGGCATCATGGGGTCGGAGGGTGGGAGCGCCAGAGTAGGAGGAGGGGGCCTATGCCGCCGTTCGCACCGACCCCCGAGCAGGCGGCGATCCTCCGCCACGCCCACGACCGCCACGCGAGGGTTCTCGCGGGACCGGGCACTGGCAAGAGCGCCACCCTGGTCGCGTTGATCGAGCAGTACCTGGGCGTTGAACCTCGACCGCGCTTGAGGCTCCTGACCTTCACTCGGGCGGCGACCAGTGAACTCGCTCTGAAGGTGTCAGAGAACCCGAACGCCTCGGTCGAGCGTCCGACCACCATCCACTCGTTCGCGATCTCCGTGCTACTCCGAAACCCCGGGACAGGAGAGTTCCCGCGCCCGCTACGGATAGCGGACGACTGGGAGGAGGCAACCATCCTCCACAGGTCTCTCGCGAGGCTGTGTGGGGTGAAGAGGCCCCAACTCCGTCGCCTGATTCGCGAGATGGCCTCCAACTGGGAGTCCCTCGCCCCGGCGATCGACCCGGGAGTGACCGCAGAGGAGCGGGCCCGCTTTCTCGGTGCGTGGAATGAGCATCGGCGGATCTACGGCTACACGCTGCTTGCGGAGTTGCCCAACTCACTGCGGATGGCGATCTTGAATCACCCGGACCTGAAGGGCATCGACTTCGACCTCCTCGTGGTTGATGAGTACCAGGACCTGAACGCCTGCGATCTCGAAGTCCTGCGTCTCCTGGCGGCCAAGGCTTGCACGGTGATCGCGGCAGGCGACGACGACCAGTCGATCTACTCGTTTCGGCGAGCAGATCCATCTGGCATCCGTCGCTTCCTCAGCGAGTACCCGGGCGCGGCGGACTACACGCTCTCCGTCACCCAGAGATGCGGGCGCCGCATCATCGAGTGGGCGGGCCATGTCATCGCGGGCGACCCGTCCCGTCCTCTCGGGAAGCCCCCGCTCACGAGCCGACCGGGGGCTCCCGAGGGCGAGGCGGCCGTCCTCGCGTTCCGAGGTCAGACCTCCGAAGCTCAGGGCATCGCTACCATCGTGCAGATCCTCGTCGCGAGGGAAGGGGTACCTCCAGCGGAGATCCTCGTCCTGCTCCGTGGCGACCACCAGGGGTCCTTCAGTGGCCCGATTCGCGAGGAGATCGCGAAGACGGGGATTTCGGTCGCCGATCCCGATGCTGTAAAGCGCCTGCTTGCCATCGAGGACAACAGGAAGTTGCTGGAGGTGATGCGGCTCCTCGTCAATAGGGAGGACTCCATTGCTTGGGCGAGCCTGCTCGTACTTGGAGGTGGCCTCGGTGACGCCTTCTTCCGGCACATGTATGACAGAGCGAGGGCGGAGAACTGCCCCTTCGGGAAGGCGCTCCTGAGAGCGCGCGCGGCGGGCTTCGCGGGTGCCCCGAGAGGGACCGCGGGTCGGGCGAGGACTGTGATCGAGGCGACCCTTGGATGGCTTGCCGCCCATGCACTGCCCGGCGCCGCGCCCGGCGGCTGGGGACTGTGGATTGCTGACGCCGCCGATGGTGCCGTTGTGCCTTTGCCCACGCCGGAGATGCGGGCGCTTCTTCTGTCGCTTGACGCCCTCGCCGAGCCGGATCAGGAACTCGACCGGTTCCTCGGACAGATCACGCCTCTCGGCAAGGACCTGGCTGCATCGAAGAGCGAAGGGGTCCGGATCATGACGATGGCGGGCTCGAAGGGGCTGACCGTCCGGGCCACGATCGTCGCCGGGGTGGAAGAGGGCGTGATCCCGCGCCCTGGGGATGACCTGAGCGAAGAGCGTCGCCTGCTCTTCGTCGCCATGACCAGGGCCAAGGAGTACCTATTCCTCACTTGGGCAAGAAGACGGCAAGGTCCGACGGCTCGCATGGGTGAGGCTCGGGTGATCGAGCGACGGAGCCCCTCTACTTTCCTGAACGGAGGACCGGTTCAGACAGAGGACGGCGAGGCGTACCTCAACGCCCGCTGGCCAGTGAGGTGAGGCATCCTCGTATCGTGAACGGGATCTTGTTGGCGGCGGTCGCGGCGGCGTGGGCGCTACTGCTCAAGGACCGCGAGATCGCCGGTTGGGTCCTCTGGCTTGTCGCCCTGGGCGGCGGGGGGCTGCTCGCCTTCCTCTGGTTCCGGGAGGATCGAGACGAGCAGAGTGCGACGACGACACGGGAGCAGGACGACAAGAGGCTCGTGACCGAGTACCTGAACGGGGCGCTGGCCTACGGTCGCCAGTTCCGCGAGGCGCTCGGATCCTGGGGACAGGTGAAGCACGGGCACATCGTCCCCCTGACCTTCTCAGAGCGTCGTCCAGTGCTCGGCACGGAGGTGGACTGGTTCCGCGAGTGGGCGCAGGTCGAGGACGCGCTCAATGCCATCGACGAGTACCTCGTCATCCTCGCAGGAGGGGGAGATCAGTTGACCGTCATCGCCTCCGGTAGGGATGCGTGGGCCGCCCGGGGAAGCGGGCGGGTCCGCACTCTGGGACAGGTCTGTGAGAAGGCCGCGATGCGGTACAGGCTTCGACTCATCCAAGGTGAGTAGGCCCGAGGGGGAGTCCGCCATGCCCGAGCCGAGTACGGCCGTCCAGGTGCTCTCGAAGTTGGCGGATGTTCCTGCACCACTCATCAAGACCGCGACCCGGCTCGTCGAGAGCCTCCTCGGCGAGCCCCTCAAGGTCACGGGCGAGGCGCTTGCCGACCACAGCAAGATGTGGCAGTGGAAGAACCTGGTCGAGATGGCGGCCGAGGCCAAGAGGCGCATGGGGGAGGAGAAGGTCGCCGAGAGGGTGGTGCTGCCCTCTTTCCTGATGCCGTTGCTGGAAGGAGCGGGATACACCGACGACCCGAACCTGAGGGAGATGTGGGCCCGCGTGGGGCGCCGGTTCCGATGAGTGGCGGCAAGCGCAAGAAGGGCACGAGACGGTCCCACTTCATCCCGCGCTTCCTTCTGGCCGGCTTCGCTTCAAGAACGCCGAGAGGACGACCGTACGCCTGGGTCGTCAGGAAGGGTGCGAGGCCGTTTGAAACGAGCATCGACAACATCGGGGTGGAGAAGGACTTCTACGGGGAGGGCGTCGAGGACAGCCTGGAGCACGCCCTCAATCCGATGGAGGATCAGTTTGCGAGCGTGCTGAGACGGATTCGTGGCGCGGAAAGTCTCGACGGACTTGACCACGATCTCCTCTGGGAGATGGTGGCGCACCTCGCGATACGGAGCCGGCACATCCGAGTCGGACTCAGGGACCTTGTCACGCGGCTGGCTTCTGAGGTTCGCGCAGCCTTCATGTCGGCCAAGGGCAAGGACGTGGTGCTCAGAGGCATGGAGGCCAATTGGGAGAAGGAAGCCGAGAAGTTCATTTCGGAGATTGCGCGGGCTGGAGGGATCGCGCCTGACGATCCCCGGATGGCGCAAGCCCGAGAGGCCTTTCGTGTCGGGAAGGTTCCCGCCATCGCAGCGTTCAGGAAAGCTGACACCACCGCCAACCTGCAGCAGGTCTTCGACCGCGTACGGGGGGGCCTCGATCCCGGCGCACTCTCGGCGCGGATGCAAGTGGAGGCGCTGACGCGTTGGCTTGCCGAGCGTTCGAGGTGGCCGCGAAAGGCTGAGCGCACTTGGAGACTCGTCCCACAGTCGGCGGGGACTCTCATCCTGGGCGATGTTGTGGCCCTGGGTGGCGGTGGACCGGGGTCGGAGTTGGCTCCCCTGTTCTCGCCACGGAGTTCGGGGGGGAACATCTACCTGCCCCTGTCCGACGGTCTGCTCCTGGTCGGAAGCGAGGCACCAGAGGAAGCGCCCATCGACATCGACTGGCTGAACCGAAGAACCGCAAGGAGTTCCCGTGAGTTCTTCGTTACGTCGAGACTGAGCGTGGAGTCGGAACGGCATGCTGCAGACCTTGGCAACGACTGCGAGTTCCTCACCCTGGACGAAGCGCGCCAGATGGTCCGGGAGAAGTTCGACTCGATGTGAGCGCCACTCCGACGGCCTCGGGCGGCGCCCCCGACTTCAACATGAGGGTGGGACAGAAAGCCCGGGCATGCCGTCGAGAATCGTCGCAGCCTCCGTCCATTTCGTGTTTGCCAGGAACTGGATTGACTGACCGGGAGTGACCGCCGGCCACGGGCCTGTCATCTTGCCCAGGGGTGAGGGCCTTCTTCAAGAGCGGTGAAGCCTCCACAAGGGGCTTGGTCGGTTCGATTCCGATGCGCTCCCGCCACAGTCCCCCCGGCGAGGAGGGCTGGAAAAGGTGCCCGGCACCGTACCCGTCGGCACGACAATCCCCGGAACCGCCGCCGCCTCGGGGAGGGAAGCCCTCAGGCGATCAGGGCCGCGGTTTCCCCGGAGGAGGCCCCTGCATGAGCGCACCTGTCACGGCCTCGAGGGGACGCTTCTCACGCCCCGTTCCCGTGCTCCTTCTCCTGGTGGCCGGGTGCGCGGGCACGCCTCCCGAGTCTCCCGCGCTCCCTGCGCCGATCACCCCCCCCGACGCGACCAGTCTCCCCGCGCAGCCCCAGCGGGAGGCGCCTCCCATCGCGGAGGCGGCCGCGCCCGCTGCCCCGGTCGAGTCGGACGATTCCAGACCTTCGTGGGGTGCCGAACCGGTCCCCGAGGGGGCGAGGGTCACCCTCCGGTGCGAGCGCGAGGAGTGGGTCCTCGGGGAGACGTGCATCGTCCGCCTCGTGGTGGAGAACCGCGGGGAGGAGCCCTTCGCGATCAGCACGGGGATGGATTCCAGGGGCGTGAGCCGCTCCGTGCGGTTCCGGGTCTCGGCGGTCCACGAGGACGGCGGGGAGGCTGCGGATCCCGGGGTCCGCGGCATGTTCATGGGCGGGATCGGCCGCAGCACGGAGGTCCCGCCGGGCGGCGAGCTCGCCGAGGAGGTCCTGCTCCCCCTCTACCGCCGAATCGATCGGCCGGGGCCCTGGACCATCGGAGTCCGGCACGACCTCGGATGGAAGGATGCGCCGGGGCGACCGGTCCCCGCGCCGGAGATGCGGCTGCGGTTCCGCGAGCCGACGGAGGAAGAGGCCAGGCGGATCCTGGAGCGGACCCTGGCGCCGCAGGACGCCGGCTCCCGGTTCGCCGGGGTGTACAGCCGCCCCTGGAACGAGCCCTCCGCCCTGGCGCTGCCCCGTTACTTCCCCCTCGTTGCCGCGAGCGCCCGCGAGGGGAACGTGCGCGCCCTCGATGCTGCGACCTGGTTTTCGGACACGAAGGCGACCCGCCTCCTGATCGAGTGCCTGCCCCTCGTCCACGGGGACGACTTCGAGCGCATCGCCTACTGCCTCGGCTGCCGCCTGCCCCTGCCGCCCGGGGAGTCGATCCACCCCTTCCCCGGGCGGGACAGGAAGCCTGCGGTCCCCTGGGACGCCTCCCTCGACCCGGACCTGCGATCGTGGGCCATCCGGGAACTGGAGGCCGGGGACCCGGCGAGGATCGGCATCGCGGGGATGTACCTGCGGTGCCTTCCCGCGAAGAGCGACGCCCCAACCTTGAAGACCGCCCTGGACCGGCGGCTCGCCGGAACTCCCGCGGGGGAAGGGGAGGGCGCGGGGGCCCTGCCCGAGGGGGCCTATAGCCTCTTCGAGGCATGGAGGGCCGCGGGCGGGGTCCAGGACTTCCCCCCTCGCGGTCCCGCCGACGCCCTCGGTTTCATCGAGGACCTGAGGTTGGCGGAGGTCCTTCGCCCTCCGGGATGGGAGGGGGCCCTCGCAAGCCTCCTCTCGGACCCGCAGCCGTGGATCCGGGCCGCCGCCGTGGAAGGCTGCCCCGAACCCGTGCCGACCGCGGTGCGGGAGAGGATCCCCTCGCTCCTCGGCGACCCGGCCTCCCGGGTCCGGAGCGGGGCGTGCCGCCTGGCCGCCGTTGCAAAGGACCCTGCCCTCTCCTCGGCCCTGGTCGATCTCCTCGGAAGGGAACTCGAGACGGACGTGGTCGAGGAGGCGTTCCGGTGGGTATGCAGGGCCGGGGCGAGGCTCTCCGCCTCCCGCGTGCTCGTCTCACGCATGGACCCAGCCCGGCAGGGGTGGAGCCCGCACCTCGGCACCACCGCCCTCGCCCGCCTCGCGGCCGCCTGGGTCGAGGAGCTGGAGGACTGCGGCTACTCCGAGCGCGTGGACCCCGTTCCCGCGGAGACCTGGACGGCAATCCGCGGACGGTGGAAGGTGTTCCTTGAAGGGAGGGGCGCGTCCCTTTCCCCCCGGGAGCGTCTCCGCCTCGGCGACCCGGCCGTGGTACCGGAGATGTTCGCACCCGCGATCTCGTTCTCCGTCGGGGGACGCGACGGCTGGCCCCCGTTCAAGGAACGGTGACCGGGGGCGGGACGGGATCCCCGGGTGGTTCGTCCTAGGGTTGTCCGTGGCTCCCCGGGCGCAACCCTCCTACGAGCTGCCCTGCGATCCCGCCGGCGGCCGGCCGGGGTGGCGAATCCGGAGCCGGGTCCCCCGGTAGACGGCGATCATCGGGGGTGCCCAGTCGATCGGGCGCGTGACCAGCGCCCTGAGGCCCGCGATGACGGCGTCCGGCGGATCGTCGCCCGGCCGAAGTCGCAGGATCCCGTGGTACGGACGTCCCTCGGCGATTGCGAGACGCCCGAAGTCGGCATCGTGGGTGAGGACGAACCGGCGCATCCGCACGGACGCGGACAGGATCTCGTCGTCGAGCCGGCCGCTCCAGCCCTTCTCCGCGACGCTCACGACGTCCACCCCTTCGGCGCGGAGGAAGGCCACGACCTCGACGGCCACGTTGGAGTCCGCGAGGAGCGGCGGCAGCACCGGTTCCTACGGGGCGACCTCGACCACGATGTCGTCGCGGAGGGCGGCCTGGGCGTAGGCGACCGCGCCGCGCACGTCCGCTGCGGTCAGGGCCGGGTAGGACTTGACGATGGCCTGGACGGTCATCCCCTTGGCGATGAGGCCGAGGATCTGCTCGACGCTCATCCGGGTGCCCTCGACCACGGGCTTGCCCCCGAGGATGCGCGGATGGCAGACGACGCGCCGGGCACGAGCGGGACGACGCTTGGACCGTGGCATGGGGGCATCCTACCATCCGGGGGAGTCGGGTCTCGGCCGCCTCGCCCCGGGCGTCGAGGGAGCGGAAGTCCCGGGAGTGCCCCTCCCTGGCCGAGGCAAGGTCGCCGTCCCCGGGATGAACCGGGGCGACGGCCCCTGCTACTGCTGCGACTCCAACCACGACCGGTCCCGCAGGAACAACGGACGCAAACCCCGCACGCACCGGGATGCGCGCTGGATACCCCGGTCTCCTTCCCGGCTCCGACGAGGCCGCCAGACCGGGTCGTGACGAGCTACCAGAGGAACCGTTCCGTCATGCCTCCGGTTGCCGGGGTTCACCGGTCCGGATGGACCGGGGGCCCTTCCGGCCGCAAGGTCACTCCGACTTCACGATGATCCGGAGGTCCCTGGACGGGACGTCGAACTCGCCGAGTTCGACGTGGTCGTCTCCGGCGAAGGCACCCAGTTCGGCCTTTCCGCGGGCGAGCCCCTTCACGAGGAAGGAGCCGTCTCCGGCGATCTCCCCCCAGCATCGATTCTCGAACACCGCGAACTGGTTGGCCGAAAGGCCCCGCGCCTTCACGGGCTTCCCGTGGGCGTCCACGAGAACGCCGGAGATCTCGAGGCCGGGCTCCAGGCGAATCTCGATGCCGGAGTCGCCGGCCTTGAATCTGCCCGTGGCCGGCGTGGGAGCGAAGTCGGACCCGTGCCCGCCACCTACCACGACGTACTCCGAGGCGCTCAGCACGGTGATCCGGAAGCTGCCGTCCTTCGCGGTCCTGGCATCGGACCGATCGCCCCGGCTCTCCTTGTCTCCCTTGGACAGCGCCGCTACGTGGATCTCCCCCGGAGCCGGGCGGCCATCCGGAAGGAGGAGCCGTCCGGAGATCGCCGCTCCCCTGGTCAGACGGAGGGCCACGTCCTTCGTCCCGGGCTCGACTCCCCTCGCCACCCCGTCCGTGAGGCCCTCGAAGCCGTCGGCACGGATGTCGTAGGTCCTGCCCGGTGCGAGCGCGGGTGTGGCGAAACTCCCGTCCTCCTCCACGGAGGCGTAGACCCTGACGAAGGCCTCACCATCGTCCCGCCTGGATGGATAGATGCGGAGAAGCCCGAAGCCCCCGGGTGGCTTCCCCTCCTCGTCCAGGACCTTCCCGGAGATGGGCACCCCCCGGGTACCGTGCCAGGCACCATTTTCAGGGCACGGGCCCCTCCAGCGAAGAGGGCTGAAAAAGGTGCCTGGCACCGTACTTGTCGGCGCGGGAAGGACCTTGGTTCCCGCAATGGGATTGCCGAGACTGTTGTCTCCACCCCGAAAGGAGGGGCGCATGAGGCGGTTGCTCGTGACGACGCTCGCCGCGGTCGTGATCGGCGCCGTGGCCGGGACGGCCGCCGCGCAGCAGGCATCCCAGGAGGAGCTGAAGAAGAGGCTGGACGCGAAGCTGGCCGAGGCCTGGGTCAAGGACGGCGGCTGGATCACCGACTACGACAGGGCGCGGGAGGAGGCGAAGAAGGGCGGGAAGCCCATCTTCACCTACTTCACGCGCTCCTACGCCGGCTGACCCCCCTGCAAGAGGCTGGAGAGCAGTGTGCTCTCCTCCGAGGAGTTCCGGGCGTTCGCGAAGGAGGTCGTGCCCTTCCTCCACGTGACGAGCCAGGTCGAGGGGGAGAAGTACGGGAACCTCCTGCAGGAGAAGGGGGGAACCGGGTTCCCGCACCTCGTGGCGATGGACGCCGGGGGCGGGGTCGTGGCGGTGCTCGAGGACGGCACGGTCGCGGGCTTCCGCGCCATGATGAAGCAGGGCGCGGAGTTCATCGCGTTCTCCTCGAAGAAGGACCGGACGACCGCGGAGGAGGTTCGCCTCCTCACCGCGGAGATCAAGTTCTGCCGCGTGAACGCGGCGGACGCACGGGCCCGCGAAGGCGCCATCAAGGGGCTCGACGCCGCCGGGAAAAAGGATCTCGACGGGCTGATCCTCGGCCTCGAGATCAAGGCGGAGCTCGGGAAGATCACGGGCCCCGACCTGGCGCTGAAGGTCGCGGCGGGGAAGGCCTTCGCCGAGATGTGGAAGGCGGGGAAGGAGCCGGACCCCGACGGCGAGCAGTTCCAGCCCTACTACATCCTCATGCTGGACCACGCCGAGGCGGTGAAGGACGTGGCCCTGTTCGAGAAGGCCCTCGGGAAGGTCAGGGCGAAGTTCGGCGACAAGCCCCAGGCCGCGCGCTTCTTCCAGAGGCAGGACGAGCGGCTCGCGAAGCTGAAGGAGGCCGCGGGCGCGACGGACGTGAAGTAGACCGACGCAGCCTCGTCCCCGGGGCGCACCGCGCGCCCCGGGGACGCTCCCGACCCACCGTCCGCGTGTCGCCGCCCCTCCCGGCCTTCCCGGGCTACGAGGTCCTGCCTGGATGCGGGGCCAGGGGATCCGCAAGCCCGCGCGCTGGGCGGCGATGACGGCGCCGGGGTTCCCGGGGTGACGTCCCGGGCCTGCAGAGGTCACGGAGCCCCGACGGACCGCGCTTGATCCCGTCCGACCCGGAGGCGTACAAGGGAACCGGGCGACAGGAGGGATCGGACATGGGGGAGAAGGCCGGGACGGGGGACGGGACCCGGGACGCCGCGGAGTTCCTCCGGGACTACGACGATCGCTTCCGCGCGCTCTACACCGCGTCGAGCCTCGCCGAGTGGGAGGTGAACACGCGGATCGTCGAGGGGGACGACTCCCGCGGGCGCCGCGTGCGCGAGGCCAACGAGGCCCTGGCCGCCTTCACCGGGTCCGTCGCCGTCATCGAGGAGGCGCGCGCGCACCTCGCGCGTCCCTCCCCGCGGGAGCCGCTCGCGGCGCGCCGCCTGGAGCGCATCCTGTTCCAGGCCGCCTCCGGGCCGCAGACCGCCCCCGACCTCGTCCGCCGCCGCATCGCCGGCGAGGCCGCCCAGACGGAGCGGATGTACGGGTTCCGGTTCTCGATCGACGGCCGCCCGGTCACCCCGAACGACATCGACGGGGTCCTCCGGAAGGAGACCGACCTCGAGCGTCGCCGCGCGGCCTGGGAGGCCTCGAAGGAGGTGGGGCCGGCCCTCAAGGACGGCCTCGTCGAGCTCCGCGGGCTCCGCAACGGGGTCGTACGCGCCCTCGGCCACGCGGACTGGTTCTCCTACATGACCTCGGAGTACGGGACCGACGCGGGCGGGATGATGGACCTCCTCGCCACGATGGGGCGCGAGCTCCGGCCGCTGTACCGGGAGCTCCACACCTGGGCCCGCCACGAGCTGGCGCGGCGGTTCGGGAAGCCGGTCCCCGACCTCCTCCCCGCCCACTGGCTCCCGAATCGCTGGGGGCAGGAGTGGACCCCGCTGGCGGGCGCGGGGGGCGCGGACCCGGGGCCGGCGCTGCGCTCCCGGGGCGCGGAGTGGGTCGTGCGCCGCGCGGAGGAGTTCTACCGGGGCCTCGGCTTCGAGCCGCTCCCGGAATGCTTCTGGAGGGAGTCCTCGCTCTTCCCGGCCCCCCCGGACGCCGGCTGGAAGAAGAACACCCACGCCTCGGCCTGGCACGTGGACCTCGAGCGCGAGGTGCGCTGCCTCATGAGCGTGGAGCCCGACGCGGAGTGGTTCGAGACCTGCCACCACGAGCTCGGGCACATCCAGTACTTCCTCGCCTACTCCCGCCCGGGCGTGCCGGCCGTCCTCAGGACCGGGGCGGACCGGGCGTGGCACGAGGCCGTGGGGTCGCTCCTCGGGATGGCCGCGATGCAGCCCCGCGCCCTGGCCTCGGCGGGCCTCGCCCCCGCGGGCCCGCGGGGCGACCCCATCCCCACGCTCCTCCGCGAGGCCCTGCGCGCGGTGGTCCTCTACCCCTGGTCGGCGGGGACCATGGCGGAGTTCGAGCGGGACCTCTACGCGGGCGAGCTCGACCCCGGCCGCTGGAACGCCCGGTGGTGGGAGCTGGCCGCCAGGCACCAGGGGATCGCCCCTCCCTCGGAGCGGGACGAGCGGTGGTGCGACGCCGCCACGAAGACCCACGTCAACGACAGCCCCGGCCGCTACTACGACTACGCCCTCTCCTTCGTCCTCCTCCACCAGCTCCACGACCACGTCGCGCGGAAGGTCCTCCGCCAGGACCCGCGCGACACCGACTACACCGGCCGGAAGGAGGTGGGGGAGTTCCTCCGCTCCGTCCTGGAGCCGGGGGCCACGGTGGACGGGCGCACGCTCGTCCGCCGCGCCACGGGCGAGGACCTCTCCGCGCGGGCCATGGTGGAGTACTTCGCGCCGCTCGAGGACTGGCTCCGTCGGGAGAACCGCGGCCGGAAGGCCACGCTGCCGGAGGTGTAGCTCACACCAGCGCCAGCACCCGCGGGCCGAGCGCGGGGAGCGGGAGGAGCGCGTCCACGAGGCCCGCCCCGGCGGCGGCGCCGGGCATCCCGTAGACCACCGAGGTGGCCTCGTCCTGGGCGAGGACCTGGCCGCCCGCGGCCTTCACCGCGCGGAGCCCCTCGAGGCCGTCGCTCCCCATCCCCGTGAGGACCACGGCCAGCGCCGCGGGGCCGTAGCACTTCGCGACGGAGCGGAAGAGGTGGGTGGCCGAGGGCCGGAACCCGTCCAGCGGCGGCGACGCCGCGATCCCCAGGACGCCGCGGCGCGCGAGGCCCAGGTGGTGGTCGTCCGGCGCCAGGTAGACCGTGTTGGGCTCCAGCGGCTGGTCGTCCTCGCCCACCCGGACGCGGAGAGAGCAGACGGAGTCGAGCCAGCGCGCGAAGGTCGCCGCGAAGCCGGGAGCCATGTGCTGCACGAGGAGGACCGGGGCGGGGAAGGTGGCCGGGAGGTCGCCGAAGAGGCGCTGGAGGGCCGCGGGCCCCCCGGTGGAGGCCGCCACGGCCACGACCTTCGCCCGGCCCCGCGCCCGTCGCAGGGGAGGGGGAGGAGGCTCGGGGGTCGGCTCCGGCGGGACCGCGCGGCGGTCCAGGCGGACCGCCGCCATCGTGCGCAGCGTGTCCAGGAACCGCCGGCGATCGCTGTCGAAGGAGGGGGACGCCGGGCCCTCCGGCGTCCGGAGGACCGCCAGGGCCCCCGCGCGGAGCGCGAGGATGGCGGCGGCGGCGTCCTCCTCGCCGGAGGTCCCCCCCGTCACCACGACCACGGGGGTCGGGCGCTCGGCCATGATCCGCTTGATGGCCTCGACCCCGTCCATCCGCGGCATCCGGATGTCCATGGTGACCAGGTCGGGCTTGAGCCGCCGGGTCATCTCCACGGCCTCGACGCCGTCGCGCGCCTCGCCGACCACGACGAACTCCGGCTCCGACTGGAGGAGCCAGGCCAGCATGCGGCGGACCACCTCGGAGTCCTCGGCCAGGACGACGCGGGTGAGGCGCAGCGTGCGGGAGTCCCGGGTCGTGGGCACGGCGGGATTCTCCCGGACCCGCGGCGCGGCTCGCGGGAACTCCCGACCCCGGGTCACTTCCTTCTCCCCCTGCGGGGCGGGCCCGGCCATAGTCTCCCGGGGCGGGTTGCAGGGGCGGGGATCGCCGTCCTTGCGGAGGAGTCAGCGATGGCGGAGGCGGCACCCGCGAACGCGGGCGCGCGGCGCATCCTCGTCGTGGACGACAGCACGATCAACGCGCGCGTCACCGTCCTCATGCTGGAGCGCCTGGGCTGCGCGGCCGAGAGCGTGCACGGGGGCACGGAGGCGGTGGCGGCGACCGCGCGCGCGGCTTACGACCTCGTCCTCATGGACTGCGAGATGCCCGGGATGGACGGCTTCGCGGCCACGCGCGCGATCCGCGCCCGCGAGGCGGGCGGCCGGCGCGTCCCCGTCGTCGCCCTCACCGGCCACGTCCGGATGGAGCAGCGGTCCCTCTGCCTGGAGGCGGGGATGGACGACCTCCTCATGAAGCCGGTGCAGATGGCGGAGCTGGAGGCCGCGCTGGCGAAGTGGATCGGGGGCGCGGCGGCGAAGTAGCGGATCCTCTTCCTCCCGGCGACGGCGGGACGCGGTATCTTCGGAGCCCGTGGCGATCCCGCTGGTCCGGCCCGAGCGCGGCGTCCTGCTGGTGGCGCGGCCGCACCTCCTCGACCCGAACTTCATGCACACGGTCGTCCTGCTCTGCGACCACGAGGAGGAGGGCTCCCTCGGCTTCGTCCTGAACCGCCCGGCGGAGCGCGGCCTCCACCAGGTCCTCCAGGGGGACCACGACTTCGGGGGACGGACCGACGCGGTCTACCTGGGCGGTCCCGTGGGCCGGGACTCCCTCGCGATCCTCCACCGGGAGGACGGGGTGCCGGGGACCGTCGAGGTGCTCCCCGGCCTCTACCTCGGCGGGAACCCCCGCGCCCTGGGCCGCCGGGTCCGCGCGCGCCCCACGCCCCCAGGCCAGGTCCGGTTCCTGGTGGGGTACTCCGGCTGGGGGAAGGGGCAGCTCGCTCGGGAGATCGAGGAGGACACCTGGGTCCTCGCGCCCGGGGACGCGTCCTGGGTCTTCGACCCGGAGCCGAAGACGCTCTGGAGGAGGGTGCTCCGCTCCCTCGGCGGCGACGAGGCGATGCTCGCGAACTTCCCGGTGGACCCGTCGGTGAACTAGTAGGGGCGGGCTTTAGCCCGCCCGCCGTGGCCGTAGGGACGCCGCTACGCCTTCTTCTCCGCCACGAACTTCTCGGTGATGGTCAGCCCGAAGTGCTTCTCGACGTCGGGGGTGGGGACCATCGTGATCGCGTTCCAGGCGAGCCTGTCGCAGACCCGGACGCAGATCTCGCAACCGATGCACTCGTTGTAGCGGATGCGGACCGGTGGGATCGCCCGCGTGGGATCGAGGGCGGCGGGCGTGACCTCGATGCAGTTGACCGGGCAGAAGGGGACGCAGATCTCGCAGCCCGTGCAGTTGCCGGGCTCGACGACGGCGATCTCTTTCGGCTTCTTCTTCTTGGCGGCGTACTTCTCCGGGATCTTCGGGATGTCCGAGAAGAGGTCCACGGTGCGGTCCGCGCCACCCTGGGGGCCGGGCATGGGGGGATGATACGGGGCGCCCCGCGGGGACGCCGAAATTCAGGGGCCGCGCGGGTTCCCTACGACGGAAACGGCGGGCGGGGTAGACCTCCCCGGGCTCGGCCCGCCACTGGCGGGCCTCGTCCCCAGGGTCGGGCTGCCACCGGCAGCCCGACAAGTCCCTGGGGTCCCCCCCGGGGACCCCCGCCCCTGCTAGGCCAGCCCCTCGTCGGCGGGGTCGAGCGCGTCGTAGCGCGCCCCGAGCCACTCCGCCAGGAGCCACGTCTCCGCGAGCAGCGCGGCCCCCGCGAGGAGCGCCGCGGGGACGAGGGCCGCGCCGCCGACGAAGGGCACGCCCAGGAGCGCCACCCCGGCCCCCAGCGCCCCGGGGACCGTGAGCCCGAGGCCGAGTCCGATGGTCTTCCCCAGGAGCGTGAGGATTCCCCGCCCCGTCCCCTCGATGCCGCCGGCGGCCGAGGGGGACCCCGGCGGGAGCCAGGCCGGGAGCAGCACCGCTCCCGCCGCGTCCAGGCCGGCGCTGAGGAGGGTCACGCAGGGGAGCACCGCGAGGACCGCGAGCACCCCGCACGCCACGTCGAAGCGGCCGAGGGGGATCTCCGCGAGGCCGAGGAAGGCCCACGCGACGAGGATCATCACCGCCTGGACCGCGGCCACGGGAACGGCCGCGGAGAGGAGCTCCGCGCGGACGAGGCGGGGACCGCGCACGGGGAGGGTCTTCAGGAGGGCCACCATCTCCAGGTCCTCCCGGAGCCCGCTCCCCAGGGAGCGCGGCGGGTAGAGGGCGCCGAGGCCCGCGAGGGAGACGAGGAAGACGGCGCCGAGGGGCGGCCTCCCCTCGGGGCCCCCCGAGTCCGGCCGGGCCAGCTCCAGGAGGCCGAGCGCCAGGAACCCCAGGACGAGCATCCCCACCACGACCGGCGAGATGTTCCGCTGCGCCGCGGTCACGCCCTTCCAGAGGAACGCCCCCTCGATCCGGCCCCGGGGGCGAAGGACCCAGGGCGCGCAGCGCGGAGGCTTGCCGTCGGCGCCCCGGGTGGTGATCCGCCCCCTGCGCGCCTGCTCGATGGCGCGCGTGATCTCGACGGCCTGGGCCGCCGCCGCCTCCTCGAAGGCCACGTCGGCCTGGAGCACCCAGTAGTAGAGGAGCAGCGTGCCGAGCGCCACGGGGCCGAGGCGCTCGAGGAAGGTGGGGAGGTCGGGGGAGAGGGGCAGCCGCGGCAGCGCCCGGAAGGGGGCCAGGACCCAGGCGCCCGGGCCGCTCTCGAACAGGCCCGCGAACCACTGGAAGTAGACCTCGCGGGGGTCGCGGAGGCCCACGTGCGGCAGCGGCGGCGCCGTCACCACCACGACCGTGACGGCCGTCGCCACGACGAGCAGGACCGGGAGGTGCCGGCGGAACCCGGCCACCCCGTGGCGGACGAGGCTGTGGAGGGTGAAGTTCGCCGCGACCTGGTGGAGGAACAGGGCGTTGAAGGCGAGCCACACCCCGACGAGGACGCACAGGGAGGCCTCGGGGCCCCGCGAGCGCCCCGCCAGCACGGCCCCGATCGCGGACAGGATCAGGAACCCCGTCTGCACCTGGAGGATCTTGAAGTGGACCAGCTCGCGGCGGCGGAGCGGGGCCGTGAACAGGACCGCGATCTCCGCCTCCGTGAAGGCGAGGCCGGGTCCCTTCCCGCCGAGGAACCACACCGCGAGGACCGAGGCCAGGATGCCCAGGGTCGCCCACCCCTCGATGGTGGCGAGGAAGTCGCGGTTCTCCCCGAGGGGCCGCTCCCCGCCCGGCCGGCCGAAGCACCCGAAGAGGAACGCGAAGTAGGCGGCCCCGACGAGCGCCGGGAGGAGGTAGCGGGGGTTGCGCAGCCGGCGGACCTTCTCCCGGGCGCCGTTGACGGCGGAGCGGACGACCAGGTAGACGAGCGCGGGGTTCACGCGTTCCCCGGGGGGCCCCCGGGGGGACCCGGGGGAGCGCCGGGGCCGGCCACGACCCGCATGAACACGTCCTCCAGGCTGGCGCCCTCGCCCAGCTCCGGGTGGGCGGCCCGCAGCTCGTCCACGGTCCCGTAGGCGGCCCGCACGCCCGCGAGGAGGAGGAGGACGCGGTCCGCCAGCTCCTCCACGAGGGCCAGGAGGTGGCTGCTCACCACCACCGCCGCCCCGGCCCGGGCCCGCTGGCGGATCGAGTCCTTGATCTTCCGGATGGCGATGGGGTCGAGGCCCGTCAGCGGCTCGTCAAGGAGCAGCAGGCCCGGGTCGTGGATGAGGGCGCAGGCGATGGCGAGCTTCTGCTTCATCCCACGGGAGAGCGCGGCGGGGAGGGACTCGCCGCGGTCCTCCAGCTCGCACTCCCGCAGCAGGACCGGGATCCGCTCCTCGCCGGACTCCACGCGGTACAGGCGCGCGTAGAACCGGAGGTGCTCCTCCACCGTGAGCCCCTCGAACAGGCGCGGCTCGTCGGGGACGAACGCGAGGCGGCCCTTGGCGCCCACGGGGTCGAGCGCGAGGTCGTGCCCGTCGATCACCACCCCGCCCCCGGTGGGCGGGAGGATCCCGCAGAGGCAGCGGAGCGTCGTGGTCTTCCCCGCCCCGTTGGGACCGACGAGCCCCAGGACCTCCCCGGGCCCGACGCGGAAGGAGAGGCCGCGCACCGCCTCGCGGGTGCCGTAGGACTTGCGGAGGTCATGCACGTCGAGCACGCGGTCAGTCGTCCTTCGAGAGGAGGAAGAGGGCCCCCATGGCGACGAACGCCAGGCCCGCCCCGATCCGGACCCAGCGCTCGAACCTCTCGGTCATCACCGAGCGCAGCGCGGAGCCCGCGGCCACGGCGAGGACGGTGGTCGCGGCCAGCGCCGCCACGCCTCCGAGGAGGACCATGAGCCGGGGCTTCCCCTGGGCGGTGAGCGTGAAGACGGCGAGCTGCGTCTTGTCGCCGAACTCGGCGAGGAACACCAGCGTGAACGTCGTCGCGAAGGTCCTCCAGTCGGTCTCCATCTCCATGGGCCTCCTCCGGCGCCGGGCCGGGAAGGGTACCATCCCGCGCCCGCGGCGCCCGGCTGGTAGGATGGGCCTCCCCCGCGGCGCCCCCGGCAGGGCGGGCCGGCCGCGGCATCGAAGGAGGTCCACCCCATGGTCCGTGCGTCCCGCGTCGCCGTTCTCGCCGTCGCCGCCGCGCTCGCCGCGTCGGGATGCCGCACGGAGAAGTCCGGGCGGGTGATGTCCGCCGACGAGCCCGTCGGCGTGGACAGGGAGCGGGCCTCCGTGGACGTCCTCGACCCGATGATGAAGCGGGGGACCCGGGAGATCCTGGCGAAGGCCGCCGCGAAGCTCTCGGGGACCACGGAACGGCAGCGGGTCATCTTCGCGGGGATCGAGAACAACAGCGACGAGCGGCTCGGGGAGAAGCGGGACTACCTCTACGACACGGTGGACACGATCGTGACGGACAGCGGGCAGTTCGACGTCGTGTCGCGGACCTTCGTGGAGAACGTCCTGTCGCAGCTCGGCCGGCAGCCCCGGGCGGAGATGCTGCTCGACCCGCAGGTGCGCCGCGAGGTGATCGAGAGGTTCGAGCAGCAGGAGGGCCGCGACTACATCCGCTGGATCCTCTGGGGGAAGTTCAACAACGCCACGAGCGAGACCGGCCCGGAGACGCTGGAGAAGAAGTACGTCCTCGTGCTGGAGCTGGTGGACGTCCGCACCGGGCTCCAGACCAAGCACGAGGTCTTCGGCCGCAAGGCCTACACGAAGTAGCGCGCGGGGGAGCGACCCCGTGGTGCCCGGACCCTCGCCGCGCGCCGCCGCGGCCGCCCTCGCCCTGGCCGCGGCTCTGGGCGCGGGCTGCGCCACCGTCACCGAGAGCCTCGCCCCCGCGCGGGAGGCCTACGCCTCGGGGCGGCTCGAGGACGCCGAGCGGGAGGTCCTCGCCGTCGCCGCGGGGGCGGGGAAGGACCGTCCCCTCGTGGACCTGGAGCGCTCCTCGGTCCTCCTCGCCCGGGGGCGGTTCGAGGAGGCCGCCGACGTGGCCGGGCGCGCGGCCTCGGCCATGGCCGACTACGAGAAGGAGGACCTGGGCGAGTGGGCCCTCGCGGGGCTCACGGACGACACGGCCCTGGCCTACGAGGGGGACGACCACGAGAAGGTCCTCGCCCGCGCCCTGGCCTCGGTGGCTCTCCTCATGGCCGGCCAGCCGGACGAGGCCCGCGCGCTCGCCCTCCAGGTGAACCGGGAGCAGGACCGGCTGCGGCGCCGGCCCGTCCTGCGGGAGCAGGACGGCCCCGGGCGTCCCGGCTACCGGATGCTGGTCCTGGGGGAGTGGCTCCAGGCGGTGATCGACGAGCAGCGGGGCGCCTTCGACGAGGCCCGGATCGGCTGGACGCGGTGCCGGGAGTACGAGCCGGGCCTCCTCCAGGCCGAGGCGGGGCTCCGGCGGGCCGCGCGGCGGCGGCTCGCGGAACGCGAGGGGGACGGCCCCGTGGTCGTCCTCTACCTCGAGGGCCGGGGGCCCTTCAAGGTCGAGCGCGAGGAGCCGGTCACGAGCGCGGTCTTCGTCGTGGCTTCGGCGATCCACAACTCCCGCCGCGGGGCGGGGCTCCCTTCCCAGGCGCCGGTGATGGTCCCCCGGGTTGCCGTCCACCCCTCGCCCGTGGAGTCCCTGGAGGTCGCGGCGGAGGACGGGCCCGCGGCGCGCACCGAGACGCTCCTCGACGTGGACGAGACCGCCGCGCGCCAGGCCCGGGACGCCCTCCCGCGGGCGGTCCTCCGCGCGGTCCTGCGCCGGGCCTTCAAGGAGTACGTGAAGGGCCGGGTGAAGTCCGCGGTCGTCGGGCGGCGGCGGGAGGACGGGTGGGGGGGCCTCCTCCTGGACTTCGGCGGCCTCCTCTGGACGGGCGCCGAGCGGGCCGACACGCGCTGCTGGTCGCTCCTGCCGAAGCGGTTCCACGCCGCGCGGCTGGAGCTCCCCGCCGGGGTCCACCGCCTCCGGCTCACGCCCCTCGGACGCGGGGGGGGAGCCGCCGGCGCCCCGGCGGAGGTCGAGGTCCGGGTGGACCCGGCCCGCATCGCCTTCGTCCTCGTCGTCGGCCCCGAACCGTGGCGCCCCCCCTGGGTCTTCGTGG
>CAZKTF010000034.1:8583-20656 GCA_964555565.1 uncultured Planctomycetota bacterium | reverse complement strand
CGCCGGCCCCGGGGTCCCCGGGGGCCCCGCGGCGGCCGCCTTCGCCCCCGCGCGCGCCCCTTCCGGCGATCGGGGGGAGCGGGGGGCGCGCCGGGCCCGGTCCCCGGGAGGCGGGGGGGGCGGGGGCTCCCTCGGTCTCATCCTCCTCGGGGTCATGATGGCCGGGCTCGTGGCCGCCCTCGCCATCCAGGCGTCGGGGAGCCGGACCGAGGAGAGCCGCCCGACCCTCGCGGCGCCCCCGGAACCCGAGAGGCCCAAGGGGGCGCCCTTCATGAAGACGCTCGGGGTCGCCGAGGACGCCGCCATGCCCCTCGTGGACCTGGAGCGGTACGGGGAGGCGCTCGCCATCTACAAGGAGTCGCGCGAAAAGGACGTCGCGGGCTGGAACGCCGTCGATACCAAGGCCTACCAGCGGGAGATGGACAAGCACGTCAAGGCCATCGAGATCAAGGCGCGCAAGCAGTGGGAGGCGCTCGACGACCGGGCGCAGACGATGCTCGTCGCGCACGACAACGAGGGGGCCGCCGCCCTCTACCGCCGCGTCATCGAGACCTGGGGCATCCCCACCTACGTGAACCAGGCTCGGCT
Source organism: uncultured Planctomycetota bacterium (assembly GCA_964555565.1). Classification (GTDB taxonomy): domain Bacteria; phylum Planctomycetota; class JAJSAM01; order JAJSAM01; family JAKLKS01; genus CAZKTF01. Next base: position 20,068 of record CAZKTF010000034.1, on the reverse strand, counting down.
CGACCTCGAGCGGATCGCGGAGAGGCGGCGGTGACGGGGACGTCCGCAATTAAGCAATTAACTCATCCGAGTTAATTGCTTAATTGCGGACGTCCCCTACAGGATCCGCTTCCCCAGCGCCGAGAGGACCATCCCCATGGCGAGCTTCCCGGTGGCGTTGCCGACGTCGAGGACCGGGTTGACCTCCATGACCTCGACCGAGGTGACGCGGCCGGAGCGGGCGCAGAGCTCCATGAGGAGGTGGGCCTCGCGGAAGGTGAGGCCGCCCTGCACGTCGGTCCCCACGCCCGGGGCGTAGGCGGGGTCGATGGCGTCGATGTCGAAGGAGACGTGGAACCCGGCCGTGGAGCGGGTGAGGACCGCCAGCGCCTCCTCCAGGATCCGGCGGATCCCCTTCTCGTCGATGTCGCTCATCGTGTAGGCGGCCACCCCGCTCCCCGCCACGATCTCCCGCTCCTCCGGGTCGAGGTCGCGGATCCCGAGGAGGACGGTCTTCCCGGGCTCGACCTTCGGCGCGAACCCGCCGATGTGCGTGAGGGCCTTCGGCCCCCGGCCCATGACGCACGCCAGCGGCATCCCGTGGACGTTCCCGCTCGGGCTCGACTGCGGGGTGTTCATGTCCCCGTGGGCGTCCACCCAGAGGAGCCCGATCTCCTCGCCGCGGTCGTGGAACCAGTGGGAGACCCCGGAGATGGTCCCTACGGCGGCCGAGTGGTCCCCGCCGAGGACCACCGGGATCTTCCCGGCCTTCATGGCGGCCAGGACGCGGTCGTGGGTCTCCCGGCAGGCGCGGGCGATCTCCGGGAGGTACTTCGCCCGCGGGTCGCGGACGCGCAGCGTCTCCACGGCCGGGATCTCGAGGTCGCCCAGGTCCTCCCAGCGGAACCCCAGGCGCTGGAGCTGGTCGTGGAGCCCGGCGATCCGGACCGCGCTCGGGCCCATGTCGGTCCCGCGGCGGCCGGCGCCGAGGTCGAGGGGGACCCCGAGGATGGCGACCTCGCGGCGCGCGGTGAGGGTCGGGGAGGGGGCCACGGACCCCCCGGCGGCGGGCTTCGGGGAAGGCTTCCGGCGCGCGGGCATGGCGCCATGGTACCCGTCGGGCAGCCGGACCCCACGGAGGACGCGGAGGACACGGGGAATGCGCTCCTCGCTGAACCGAGTGGGTGCGCTTTTCGAGCCGGAGCGGGTAAGGGTAGGGGTAGGGGTACGGGCAGCCTCGACGGCGTTCTCCCCTGCCCCTACCCATGCCCCTACCCGCCGTTCGTCCACGGCACGCGACCCACTCCGGATAGCGAAGAACCGGGGAATGTCCGCGGCCGCGGCGCCTCCCGTTCTATTAGGATGCCGGGATTCCGTGACGGCCGTCAGGCCGCCCGGCGGGGGAGATCGACATGGAGGCTCGGAGGCCGGGCCGGGGGCTCGCGGCCGCGCTGGCGGGGGGGGCGCTGCTCGCCGCCGCCGCCGGGGCCGCGCTCGCGGGGAAGACCTGGTACGCCTACGACGGGGCCGGCCGCCTCGTCCGGCAGACCGACGGGAGCGGGCGCTTCGTCGAGTTCGGCTACGACGGGGCCGGGAACTGCCTCGGGGCGCAGGTGCGGCGGCTCTGGCACGCCGCGGTGAAGAAGCCCGCCCCCGGCGCCTGGGCCTTCGGCGTGGACGGCGCGGGCGTCGTCTCGGGGTTCGGCGCGGACGGGGTGCGCGGCGGGTTCCGGATCGCGGGGACGCTGGACGACTCGGGCGCCGCCCCCACGGGGACGCTCGAGCTTCGGGACCCGGACACCGACGCCCTCCTGGCGTCCTTCGACGTCACGGGGGGGAAGATCACCCGGGACGGCGGCGGGGCGCCGCTCGCGCTCTCGCTCGCCGGGAGCGGGGCGGAGGGGGCGCTCCAGGCCTCGGCGGTGCGTCCGGCCGGGGCCTTCGGTGCCTTCCACGGGACCTTCCAGAGCCCGAAGGGGAAGCTCAGGGCCGGGTCGGTCTCGCGGACGCCCGGGCAGGTCGTCCTCTTCGCCGAGGGGACCCGTCCGGCGGTGACGCGCGTCCACGGGGAGGTGGAGGGGTTCCTCCTCCGCGACCCGAAGGGGAAGGCCTGGGGGGAGGTGACGTTCGAGGGGGGCTCCTGGACCGTCCAGGCCAAGTTGAAGGACGGCGCGAAGGGGGTCACGGTGAAGGCGGTGAAGGGGTCCGCCACCCCCTTCTCCCTGAAGGTGAGGAGGTAGCCCATGCGCGCCCCCGCCGCCCGCCGCGCCCTCGCCCGCGGGATGCTCCTCGCCGCCGCCGCGCTCCTCGGCCCCGCGGTGGCGGGCCGCCTCCCCGGGGCCCGCGCGCACACGCACCCGGACGAGGTCTTCGTGAAGGTGAACCAGAGCGTGACCTTCACGCTCAAGGACCCGGGCACCTGCTCGGCCAGCGCGTCGGCCTCGATCGCGGACACCAGCCTCGCCACGATCACGCCCGAGTTCGGCGTCGGGGTCGAGATCGTGTTCACGGTGACCGCGAAGTCCCGGCCGGGCGAGACCGTCATCACCCTCTCCTGGGTCGGGGAGGACGTCGGGGGCATGGGGCCGTGCCAGGAGGTCAGCGGCCCGGTCCCGATCCGCCTCGTCGTGGAGGCGCCCCCGGAGGAGGGGAGCACGGCGAGCCGCCCGACGTCCGGGAGGGCCGGCGACCCCGTGGACATGTTCACGGGCGAGCTGTTCTTCCCGGAGGCGCCGGACCTCGACCTCGGGGGGACCCTCCCGCTGCGGTTCCAGAGGTACTACGCCTCCAAGCTCCGGCTCTGGTTCATCGTCGGGGACATGGGGGACAACTGGCGCCACGATTTCGAGTGGCGGGTCCACAACAACGGCACCGTCCTCCAGCTGGTGAACGACCGGGGCAAGGTGGCGAAGTACCTGCTCACCGGGAGCGACTGGGTCCTCCAGAACGACGTGGACGTCCCCTACCAGGTGAAGTCGGTCCCCGGGCAGTTCCGCGCCTGCGACCCCTCCACGGACCTCATCTACCTGTTCGACGGGAACGGGTTCCTCACCGAGATCACCGACGGGAAGGGGTGCTCGCTCCTGTGCACCTACGACGCCCTCACGGGCAAGCTCTCCCGCGTGGAGGAGAACCTCCCCGCGGGCTCCCGCCGGGGGCTGCGGTTCACCTACGCCGCGGGGAAGGTCGCCTCGGTGCAGGAGTACCGGGGGCTCGCGGCCGGCCGCACGGTGTACTTCACCCACGACGGCGAGAACCTCGCCTCGTCCCAGGACGCGGCGGGGGGGTTCACCTCCTACGTCTACGACACGGGCCACGCCGACGCGGGGCTGATGAAGTGGAAGGTGATGCCGGAGGGGAACATCCCCTGGACCCAGGCCTACGACGCGGTCGGGAAGGTCGCGACCCAGACGGACGCCTACGGGAACGCCTGGACCTTCGACTACGGCCCCCCCCAGAAGCCGGGCACGACGGAGATGACGCGGCCGGACGGGAGCAGCGTCACCTACAAGCACGACGCCGGGGGCTCCCTGGTGGCGGTCGTGAACACCCTCGGCCGGACCGTCTCGATGGCCGACGACGGGAACCGCCGGCGCGCGACGGTGGAGACGGTGGGGGGCGGGACCTTCACCGCGACCTACGGCGCGGCGAGCGGGCGGGTCGAGTCGCGGACCGACGCGCTCGGGAACACGACGGCCTGGACCCACGCGGCCCGCACCCACGCGCCGACGGGCCTCGTCCTCTACGACCTCGTGCGGATCGACCACCCCGACGGGGTCTTCGAGACCTTCTCCCACGACGCGAGCGGGAACCCCGTCTCGCGCGTGGACGGGGCCGGGGAGACCTGGTCCTACTCCTACGACTCCCGCGGGCGCGTCGTGGCCGGGACGAACCCCCGCGGCGGCACGACCTCCTTCGCCTACGACGCGGCCGGGAACCTCTCCACGGAGACGGACGAGGCGGGGGACACGACGACCTACGCCTACGACTCCTACGGGAGGCGGATCCGGGACACCTACGCGGACGGGCGGATGCTCCAGGCCGCCTGGGACTCCCTCGATCGGGTGGTCTCCACCACGGACGAGGCCGGGGCGGCGACGACCCGGTCCTACGACGCCGACGGGAACCTCCTCTCGGCCGCGGGGCCCGCGGGGGACACCGTGGCCTACGCCTACGACCTGATGGACCGGCTCGTCCGGGCGACGGACGCGCTCGGCAACCAGTCCTCCGTGACCTGGGACGCGCTCGGGCGGTTCGCCTCGAAGTCCGACCGCCGCGGGGAGACCGTGGTCAACGGCTACGACCCCCGCGACCTCCTCGTCTCCGCGGTCGATCAGGAGGGGTGGACCTGGGGGACGGAGTACGACGACGACGGGAACGTCGAGGCCGCCGTGGACCCGGCGGGGCGGCGCTACGCCTTCGCCCGCGACGCGGAGGGGCTGGCGCGGACGGCGACGAGCCCGGCGCTGCGGGCGACCCGGCTCTCCTACGACGCGCGGAACCGGCTCGCGCGCGTCGTGGACGGGGAGGATCGGCCCATCGACACCGCGCGCGACGCCCGGGGGCTCGTCACCCGCGTCGATGCGGGGGGCGGGCTCGCCGCGGCGGACTTCTCCTACGACGCGAATGGGCTCCTCGTCGGCGTCGTGGACGGGAACGGGGCCTCCTGGACCTATGCGCGCGACGCCCAGGGGCGCCACACCTCGCGGACCGACCCCCTCGGGGACTCCACCTTCCTCGCCTACGACTCCCGGAACCGGGTCTCCATGCACACCTTCCCCGGGGGCCTCGGGACGCTCGCGATCGCGCGCGACGCGACGGGCCGCCCGACGCAGCGGGCCTTCTCCGACGGGACGAACCTCGACTTCGCCTGGGGGGCCGACGGCCTCCCGGCCTCGGCGACGGGGGCGACCTTCGGGTACGACGCGCGCCGGCGGCTCTCCTCGAGCAACGGGCTCGCGGTCGGGCGGGACGCCGACGGGCACGTGGCCTCGGTGACCCTGGACGCCGGGAAGACGGTGACCTACGCCTACGACGGGCGGGGGCAGCTCGTCTCCGTGTCCGACTGGGCCGGGGGCGGGATGCAGATGACCTGGGACGCGGCGGGGCGCCTCGTCGCGGCGACGCGGTCGAACGGGGCGGGGACGACCTGGGAGCACGACGACGACGGGCACGTCACGGCCGTCCGGCACGGGGCGCTGGCGACCGTCCTCCTCGATCGGGACGGGGACGGGGAGGTCGTCGCCGCGGACCGCACGGTCCCGCTCGAGGCGGCGCCCGAGGACGAGCCGGCCGGGACGCTGTCCTTCGACGCCGCGTCCCGGGTGGCGGGCTCCACCTACGACGCGCTCGGGCGCCTGACCGCGGACCCCGCGCGCGCGTGCACCTGGGACCTGGCCTCGCGGCTCTCGTCGTTCACGGAGGGGGCCGTCACCGTCGCCTTCGCCTACGACTCCTTCGGCCTCGTGACCGCGCGCACGGAGGGAGGGGTCACCGACGCCTACGTCTGGAACTACGCCTTCCCCGTGCCGGCCCTCTCGGTGGTGAAGCGGGGCGGCCTCGCGATGCGCTACTACGTGCACGCCCCCGACGGGACCCTCCTCTGGAGCGTCGAGGCGGCCGGGAACGCGCGGCGCTTCTACCACTTCGACGAGGCGGGCACGACCCTGTTCCTCACCGCGGACGACGGGAGCGTGGCCGCGTCCTTCGCCTGCACCCCCTGGGGCACCGTGGCCGCCTCCTCCGGCGCCGCCGCGGACACGCCCTTCGTCTGGCTCGGGCGGTGGGGGGTGCGGCGCGAGTCTGCGGGCGGGCTCACCCGGATGGGGGTGCGCCTCTACGACGCGGCGACGCGGCGCTTCCTCACGCGGGACCCGGTCGAGAGCCTCCTCGACCCCGTCCCCGGGAGCCCCTATGCCTACGCCGGCGGGAACCCGCTGCGGCGCGTGGATCCCCTCGGCGAGGCGCCCCAGGCGGCGGCCTCCGGGGGGGGCGCGGTCGAGTACGCGAACTTCGGTGCGAACTACGTCGGCACCACGGCGGAGGCCGTGGGAGCCCTCCAGGACGTCAACGGGACCGCGCTCACCGCGGCCGGCAAGGCGACCAAGCTCGGGAGCGAGGTCGTCGGCACGGCGGCCACGGTGGTCAGCGCCGGGATCGAGGTCTACAACGCCAACGAGCGCATGGACAAGGTCTGCGACCGGTTCACGCAGGAGGGGGAGGCGGCCTGGGACGAGTTCCAGCGCTTCCTGGCCGAGGCCTGGAACCTCTACACCGTGAAGAAGAGGATCACCTACGACCAGTACAAGGAGTTCCGCCACGCGCTGATCGAGCTCCGCGAGGCGCGGCTCGAGCGCAACCGGGACCGCCTCCTCGTGGACTCCCTCGCCGTGGGGACGATCACGACGCTGAACCTCCTCACCAACCTCGTCCCCGGCGGCGGCCTCGTCATCGACTGGGCCGACCACATCGAGCACTAGGCAACGGCGGGCGGGGTGCGGTCCACCCGAAGTAACGGCGGGCGACCCAAGGGTCGCCCCTACTAGTCTTCTTCGGGGTCGTAGGCGTGGCCGTCCTCGTCGTCGGGCAGGCCGGGCCGGGCCTGGAACCGGGTCAGGGCCGCGCGGGCCGCCGCCTCGCGGTCCGAGGCCACGACGACGCCCACCCCCTCCTTGCCGAGGATGTGCATCCCGTCGAAGACCACCTCCTCGAGCGCGTCCTCGACCTTCGCCGGGACACCCGACTCCTCGAGGAAGGCCACCGCCAGGTTGGCCTCGGTGACGTTCCGCGCGACGAACACCCGGACGGGCCGGACCTTGCCCCTGCCCTTGCCGCCCTTGCCGCTCCCGCGTCCCGGCTTCCCCGGTCCGCCGCCTCGTGCCGCCATGGTTCCCTCCCCTCTCATCCCGTGGTCGCGACGGCCGGTTCGCCGGCGGTCCGGGCCGTGGCCCAGAGCGCGCGGTACAGGTCCGACTCCGCCAGCAGCTCCCGGTGCGTGCCGGAGCCCGCCGCCCGTCCCCCCTCGAGGAGCAACACGCGATCCGCCGCGACGGCGGTCTCGAACCGGTGGGTGACCACGATCGTGGTGCGGCCGCGGGAGAGCCGCTCCAGGGCCTCCCGGACCAGGGTCTCGCTCCGCGCGTCCAGGCTCGATGTCGGCTCGTCGAGGAGCAGGACCCGCGGGTCCCGGAGCATGGCGCGGGCCACGGCCACGCGCTGGCGCTCCCCGCCCGAGAGGAGCGCGCCCGCGGGACCCACGGGGGCGTCGAGCCCCCCGGGGAGGCGCGAGGCGATCTCCTGGACGTGGGCCTCGCGGCAGGCCCGCTCCACGTCCTCGGCGGAGGCCCCGGGCCGGCCGTCGAGGACGTTCTCGCGCAGCGTCCCCTCGCGGAGGAAGACCTCCTGCGGGACGAGCGCGATCCGGGCCCGGAGCGAGGCGAGCGTCACCCCGCGCAGGTCCCGGCCGTCGAGGAGCACCGCGCCCTCGTCGGGGTCCAGGAACCGCGGGACCAGGTCGAGGAGCGTGCTCTTGCCGGCCCCGCTCGGACCCACCACCGCGAGCCGGGTCCCCGGCTCCAGCCGGAGGTCCAGACCCGCGAGCGCCCGCACTCCGCCCGGGTAGCGGACCGAGACGCCGCGGAACTCCAGCGTCCCCGGGCCCCCGGGGAGGGGGACCGCGTCCGCGCGGTCCGCCACGGCCGGGGGACGGTCGAGGGTCCCGAAGATCCGGTCCGCCGCGGCCAATGCCCCTTGCAGGCGGTTCCCCGCGCCCCCGAGCTTGCGGAGGGGGGCGTACATCCCCGCGAAGGCCCCGCAGAGGGCGAGCAGCGTCCCGGGCGACAGTTCCTCGCGGGTCGCGAGCGCGCCTCCGGCCAGCAGCGCGCCCGAGACGCCGAGGAGGGCCAGGAGCTCCAGCCCCGGGCTCAGGACGGCCTCCAGGCGGACGAGGCGCCGCGCCTCGGCCAGCAGCCTCCCCGCCACGGAGCGGAACCGCCGGGCCTCGGCCTCCTCGCGGCCGTAGGCCTGGACCACGCGGATCCCCCGGAGGGACTCCTCCACGGCCGCCGTGAGGGCCTGGCGCTTCTCGAGGACGCGCACCGCCCCGCGGCGGAAGGCCCGGCCCACACCCCGCACGAGGATCGCCAGGAGCGGCGTCGCCACCACGGCCAGGAGCGCGAGCGGCCAGGAGAGCGCGAAGGCCACGGCCGCGAAGAACAGGAAGGAGAGCGGCTCCAGGACGAGCGACCCCGCGAGCGTCTCGAGCCCGCGGGACACCGCCTCGGCGTCCGCCGTGAACCGGGAGAGGACCTGCGCGGCCCCGGTCCGCTGGACGTGGCCCACGTCCTGCCGCAGCAGGGACTCGAAGAGCCTCTCGAGGAGCCCCGTGGAGGCCTCCTGGGCGGCCGTGCCCACGAGCGTCTCGTGGCCCCACCGGAGGACCCCCTTGAGGACGTTCAGGGCGACCACCGCCGCGAGGATGAGCCCGAGCGCCGCCACCGGGTCCGCGAGCGCCGCCTCCTCCACGCGGTCGGCCGCCCCCGCGAGGAAGGGGACCGCCCGCCGGATCGCTTCCAGCGTGGACTGGAGGCGCACCGGGTCGAAGATGGCGTCCACCGCGGGGGCGATGGCGCCCACGGAGGCCCCTCCCGCCGCCGCCACCGCCGCCGCGAGGCCCGCGGCCAGGGCGACCCGTCCCCGGTGGGGGCGGAGCAGCCGGGCCAGGCGGCCGAGGGAGGAGGGCACGTGGGGATCTTCCGCCCACGCTGGGGCCCCGGCAAGGACGGATGTTTCCGGAACTCCCCGCAGGGAAGGCGCGTGCCGGGGAGGCGCGGGGAGAGGGGGGAGGGCGACGGGAGGCGGGCCCCCCGGCACGGAGCGTGCGACGGCGTCCCCGGCGCCGCTGCTACCATGCCCCGGGAGGGAACGCTTGCTCCGGCTACAGGTCTATGTCCTGCGGCGCCTCTTCGGGAGCCTCGCCCTCATCCTCCTCGTGGTGGGCACGGTCTTCTTCCTCGGCCAGACCGTGGCGCTGCTGGCGAGGACCCCCGACGTCGGGCCCTCCTTCGTCCTCTCGATCCTCCCGGCGCTGCTCCCCGTGACCCTCTCCTTCACCCTCCCCCTCGCCTTCCTCGTGGCCCTCACCCTCACCTACGGGCGGATGGCGGACGACCAGGAGGTCCTCGCCGCGCGCATGGCGGGCTTCCACCCCTGGGTCGTGGCGGCGCCCGGCATCTTCGCCGGGGTCCTCCTCTCGCTCGCGTGCCTGCACCTCCAGGGGACGCTCGTCCCCCGGGCGCTGGGGATCCAGAAGCGCATCGAGCAGGACATCCTCAAGCGGTTCGTCGAGATCGTGGAGCGCGGCGCCCGCACCTCCTTCGTGAACCGGGACTTCAAGCTCTCCTGGACCGGCGTGGAGGACGGGGACCTCGTGGACGTCCGCATCAGCAAGGGCGGGGTCTCCTCGGCCGCCTCCCAGGAGATCCGCGCCGCGCGGGGGCGGCTCGGGACCGACGTCGAGGGGGAGCGGCTCCTGTTCACGCTCCGCGACGTCGTGATCGTGACCGGGGACGGCACCTCCTGGACCCCCGTGCGTGTGCGCGAGGAGCTGACCTACGCGGTCTCCGCCGAGGACCTCTTCGACATCCGGGCCGGGGACCCCAACCCCAAGGCCCTCACCTACGCCGAGCTCCTCTTCCGCCGCGAGGTCTGGCCCCCCGGGCGCGAGGTCCGCTGGCGGGTGGACGCGGAACTGTTCGGACGGGCCGCGCTGGCGCTGGCGCCGTTCGCCTTCGCGCTCTGCGGGGTGCCGCTGGCGCTGCTGGTCGGGCGCGGCTCGCGCGCCGCCGCCGCGCTGATCGGGTTCGGGATCGCCATGGCCTTCTACCTCCTCAAGGAGTTCGGGGCGAGCCTGGCCTCCAGGGGCTCGGTCCCGGCGGCCCCCGCGATCCTCGCCAGCGACGCCCTCCTGGCGGCGGTGGGGGTGTGGCTGCTCCGGCGCGTGGCGCGGTCGTGATCCTCGACCGCCTCGACCGCTACGTCCTGCGCCGGTTCGCCGGCTTCTACGCGCTCTCCCTGCTCCACCTGGTCGGGCTCTACCTCGTCGTGGACCTGGTCGCGAACCTGGGGGACTTCCTCGGCGCCCGGGGGGCGATCCAGGCCTCCGGGAGGACCGTGGCGGGGGCCGTGCTCGACTACTACGCCGCGGGGCTGCCGCTGGTCGTCCTCCAGGTGGCGCCCTTCGTGACCGTCCTGGGGGCCTGCATGACGGTGGTGGACCTCCAGCGCTGGAACGAGCTCGTTCCGATGCTCGGCGCGGGCCGGTCGGTGGCGCGGGTGCTGGCGCCGATCCTCGTGTTCGCCGCCGTGGCCACGGTGGTCCTGGTCCTGGCGCAGGAGGAGGTGGCGCCGCGGGCCGCGGCCCGGAGGCTCGCGATCCTGAGGTCCCTCGAGGGGCGGGAGGAGCGGGTCCTCGACCGCCTGCCGCACGTGCGGGACGCCCGGGGGAACGCCTGGGCCGTGGGGCGGTACGACCCGCACACCCTCACGGCCGAGTGGGTCCGCGCGGTCCCCTTCCGGGACGGGACGCGGGAGTACGACCTCATCGAGGTCCCGCGGATGCGCTGGGGGCGGGGCGCCGACGGGCGCGGCGGGTGGATCCCCGAGGGCGGGACGCTGCTGGCGGCGACCGACGGCCCCGACGGGGCCGCCGCCGCCATCCCCGTGGCCGCGGACGCGCCGCTCCCCACGGACCTCACCCCCGCGGCCCTGGAGCTGGCGGCCGCCTCCGAGGACCTGGCCACGCGCACCGCGGCCCAGCTCCGCGAGCTCCGGGACCGCTCCCCGGGACTGCGCTACCTCACGGTCCTCCTCCACCGCCGGATCACCTTCCCGCTCGCCAACCTGATCCTGGTCCTCGTGGGGGTCCCCTTCGTCCTCCGCAGCCGCGGCTCCTCGCTCTTCCTCTCGGTGCTGGCGGCGCTGGGCGTCTGCGCGGCCTACTTCGCCTCGGACACCATCGCCTGCGACATGGGGGCCCGGGGGATCCTCAACCCCGCGCTGGCCACCTGGCTGGCGACGGTGCTCTTCGGGGCGCTCGGGGTGGCGCTGCTCGACCGCGCGCGGGAGGCCTGAGGCGGGGAACTCCTCCGGTCCGCGCGGCGTCGGAGGATGTAGAAGGCTCCTCGCTGAACCGAGTGGGTGCGCTTCTCGAGCCGGAGGCGGGTAAGGGTAGGGGTAGGGGTACGGGCAGCCTCGACGGCGTTCTCCCCTGCCCCTACCCATACCCCTACCCGCCGTTCGTCCACGGCACGCGACCCACTCCGGATAGCGAAGAACCATGTAGGATCGGGATCCCGGTCCCAGGAGGTCCGCCATGCCGCGCCCGATCGCCGCCCTGGCCCTGGCCGCGCTGCTCCTTCCCTCCTGCGGGGGGGAGAAGAAACCCGCCGCCGGCGGCGGGGCGACGGGCGGGGCCCCGGCGACCGCGGCCGCCCCGAAGAAGGAGGAG
>CAZKTF010000034.1:0-8573 GCA_964555565.1 uncultured Planctomycetota bacterium | reverse complement strand
GACCCCGGCCCCCGCTCCGCGGACCGGGCCTCCCTCCCCGTCCCCTGCCCCCGCCGCGACTCCGCCCCCGGCCCCGAAGGCCCCCCCCGCGAAGGCGATCCCCGGGATGCCCGAGGGGCTCACCGAGGAGGAGCAGAAGCAGTACGCGGGCCTCGACGAGGAGGAGCGCGAGGAGTTCCGGAAGCAGATGAAGGAGGAGCTGGAGAAGCGGGCGAAGGAGAAGCCCGCCGTGGCCCCGGCGGGCCCCGCCGTGCCCGAGGCTCCCGCGCCGCCCGCCCGCGGGCCCGGGAGGCCCGCGACCCCCGGGGGGGAGCTCGCGCCCCCGGACCTCCGGAGCATCCTCGTCGGCCTCGCCTCCACCGACGTCGAGACCCGCGCCGAGGCCGCCGAGAGCGCCCGGCGCTACCCCGACAAGGACGTGGCGGCGAAGCACGTCATGCGGGTCCTCAAGGACAAGGACGCCGAGGTCCGCCAGCTCGCCGCCTCCACGCTGGGAGCGCTCGGGCAGGCCGCCGCGCTCCCCGCGCTGCTCGACGTGATCCAGACCGACCGCAACGACGGGGTGCGCGCGACGGCGATCCGGGCCATCAAGGAGATCGGCGGGCCGGACGCCGTGGCCACGCTGCGCGGGATCGTGCGGGACGGGAACGAGCCCGGGGACCGGGCGTCCGCGCTCAGCATCCTCACGGACCTGGGGATCGTCGGCGACGTGCGGGACCTCATCAAGGGCGCCACGCGGGAGCTCTCCCCCGAGATCCGCCTCCAGGCGGCCGTGGCGGTGCGCACCTTCCTGCTGAAGGACTACGAGGCGTTCATCCTCCCGCTCCTGGACGACGCCTCCGACGGCGTCATCGTGGAGGCCCTGAGGGCCTGCTCCGCGATCAAGGCCCGCGGCGCCGTCGGGAAGGCGGTGGCGCTCCTCGGCGACGCGGAGCACGAGGAGATCGTGACGGACGCGGCCGCGGTGTCGCTGAAGGCGATCACCGGGGAGGACCTGGGCTACGCGGACACGCTCCTGGAGACCCAGCGCCTCGTCGCCATCGACGCGTGGAAGCAGTGGTGGAAGAAGAACGGCGAGGCCTGGGACAAGGGGACCTACGCGCCGGGGAAGAAGTAAGGCGTAGGGCGCGCTCCTTCCGCGCTACCCCTTCCCCCGCCGCAGCGCCCTCACGGCCGCCGCCATGTCCGCCGGGAGGGGGGCCGCGACCTCGACGGGCCTCCGCGACACGGGGTGCCGGAACGCGAGGAGCGCGGCGTGGAGGGCGACGCGGTCGAGGAGCGGCTCCTCGCCCCGCTCGGGCGCATCCGCCCCGGCCGCGGTGCTGGGCCACAGGGGCTTCCCGTCCCCGTAGACGTCGTCCGCCACGATCGGGTGGCCGATGGCGGCGAGGTGGACGCGGATCTGGTGGGTGCGCCCCGTGTGGAGGCGCACGCGCAGGAGCGCGTGCCCCCCGAACCGTTCCTCGACCTTCCAGTCGGTGCGCGCCCGGGGCCCCTCCCCGGGCGGGAGGGTGCGCATGCGCGGCTTCCCCTTCGAGGGGGCCGAGCCGAGGGGGAGGTCGATCCTCCCCGAGGCACCGCGCGGCCGGCCGCGCACCAGCGCCAGGTACTCCTTGCGGACCTCGCGCTCCTCGAACTGGCGGCCGAGCTCGACGCGGGCCGCGGCGGTCTTGGCCACGAGGAGGACGCCGGAGGTCGCCTTGTCCAGGCGGTGGACGAGCCGCGGGACGACGTCGCGCTCCGGGTGCTCCATGTCCCGGTACCGGTGGTGGAGGGCGTTCGTGATCGTGTCGAGGCGGTGCCTGCCGGTCGGGTGCACGAGGACGCCCGGCTGCTTGTCGAGGACCAGGAACTCCGGCTCCTCGAGGAGGATCCGCAGCGGGATGCTCCCCGGGTCGAATGCGATCTCCGCGGGCTCGTAGAACAGGACCACCACGACGTCGCGCCAGCGGAGCCGCGTGGAGGGCTTCCGCGGCCGCCCGTTCACCGTGATCCGGCCCCGGCGGATAAGGTCCTGGAACGCCTCGCGGGATCGCCAGGGCAGCCGCCGCCGGAGGAAGACGTCGAGCCGGAGCCCCCCGTACTCGCGCGGGACCTCCACCTCCACGCGCGGCTGGGGCGCGTTCAGGTCTCGCGGCGGGGTCCGGGTCCGTGGGGACGCGATGGGGGACGAGAATAGCGTGCCGATCGCGGCGCGGGCGAGGTTGCCCGATAGACTTCTCCTCCCATGCGTCCCCCCACGAGGCCGCGCCCGGGAGCGCCGGTCGGGAAGGCCCGCCTCGCCGAGCTGCGCGGGCTCCGGGACAAGCGCCACCGGCAGGCGGCGGGGCTGTTCCTCGTGGAGGGGTTCCACGTGGTGGGGGAGGCGCTGGCGTCCCGGGCGCCGCTGGTCGAGATCCTCCTCTCCGAGGGGGCGGCGCGGTCGCCCGCGGGGGAGCGGGTCGTCGCGGCCGCCGCGGCGGCGGGGGTGCCGCTGGTGCAGGTCCCGCGGCGGGACCTCGACCGGATCGCCGACGCGGAAACCCCCCAGGGGGTCCTCGCCGTCGTGCGGGGGGCCCCGCCCGGCGAACTCCCGCTCGCGCGCGACGGGGTCGCGGTCCTCCTCGACGGGGTGCAGGACCCCGGCAACGCCGGGGCCATCGTGCGGGCGGCCGACGCCTTCGGCTGCGCCTCGGTGATCTTCGGCGCGGGGACGGTCGAGCCCACGAACCCGAAGGTCCTCCGCGCGGGGCAGGGCTCCCACTTCCACCTCCCGGTCGTCCCGGCGCCCGCCGCGGCCGAGGTCGCGGCCCTGGCCCGCGCGGCGGGGCACCGCATCGCCGTCACGGTGCCCGCGGGGGGGACCCCGCTCTACGAGGCGCGGGTCCCCGGTCCGCGCGTCACCGTGGTCTTCGGGAACGAGGCCCGCGGCGTCGCCCCGGAGGTGATCGCGGCCGCCGACCTCAGGCTCACGGTCCCGCTCCGGGGCCGCGCGGAGAGCCTCGGCGTGGCGGCGGCGGCGGCCGTGGTCCTCTCCTGGCTCGCGGCGCGGGAGGGAGCCCGGTGAGCGGGGGCCCCGGGGGCGCGCCCGGAGGGGAGCCGGCCTTCAGCGTGGAGGCCCGCGGCCTCACCAAGGCCTACGACGGCAGGGTGGCCGTGGACGCCATCGACCTCCAGGTCCCCCGCGGGGTCTTCTTCGGGTTCCTCGGGCCCAACGGGGCGGGCAAGAGCACGACCATCCGGATGTTCACCGGGATGACGGAGCCCACGGCGGGGACGGCGCGGATCCTGGGGCACGACCCGGTCGCCGACCCGGTGGGGGCGAAGCGCGTCCTCGGGGTCCTCCCCGAGGAGATCAACACCTACGAGCGCCTGACCGGGTGGGAGCTGCTCGTGTTCACGGGGCGGATGCACGGGCTCGGCGTGGAGGAGTCGGAGCGGCGGGCCGCCGACCTCCTCTCCCTCATGGACGTGGGCGAGGAGGACCGCCACCGGCTCCTGGTGGACTACTCCATGGGGATGAAGAAGAAGGCGGTCCTCGCCTGCGCCCTCATCCACTCCCCGCGGGTCCTGTTCCTCGACGAGCCCTTCAACGGGATCGACGTGGTTACGGCCCGGGCGATCCGCCGGGTCCTCCTCCGCGCCGTGGAGCGGGGCGTGACGGTCTTCTTCTCCTCCCACGTGCTGGAGACCGTGGAGCGCCTCTGCTCGCTCGTGGCGGTGATCCACCGGGGCCGGATCGTCGCCCGGGGGACGCTGGAGGAGGTGCGGGCCGCCTCGGGGCTCGCCTCCGACGCGCCCTTCGAGGAGGTCTTCGTCCGCCTCGTCGAGGGGAAGGTGGACCGGGGGGGCCTCGAGTGGCTGGCGTGAGCGGGGAGGAGCGGGCGCGCCCCGTCCCCCGGGAGCAGTTCGGCATGCTGCTCCGCCTCCACTTCCGGATCCTCTACCGGCAGGCGACCGCCCATCGTGCCCGCGCCGTCGTCACCGGGCTCCTCCTCGTCCTCGGGACCGTGGCCTCGCTCATGCTCGCCGGGACCATCGTCTTCTCCCTGTGGGTGGGCGCGCGGCGCGGGTACGACCCCCCCCGGGTCGTGGAGGCGGTCCACCTGGGGTTCGCCTCCGTCTACCTCCTCGTGGCGCTCGCCCCCGTGCTCGGCTTCCGCGCGAGCGAGTTCTTCGACGTGACGAAGCTCTTCACGCTCCCCGTCTCCCACCGGCCCGTCTTCGCGGCCATGGCCGTGGGGCTCAGCCTCTCGGGGGCGGTCCTCTTCTGGCTCCCCCCGCTCCTGGCGGGGGCGCTCGGGCTCCCCGGGCTGACCCCCCTGGGGGCGGCGGCGCGCGTCGGCCTCGTCCTCGCGCTCCTCCTCCACGCGGTCGCGCTGGGGCAGTTCCTGGTGCTCCTCCTCCTGGACTTCCTCCGGTCGCGGCGCTTCCGCGACCTGCTCCTCGTGGCGGCCCCGCTGCTGGCCGGCGGGCTCTACCTCGGGCTGCGGTGGCTCACGGCAGGGGGGCTCTCGGATGCGGGGGCCCGGGAATTCCTCGCCCAGGGCTGGTCGCGCTGGCTCGTCTTCCTGCCCTCGCGCTGGGTCACGGAGGCCATCGGGGCGACGGTGCCGGGCGGCGGCGGCTTCCGCGCGTGGCTGCCCTTCCTCCTCGGGTTCGTCCCGCTCACCGTCCTCCTGTTCCGCGCGGCCTCGGCGCTCCAGGCGCGCGCCTTCCTCGGCGACGTCCCCTCCCGGGAGTCCGCCCTGGCGCGGCCGGGACGGCGGCCCCCGGGGGCGCGGCTGCTGGCGCGTTTCCTCCCCGACCCCGTGATCGCCATGGCGGGGAAGGAGGCCCGCACGCTGCTGCGCGAGCCGCTCGTCAAGACCCTGCTCGTGAACCAGGCGGTGTTCCTGCTCATCCCGTTCCTGTTCCTGGTCATGCGCCCCGGCCGGGCCCCGGACGTCCCGGACCGCATCTTCACGCTCGTCCTGGCCGCGCTCCCCTTCCTGCTCGTGTTCGTGGAGTCCACGCTCGCCTTCAACCTGTTCGGGATCGACGGGCCGGGCACGGCCCACTTCCTGACCACGCCCGTCTCCTGGCGCCACGTCCTCCTCGGGAAGGACCTCTGCTACCTCGGGGTCTTCGGGCTCGGGAACGTGGCCGTCGCGGCCGCCCTCCTCCACGGCGTCGCGGCCTTCCGCCCGGGGCTGGTGCCGGACCCCTGGCACGCGACGGCCATGGCCGCGCTGGGGGGGACCCTCGGGCTCGCGGTGGTCCTCGCCGTGGGGAACGTGCTCTCGCTCTACCTCCCCACGCCGCTCGTGGGCCGGGGGCGGGGGGCGCTCTCCCAGCAGCGGGCGCTGCGCGAGGGGTGCCTCGAGCAGATCCTCCGCACCCTCGCCTTCGCCGGGACCGCGGTCCTCGTGGCCCCGATCCCGTTCCTGCTCCAGATCCTGCCCACGGTGGCGAGCGGGTTCGACGGGCCCTGGTGGCCCCCGGTGGCGACGGCCCTCGCGACGGCCTACGCGGCCGCGCTGCTGGCCCTCTCCCTCACCGTGGCCGAGGGCCTGGCCCGGGAGAGGCAATCCGTCCTGCTGGAACGAATGGTGAGATCCGAAGACTGAAACCACGCGAGGTCTGACCCCCTGCGTGGATACTGGAAGGCGCATGGACCCGCTCCCGCCGCCGGCCCTCGGAGGCGCTCCCGATCGCGTCCCCACGCTCCGGATCTGCGTGGAGGCCCTCGACCGGCTGACGGCCTCGGAGGGTGCGGGGGCGCAGGAGGTGTCACGGCTGGTCGCCAACGACCCCGCCATGGCGGCCCGGGTCCTCCGCGTGGCGAACTGCCCCCTCTACGGGCGCGGCGAGGCGGTGGGGTCCGTGGACGCGGCGATCCAGATGCTCTCGCTGCCCGCGGTCATCCGGCTGGCGCAGACCGTGGCCGCCTACGAGGCGGACGGCCGTCCCCCGGCGATGGAGAACGCGCGGCGGCTCGAGCACGCCGTGGCGTCCGCCGCCGGCTGCCGTGCCCTGGCCGAGCGCCTGGGCTCGGTGCGTCCCGACGAGGCCTGGACCGCGGGGCTCCTCCACTCCCTCGGCCAGGCCATGCTGGAGGGCCTCGCCCCGCAGCGCTACGCCGAGGCCTCCCGCCGCGCCGGCGCGGGGGGGCGCGCCCTCGTGGAGATGGAGCGGGAGGCGCTGGGGACCGACCACGCGCGCCTGGGAGGCCTCCTCGCGGAGCGCTGGAACTGGCCCCCCGCGCTCCGCCAGGTCATGGCCCTCCACCACGACCCCGCCGACGCGCGGGCGTCCCTGCCGGTCCAGGCGCGGGCGCTCCTCGAGATCGTGGTGGTCGTGGACTCCCTCCTCGCCGCCCAGGGGATCGCCGGTTGCGGCGTCCAGCCCGAGGCGCTGGAGGTGGGGGGGACCCCGCTCTCGCCCGACGACGCCGCCGCCGCCGTGCAGGGGGCGATGCAGGGGCTCCGCGCCGCGGCCTCCGGGCTCAGCCTGCCGGACGGGCCCCCCGAGGCCTTCGCCGAGCGGCTCCGCGCCGCCGCGGTCTCCCGCGCGACGGCGACCACCGGGGTCCTCTCGGTCCCGGACCGCCCGCCCATCGTGGCCGCGCTGGGCACGGTGGCCGCCGCGCTGCGGACCCTCCGCTCCCTCCCGAGCGCCGACGAGGCCTGGGAGCAGGGGCTCCGCGGGCTCCGCTCCGGCCTCGGGGCCGACCGGGCGATCTTCTTCGCCTACGACGCGGAGCGGGCCCGGCTCGACTTCCGCCAGGGCGTGGACGACACCGGGCTCATGAAGAGCGCGGAGCGGCGCGGGAACGACCTGCCCGTGGCGGGCGGGGGCGCCATGGCCCGCGCGATCCGCGACGGGAACCCGATGCCGATCGAGGACGGGGGAGCGGACGCGGAGTTCCTCCGCTGCCTCGGGGTCGCGCGCGCCGTGGTCTGCCCCGTGGACGTCCTGGAGCGGACCCACGGCGTGGTGGTGGCGGACAACCTCTTCACCCAGCGGGAGTTCAGCCCCGAGGAGGTGGCGCTCCTCGGGATCCTCTCGGGGGAGCTGGGGCTCGCCATGGAGAACCTCCTCCTGCACAGGCAGTCCGCGAAGCTCCGGTCGCTGGCCGAGAAGGACGAGCTCACGGGGATCAACAACCGCCGCAACCTCATGACGCTGTTCCAGCGCGAACTGGACCGGGCCCGCCGGTACGGCTCCCTCCTCTCCGTGGCCATGGTGGACATCGACTTCTTCAAGTCCTTCAACGACTCCTACGGCCACCAGGCCGGGGACGACGTCCTCCGGACCATCGCGCAGGTGATGGTCTCGGCCTCGCGCGAGATCGACATCATCGGCCGCTACGGCGGCGAGGAGTTCATGGCGGTGCTGCCGGAGACCGCGCTCGCCCAGGCCTCCATCTACGGGGAGCGCCTCCGGGCCCGCGTGGAGGCCTGCGGCCGCGACCTCAGGACGCGCTTCCCCAAGGCCCCCGCGCTCACGATCAGCGTGGGGATCTCCCAGGCCCAACCCTCCTCGGGCGACGACGTGGAGAAGATCGTCTCCCGCGTGGACGCGGCGCTCTACATGGCGAAGGAGCGGGGGCGCAACCAGGTCGTCGTCTCGGACGCCTGACCCGGCGCCATGAGCGCGAGGCCGCCGGACGGGGGCGATCCCTTCGAGGGCCTCGTGGTCCGCGTGGACGCCCGGGGGTGCCAGGTCCTCGCCCCGGGGGGGGCCGGACCGGAGTTCGTCCGGGTGCGCGGGCGGGTGTTCCGCTTCGGGTCCGAGCGCTCCCCCATGGCCCCCGGCGATCGCGTGGTCGTCCTCCCCGGCACGGGCGGGGGCGTCGTGGAGCGCGTCCTCCCGCGGCGGAGCCGGTTCTCGCGCGACTCCACGACCGGCGGGAAGCCCCAGGTCATCGCGGCGAACGTGGACCTGGTCGTGGCGCTCCTCCCCGTCGCGCAGCCGGAGCCGAACCCGAGGCTCGCGGACCGCATCCTCGCCGCCGCCGCGGCCGAGGGGGTCCCGGGGGCGGTGGCCGTGAGCAAGGTGGACCTCGACCCGGGGGCCCTCGCGGACGACTTCGAGGCCCTCTACCGCGCGGCCGGCTACCCGGTGGTGCGCGTGGCCGTCCCCCGCGGCGTCGGGCTCGCGGAGATGGCGGACCTGCTCCGCGGGAGGACCTCCGTGCTCGTGGGCCCGAGCGGGGCCGGGAAGACGACGCTGCTGCGCGCCCTCCTCGGCCCCGGCGTGGAGGGCCTCGCCACGGGCGAGGTCAACCCCGTCACGGGGAAGGGGAGGCACACGACGACGGCGGGGCGCCTCCTCTCCTTCCCGGGCGGCGGCTGGGTCGTGGACACCGCCGGCGTCCGGAGCCTCGCGCTGCGCGACCTCGAGGCGGCCGACGTCCCCGCGCTCTTCCCGGAGTTCGCCGCGCAGGGCCGCTGCCGGTTCCAGGACTGCTCCCACGTCGTGGAGCCCGGCTGCGCGGTGCGCGCGGCGGTGGAGGCGGGCCGCGTGGACCGCCGCCGCCACGAGTCCTACGCGGCGCTCCTCGCTACGGTGCGCGAGGAGGCCGCGCGCCGCGCCTCCGGCCGCGCCCG
>CAZKTF010000033.1:0-20661 GCA_964555565.1 uncultured Planctomycetota bacterium | reverse complement strand
GTTGCGTCCCCGCGGCCGCGGGCACCTCCGGCCCCGGCCCGCCCGGCGGGGGCGGGAACGGCGGCCGCCGACGCCCGCGCCCGGGGGCGCCGGGGCCCCCGAGCATCGCCCCGAAGCCCTCCTGCAGTTCCTTCACGGCCGGCTGGGAGACGAGGTTCTTCCAGGCGTTGGAGTCGCGGATGGCGCGGACGACCTCGCCCGCGCGGTAGATCGCGAAGAAGTCGCATGAGTCCTCGGGGAGCCAGCGCGCGAAGCCGGTGTGCTCCAGGCCCGCCGCCGGGACGCCCGCGAGCGTCCCGCCCTTCGGCGCGGCGTCCTTGTCGGCCTCCCACCCCATCTGGCGCGCGGGGCTGGAGAGGTTCGTCCAGACGACGTACCCGACGACCGCCAGCGCCGCCGCGAGGACGGCGACGAGAAGGGCGACGGGCGCCTTCCCCCGCTCGCCGTGACGGTGCGTGTTGCCGGACATGGGTTCCCCTCCCTGGACGGGCCGCTCCGGCCCCGAGTATAGGTCCTCCCCGGGGCGCCCCGGCAGCCGATCCGGGTCCTCCTCGCCCGCGCCTGCCCTCAGTGCGCGTGGCCGCCGCCCGGGTCCGACCCCCGCCCGAAGTCCCGCGGGGGACGTCCCAGGGCCCGCCGGAGCTTCGCGGCCAGCAGGTGGCCGAGCCCGATGTCGGAGGCGTAGCGCTCGACGACCCGGCGGAGGAGGCGGCGGGAGAAGGTGCGGTCGAGCGGGTCCGCGGGGAGGGCCGGGGGCGCGGTGGGGCGCGCCGCGGGGGCCGCGGGGGCCTCCCCGGCCCCGGGGCCCGCGTGGGCGTACCAGCCGAGCACGTTGGAGGGCGGCGGGTCCCCTGCGGCGGCGGCGATCCGGTCCACCGCGCAGAGGGCCCGGAGGTAGCGCGTCCCGGGGCCCCCGGACTCCTCCCAGAGACCGCGGTCGTCCCACCGGAGGAGCGTGAGGAAGGGCTGGAGGACGCCGAAGGAGGGCCACTCGGCCACGGTCCGGAAGCGCGCGTGGAGCGCGGGGAGGACCGCCTCTGGGCGGATGGCCTCGAAGGGGGTGTCCCTCTGGACGGCGGAGAGGGAGGGAGGCCGCACCGGGCCGGGTCGGGAGAGGCCCGGGGGGGCGAGCGCGAGGAGGGCCTCCACGACGGCGCGCCGGCGGTCGCTCCACTGGAACTTCGGCTCGCCCACGTAGTCGAACACCACGAGGAGGCCGCCCGGGGCCAGGCAGCCGCGGACCGCGTCGAGCAGCCGCTCCAGGTTGGCGATGTGGTGGAGGACCGCGTTCGCGAGCACGAGGTCGTAGGCGGCGCCCGGGGGCTCGAAGAAGTTGAGGTCCCCGTCCACGTACCGGACGCGCGGGCCGAGCCCCCGCCTCTCGATCTCCGCGCGCCCGCGCTCCACGGCGCCCGCGGCGATCTCGACGATGGTGAGGTCGCCCACGGCGCCCGACTCGAGGAGCCGCGCCTCCACCGGGCCGAGGCCCCCGCCGAGGGAGAGCCCGCGCGCGAAGGTCCCCCGGGTACGGCGCAGGTGGTCCGGCCAGGGGACCGCGGGGTCGCCCGAGACGACCTCGTTGGCGTAGGCGGCCAGGACCGGGTGGTTGCGCGGGGTCCGCGCGCGGGACTCGACCGTGTGGCGCGAGGACCAGAACTCCGACTCGGCCCGGATCGCCTCCAGGTACCAGGGGTCGTCCGCCTCGAACCAGTCGGCCATGCTCCTGATCGTGGGGTCTGACCCCGCGCGTTTGAAGTTGCAAACGCCTTAGGGTCTGACCCCGCGCGTTGGTACAAGCGGAGGTCTCCACCCGAGGCCCTCCCCCGCGATGCCCCCGAAGCCCCCGACCACGGTCGTGCCCCGGCTCGCCGAGCCGGAACGGATCGAGGAGCTGCTCCGCCACGCGGGGGGGATCCGCGCGCTGGAGGTGGACGACCGGACCGCGTCCGACCTCGAGCTCCTCGGCAACGGGGGCTTCACGCCGCTGACGGGGTTCCTCGGCCGGGACGACTACCTGGCCGTCGTGAAGGGGATGCACCTCGCGGACGGGCAGCCCTGGTCGATCCCGATCACGCTGCCCGTGAGCCGCGAGGAGGCGGCGGCCTTCCGTCCCGGCGACGACGTCGCGCTTCGCTTCCGGGGCCGCGTCGTCGCCATGCTGCACCTGAGGGAGAAGTACGACTACGACCGGGAGCTCGAGGCCCGCGGCGTCTGGCGCACGACCGACCCGGCGCACCCGGGGGTCGCGAACCTGCTGCGGCAGGGGGAGGTCTACTTCGCCGGCGACGTCCTCGTCCTCGACCCGAACATCCACACCGAGTTCGGCGAGTACCGGTTCACGCCCGCGCAGACCCGCGCGATCTTCCGGGAACGCGGCTGGGAGCGCATCGTGGCCTTCCAGACGCGCAACCCGATCCACCGCGCCCACGAGTACCTCCAGAAGTGCGCGCTGGAGATGGTGGACGGGCTCCTCCTGCACCCCCTCGTCGGCGAGACCAAGGGGGACGACATCCCCGCCGCCGTGCGGATGCGCTGCTACGAGGTCCTCCTCGAGAAGTACTACCCGAAGGACCGCACGCTCCTGGCCGTGTTCCCCGCGGCCATGCGCTACGCGGGCCCCCGCGAGGCGATCTTCCACGCCCTCGTGCGCCGCAACTACGGGTGCACCCACTTCATCGTGGGCCGCGACCACGCGGGCGTGGGCGCCTACTACGGGTCCTACGACGCGCAGAAGATCTTCTCGGAGTTCGCCCCCGGCGAGCTGGGCATCCAGCCCATCTTCTTCGACCACACCTTCTACTGCCGGGCCTGCGGGCACATCGCCTCCGAGAAGACCTGCGTCCACGACCCGTCCCTGCGCATCGCCCCCTCGGGCACGAAGGTGCGCGAGATGCTCCGGGCGGGCAAGATGCTGCCCACCGAGTTCACCCGGCCGGAGGTGGCCCGGGTCCTGATCGAGGCCTACCACCCGGAGATGCGGGCGGAGCGGGAGCGGCGCGAGCAGGAGGGCCGGATGCGCAGGCGCAGGGTGGCGGTCATCGGGCTCGACTGCGCGGCCCCGCAGCTCGTCTTCGAGCGGTGGCGGGACCGCCTCCCGAACCTCGCCGGGCTCATGGCCCGCGGGGTCTGGGGGCGGCTGCGCTCGACGATGCCTCCCATCACGGTCCCCGCCTGGTCCTGCATGATGGCGTCGAAGGACCCCGGGCAGCTCGGCATCTACGGCTTCCGCAACCGCCGCTCCTACGCCTACGACGACCTCTTCTTCGCGAACTCCACGGCGGTCAAGGAGAAGAGGGCCTTCGAGATCCTCTCCGACGCCGGCAAGTACGTCATCACCCTCGGGGTCCCCGGCACCTACCCGGTCCGCCCGGTGAACGGGGTCCAGGTCGGCTGCTTCATGACCCCGGACACGAGCGCGCCCTACACGCACCCCCCCGAGTTCAAGGCGGAGATCGAGCAGGTCGTGGGCAAGTACCTCCTCGACGTGGAGGGCTTCCGGAGCGAGGATCGCGAGCCGGTGCTGCGCCAGATCTACGAGATGACGGACAAGCGGTTCAAGCTGGCCGAGCACCTCCTCCAGACGCGCCCCTGGGACTTCTTCATGATGGTGGAGATGGGCCCGGACCGGCTGCACCACGGCTTCTGGAAGTTCTTCGACGAGACCCACCCGAAGTACGAGGCGGGCAACCCCCACGAGAACGTGGTCCGCGACTACTACGTCTACCTGGACCACCGGGTGGGGGAGCTCCTCAAGATCCTCGACGACGACACCACCGTCCTCGTGGTCTCCGACCACGGGGCGCAGCGGATGGTGGGGGGCATCTGCGTGAACGAGTGGCTCCTCGACAACGGCTGGCTCGTCCTCGAGGAGCCGAAGCCCTCGAAGCCGACCCCGCTGGCGAAGCTGAAGGTGGACTGGTCGCGCACGAAGGCCTGGGGGGAGGGCGGGTACTACGCCCGCATCTTCATGAACGTGCAGGGGCGCGAGCCTCGGGGGGTCGTCCCGGCCGCGGAGTACGAGCCCACGCGCAGGGCCCTGGCCGAGGCGCTGGCCGCCATCCCCGACGACCACGGGAAGTCCATCGGGACGAAGGTCTACCGCCCGGAGGACATCTACGCGGCGACCAACGGGTTCCCGCCGGACCTCATCACCTACTTCGGCGACCTCGAGTGGCGCAGCGTGGGGTCCGTGGGGATGGGCTCCTGGGTGACCTACGAGAACGACACGGGGCCGGACGACGCGAACCACCACCCGGACGGGATCTTCCTCATGGCGGGGCCGGGCACGCCGGGCCGCGGGCAGCGGCTGGACGGTCTCGAGATCTACGACGTCGGGCCCACCGTGCTGCGGCTGCTCGACCAGCCGGTGCCGGCCGACATGCGGGGAAAGGTGATCGGCTGATGGCACGGGGATTCACGGTCTGGTTCACCGGGCTCTCCGGCGCGGGGAAGTCCACCATCGCGGCCCTCCTCGTGAAGGAGTTCGAGGCGCGGGGCGTCGCCCACGAGGTCCTCGACGGGGACGTGGTCCGCACCCACCTCAGCAAGGGGCTCGGGTTCTCGAAGGAGGACCGGGACACCAACATCCGCCGGATCGGGTGGGTGGCCGCGACCCTCACGAAGCACGGCGTCGGCGTCCTCTGCGCCGCGATCTCCCCCTACCGCGCGATCCGCGACGAGGTCCGCGGCGAGGTCGCGAAGGCGGGGACCTTCCTGGAGGTCTACGTGAGGTGCCCGATCCCCGTGCTGGCCGAGCGGGACGTGAAGGGGCTCTACAGGGCGGCCCTCGCCGGCGAGGTGAAGAACTTCACCGGGATCTCCGACCCCTACGAGGAGCCGCTCCAGCCCGAGGTCATCTGCGAGACGGACCGGGAAGGCGTCGAGGAGAGCGCCGGGAAGATCCTCCGCCGGCTGGAGGAGCTGGGCCTCGTCCCCTCCGCGGGGGCCCCCTCGCAGGACTACTCCGCCGCCGAGGAGCAGAAGATCGCGAAGCGCCTCGAGGACCTGGGCTACATCTAGCCCGCCGACTCCGTCACTTCCCCACCATCGCGCGCGCGAGGACCGACCGGTGGGGCTCCCGGAGCGCCAGCGCCGCGTCGTAGAGCTCCCGGACGGTCCGCGCGGCCTCCGCGTTCCCCGCCTTCGCGAGGCCCGCCATCGCGCGCTCCAGCCGCTCCCCCTCGCCCGGGGGGAAGGAACCCAGCAGGGCCGTCCACGCGCGGTCGAAGGCCCGGGGGGGGACCTCCACGGGCTCGGGGAACCCCGCCACCTCCGCCGTCACCGCGCGCTCGGCCAGGATGCACCAGCGGGCCGCGTCCCCGGGCCGCAGGCCCCGCACCGCGGAGAGGATCGCCGCCGGGGTCGCCTCGCCGCGCGCCATGGCGGCGCAGGTCGCGTCGTCGGCGGCGCGCAGGATCTCCCGCTCGATCCGCATCCGCTCGACCAGGTCCTCGTCGGAGAGCCTGCGCAGCCCGCCCAGCGAGACCCGCGTCGCGAGCGCGCGGACGCGATCCAGCGGGAGCCACTCCAGGATGGCGGCGGCCCTCTCGAGGATCCCCGGTTCGGGCCCGGCGGCGGGCGGGCCCCCCCGCCCCGGGGACATCGCGAGCACCGCCACCCCGGCCGCGAGGAACCCGGCGGCGGGGAGCCAGACGGCGCCGCGGGGGGTCCCGGCGTCCGCGCTCAACGGGGGAGGTCCTCCACGAGGAACCAGTGCCGGAGGACCTCCATACCCGGCTCCTGGGTGGTCGCGGAGGCGTAGGCGCGGAACGTCCCGAGGACCTCGAGCACGGCGTCGAGGGCCTCGTGGACCGAGGGCGGTGACGGCTCCCCGCGGGCGCGCTCGAGCTCCGTGACGACCGCCCGGGTGGTGCGCCCGAGGCTCGCGGCGAAGGCCTCCCCGTCGAGGAACTGCCGGTCCCAGGACCCGGCCCGGAGGATCTCCTTCATCCGCGCGTGGTTCTTCCCCTCCTCCATCGGCAGCCCCTCGCCGCGGCTTCGCGCGATGAGGGCCCGCGAGAGGTCGGGGGAGGTGGAGAACACGAAGGCGTTTCCGAGGACGAACATGTGCGGGACCATCCCCTCGATCGTGATCCCCTCCGGGAGGGGGAAGGACTCGGCCTCGATCCCCCCGACGACGAGCCGGCTCGTCTGGATGGGCGCGACCTGGAAGGTCGCCTCCGCGTAGGCCGAGACGGACTCCCGCACGGCGCGCAGCGCCCGCGCCGGGTCCTGGCCGGCGACGAGGATCGCGAGGCACGGGAGCGGGGCCTGGTACCGCTCGTCCTCCATCGCCAGCGTCACCGGGGCGTCCCGGCCGAGGACCCAGAGGTGCTCCCCGCGCATGCACTCGGCGAGGTCCTTCTGGGCCGCGTCGATCGCCCTCTGGAGCGTCGCGCGCATCTCGGTGAGACGGCCCCGCTGCTCCCGGCTCACCCCTCCGCGGGCGAGGGCCGCGTCCAGCGCCTCGGCCCGCATGCGCACCGGGGCCACGAGCACGGAGACGAGGCCATCGACGTCGCCCCGCGCCTGGCTGAGGTAGGCCAGGGCGTCGGCGGGGACGAGCCGCGTGAGGCCCGGGGTGGGCGCCGCCGGGCGGTTCGCCCCCGCGAAGTGGGAGCGCACCTCCGCGCGGACCCCGACGTCGCGCCAGGACGCCCCCTCGATCCCCGCCCAGGGAGTCCGCTCCCGCGCCTTCCGGATCGCGTCCCGGAAGACGTCGGACGATGCGGCCAGTTGACGGAACTCGGACCCGGGGGGGAGGTCGGAGGGGAGGGAGAGGGCGTCCTCGCAGGGGGGGATCAGCTCGTCCTTCAGCGCCTTCTCCCACCGGGCGTCCTCGACCCAGGAGGCCGCGAGCGCCGCGCGCCCGCCCTTCTCGCGGAGCCACGCGAACCGGGCCACCGGCGGGGCGGCGTCCCCGGCCTCGAAGCGCGCGGCCACCGCGGCGAGGAAGCGGTCGTCGGGCCCGAAGGCCAGGACCAGGTGCTCGCCGAGGAACCCGACGAACACGGACGCCTCGAACCGGTCCCGGGCGGAGCGGAAGCGCTGCCGGTCCTCGTCGGTCTCGTTCCACGGGGGGGCCGGCATCTCACGCGCGAGGTCGGCGGCCCGGAACCGGAGCCGGCGGAAGGTCCGGGACCCGACCTTCACCTCGGAGAGGATCCGGGGCCCGGGCTCCGCCGGGGACCCCTTCCCGGCGCGGTCCTTCTCCAGCTCCCGGACCGCTTCGAGGACCTTGTCGAAGAGGCGGTTGAACCGCGCCTCGTCCCGCACGCGCGCCGCGAGGAGGAAGTGGGGGAGCCGGAGGGCCTCGATCCCCTTCCACCAGGGCCCCAGGCTCGTGGCCGTCCTCCGCGCCCTCACCTCCCGGGGGAGCGACTCGCCCTGGAAGATGCTCGAGGAGTACAGGGCGAGGAGACCGCTCCGCAGGAGCGCCGACCCGGCCCGGCCGCAGTCCTCGGGGCAGTCCGGCCCCGCCGCCACGAGGATCTCGGTGTCGAAGGCCTCCCCGGCGAGGCGGATGAAGTCGTCCGCCTCGGGGGTGATGAAGGACCCGGGCTTCGGGTCGAGGGCCTCCCGGACCCCCTTCTCCGCGTCCCGGCCCACGGAGGTTCCGGCGAGGCGCTTCCACGCCCGCGAGTCCCGGATGGCCGCGACGACGTCGCCCGCGTGGTACAGCGCCGAGAACCCGGTCGTCTCCTCGGGGAGGAAGCGGGCGAAGCCGAGGGGGGCGTCCTTCGCGGAGGCGCCGCCGGCCCCGGGCCCGGTGCCCTCCCCCTTCCCCGGCTCGTATCCGAGCTGTCGCGCCGGGGAGGCCATGCGGGTGAAGAGGGCCCAGCCTCCCGCCGCCGCGCCCGCGAGGAGGACCACCCCCGCGAGGACCGCCGTCCGGGAGAGCCCCCGCTCCCCGCGCCGCGCCGCCTTGCCCGCCGGCTCTCTCATCGCTTCCCTCCTCACTCCCCCCGGTACACGCAGCGGGTCTGGCAGGTCTCCTCCACGGACACCTCCGTCAGTCCCGGGAGGGTCTCGTGCAGGCTCCCGAAGACCCAGGACGCGAGGTTCTCCGAGGTGGGGTTCTCCAGGCCCGGGATCTCGTTCAGGTAGCGGTGGTCGAGCGCCTCGAAGAGGGGGCGGAAGGCGTCCTCGATGTCGGCGAAGTCGAGGACCCAGCCGGTTTCCGACCCGACGGCCCCGCAGACGCGCACCCCGATACGGAACCCGTGCCCGTGGAGCCGGGCGCACTTGTGCCCCTCCGGCACGTTCGGCAGACGGTGCGCCGCCTCGATCCGGAACTCGCGCGTCAGCTCGGCCTGCACGGGGCGGAGTCTACCCGATCGGGGTTCCCCGCCATTTCGAGTGGGCCGTGGCGGCGAGGGTCGGCCCCCGGCCCCGAACGACCGGGGCAACGGTGACGGCGCCGTCTGGAGAGGGGACCGTCGCGGCCGAACGCGCGGCCGGCCGGGCCCATCCGCTTCCTCGCGGAGAACGAACGGCCACGGCCCCTTTAGGGGGAGGGGGTCGTCGCGGCTACCTGCGAGGCCGGGTGCTGGCCGGGGGCAGGGGGCCCATTAGTTTGTTCTAGATTAGTAGTTATGGATCCGGGGTTTCCCGCGTTTTAGTAGCCTTGTTTTTCGGACTCTGTCCCGCGCATGTGGTATGTTTATGTTCGTATGGCGATTGCAATGATCTCCGCGCGGCCCTCCTCGGCCGAAGAGGCCGAGGCCCGCCGTCTCCTCTCCGAGAAGCGGGCGGCCGACGTCCGCCTCGCCCGGGCCCTGGGACGCCTTTCGGCCTCGGGCCTCTATCGCCGCGAGGGGTCCTCCTCGCTCTCCCAGTGGGGGGAGCGCCGGGGGCTCTCGGCGCGCGAGACCCGCTCGCTCCTCGACCTCGGCCGGGCCCTTGAGGCCTCGCCGCCGCTCGAGGCGAAGGTGCTTGCGGGGATGCTGTCGGTCGAGAGCGCAGCCGAGCTCGGGAAGGTGCTCTCGGACCCCTCGCTGCTCGTCTCGGGCGACGACTGGGTCTCCTTCGCCGAGGGGCGGACGACGCGGGAGGTCGTGCGGGCGGTGCGGAAGAGGATGGAGCAGGTGCAGAGGAAGGTCCCCCTGGTCGAGGTCACGGCCTGGCTGTCCCCGAAGGGCAAGGACGCCTTCGACCGGGCGCGGGAGATTGCTTCCCGGAGCGCGGAGCGTCTCCTGAGCGAGGGGGAGACGGTGGAGGTGCTGGCGGAGCACTACCTCGAGGGCAAGGACCCGCTGCGGAAAGAGCCCGGAAGGCGGAGGCTCCCGGACACGGCGGAGATCCCGGGGGAGCGGTACATCCCGGCCGCGGTACGGCGGGAAGTGTCGGGACGCACCCAGGACGGCTGCCAGGTGCCGTGCTGCGGGTTCCGGGTGTGGGTGCACTACGCACACCGGAGAGCGCACGCGCTCGGAGGGGACCGGGAGGCCGGGAACCTCCTCAGGCTCTGCGGGAACCACCACGGGATGCTGGACGCCGGGGGCCTCCGGGCGGAGGGACCCTCGGATGCGCCGAGGTTCTACACCAGGGACGGGAGGGAGGTCGGCCCGAGGGCCCCGCCGTCGTAAGGGTCAGACCTCAGGCGTTTGCAACGCTTATCTCCCTTGCAAACGCCTGGGGTCTGACCCCTTGCTCCGCCGTCAAGGAAGCCGTTGGTGTGCCGTGGCCGCTCGCCGGCGCGAGGGCGCGGCTGACGCCCGGAAGCGAGGAGCCTCTATCGGCCCCGCGCCCGTTCCCGCTGGGAGCGTGGGGCGCGGCGCGGCAGAATGGCCGCCGTGCCGGCCCCCGACCTCACGGACCTCCACGCGCACTCGACGGCGTCCGACGGGACGGTGCGGCCGGCCGAGGTGGTGCGGATCGCGAAGCGGATCGGGCTCAGGGCGATAGCGCTCACGGACCACGACACGCTCGACGGGATCGAGGAGGCGGCGACGGAGGCGCGCCACCTGGGGATCGAGTTCGTCCCGGGCTGCGAGATCTCGCTCGACGGCGCCCCGGGGACCTTCCACATGGTGGGGCTCCTCGTGGACCCGGCGGACCGCGACCTCCGGGAGAGGCTCGACTTCGTCCGCGTCGGCCGCGAGGCCCGCAACGCCGGGATGGTGGAGAAGCTCGGGACCCTCGGGATCCGTGTCACCGTCGAGGAGGTCGCGGCGGAGGCGGGGGGGGACGTGGTGGGGAGGCCCCACTTCGCGCGGGTCCTCGTGAAGCGCGGCATCGTCCGCGACTTCCGGGAGGCCTTCGAACGCTTCCTCGGGAAGGGGAGGGCGGCCTACGTGGAGCGCGACCGCCTGCCGCTCGCCGAGGCCATCGGGGCCATCCGGGGGGCCGGCGGCGTCGCGGTGCTCGCGCACCCCTACACCATCGGGCACGCCGACCCGGCCGCCTACGACGCGTGGCTCGGGAGGATGGCCGCGGGGGGGCTCGACGGGATCGAGACCGTCTACACCGAGCACTCCACGGCGGACGAGGAACGGTTCCGGGCGCTCGCGCGCCGCCACGGGCTGCTGGAGTCCGGGGGCTCCGACTTCCACGGCGAGAACAAGAAGAACACCGACATCGGGATCGGGCACGGGTCGCTGCGCGTCCCCTACGCCTTCCTCGAGGCCATGAGGGCGCGGGCGGCGGCGCGCCCGCGGGGCGCGGCGCGGTGATCCCCGCGCCGGCCGGGGGCGCCGGGCGGCGCGTCCTCGTCGTCGCCATGGACGGGACCCCGCACTCCTTCCTCGTGCGGGCCATGGCCGAGGGGGTGATGCCGCACCTCGCGGCGCTGGCCCGCAAGGGGTCCTTCCGCCGCATCCGCTCCGTCTACCCGACGGTCTCCTCCTGCGCCTGGGCGTCCTTCATGACCGGGCTCGACCCGGGGGGGCACGCCATCTTCGGGTTCATCGACCGCCGCCCGGAGACCTGGGACCTATTCATCCCCACGGGCCGCCACATGCTCGCGGAGACGCTCTGGGAGAAGCTCTCGCGCCTGGGAAAGCGCGTCGTCGTCATCAACGTCCCCGGGACCTACCCGCCGCGGCCCGTGAACGGCGTGATGATCGGCTGCTTCCTCTGCACCGACCTCGAGAAGGTCTCGAACGACCCGAAGGTGGTGGCCTACCTCAAGTCGATCGGCTACCGCATCGACGTGGACGCCTGGGAGGCCCGCAGGGACCCCGGGTCGCTCCTCCCCGAGGTCGAGGCCCTCCTCGACAAGCGGGCCGAGGCGGCGCTCCACTTCATGCGCTCCGAGCCCTGGGACTTCTTCATGGTCCACTTCATGTCGCTCGACCGGATGCAGCACTTCCTCTGGAGGCAGGCCGAGGGGAAGGACCCGCTCTGGTCCTCCCGCTTCCTCGACGTCTACCGGCGGGCCGACGCCCACATCGGGGCGCTGATCGACGAGGTCGGGGACACGGCCGAGGTCGTGCTGCTCTCCGACCACGGGTTCTGCTCCATCCGGAAGGAGGTCCAGGTCAACCGGTGGCTCGAGGAGCAGGGCTACCTCGTCCTCCGCGACCGGCCGGACCCGAAGGCGGGGCTGCGCAACGTGGACCCCGCGCTCACGCGCGCCTACAGCCTCATCCCGGGGCGCGTGTTCCTGAACCTCCGGGGCCGGGAGGGGGGCGGGATCGTGGAGCCGGGCGAGCCCGCCGAGAGGCTCCGGCGCGAGATCGCCGAGAGGCTCCTCGACTGGCGCGACGAGGACGGGACGCGGATCGTCCAGGCGGTCCTCGACCGGGAGGCCATCTACCACGGACCCCACGCCCACCGCGCCGCCGACCTGGTGGCCCACCCGACGGACGGCTACGACCTCAAGGGGAAGATCCTCGCGGACGGGGTCTTCGGCCTGAGCCCGCTCACGGGGATGCACACCTACGGCGACGCGTTCCTCCTGATGCGCGACTCGGAGGCCCCGGAGGGCGAGGACCTCGCCATCACGGACGTCTACGGGCTCCTCTGCCGGCTCCTCGGCGTGGACCCCACCCCGCAGCCCCGGGCGGCGTGAGCGGGGGGGCGCCCGACCGTCTCACGCTCCTCGTCCTCAACCCCATGGGCGCGGACGGGTGGGGCGGGGTCGAGCGCTGGTTCCTCGACACCGCCGAGGGGCTACGCGCCCGCGGGCACCGGGTGCTCTCGGCCGGGCGCCCCGGGTCCCTCTGGGTGGAGCGATCGCGGAAGGCGGGGTTCGAGACGCGCGAGACGCCGCTCCACGGGGACTTCCCCTGGCGGGAGGCGCGGGCGCTCGCCCGCTGGATGCGCGGCGAGCGGGTGGACCTGCTGGCCACGAAGCTCCACCGCGGGATCCGCGCCGGGGGGCTCGCCGCGCGCCTGGCCGGGGGCGTGCCCGTGGTGGCCTTCATGGGGCTCGTGGAGGTGCGTCGGGGGTGGCGCTTCGCGCTCACCTACCGCCTGTTCCTCGACCGGATCCTGACCCTCGCCCCGGGGATGCGCCGGGAGATCCTGGAGATCGGGCGCTTCCCCCCCGAGATGGTGGAGGCGATCCCCTACGGCGTCGTCCCCTCGGCCTACGAGACCCCGCCGGAGGTCGCCGCGCGGGCGCGCGCGGGCCTGGGGGCGCTGCCCGGGGAGACGCTGCTCGTGGCCGCGGGCCGGCTCCACGAGCAGAAGCGGTTCGACGTCCTCCTGGAGGCCTTCCGCTCGGTCCTCCGCGGCGCCCCCGCGGCACGGCTCGCCATCGTCGGCACCGGAAAGCTCCGCGGGGCGCTCGAGGAGCAGGCCCGCGCGCTCGAGGTGGCCGGGCGCGTCACCTTCGCCGGGTTCCGCACGGACATGCCGGCGGTGCTCGCCGCGGCGGACCTCTTCGTGATGTCCTCCGACGACGAGGGGCTCCCGATGGTCGTGCTCGAGGCCATGGCCTCGGGGCTCCCCGTCGTGGCCACCGAGGTGGGGGCCCTCCGGGACCTCGTGGAGGAGGGAGTCCACGGGCGGCTCGTCCCGCCCCGGGATCCGGGCGCGCTCGCGGCGGCGGTGGCGGCGATGCTGCGGGACCGGGAGCGGCTGCGCGCCATGGGGGCCGCCGCGCGGGAGAGGATCCGGGAGCAGTACCCCCTGGAGCGCTGCCTCGACCGCACGGAGGCGTTCCTCCTCCGGACCGCGGGGAAGGCCCCGCCTACTTCTTCGGCGGGGGGGGCTCCAGGTCGAGGGTGAAGTCCTTCACGATCGGGTCGTCGCGGACCTCCTCGTCCACGTCCTCCTCCTCGAAGGCGTCCTCCTTCTCGACCTCGATCCGGAGCTCGCCGAAGGGGACCCGCGGCGAGCGGTAGGCCCCCTCGCCGTCGCTGTAGACCACGATCCGCATCTCGTTCCAGTCGTCGTCCGTCGGGGTCACCGTGACCGCGACCTGGGCGCCGGCCACGGGCTTGCCGGCGGTGTCGCGGATGCGGCCCTGGACGATGCGGCCGGGGCGCAGCACGACCTTCACCTCCGTGCCGGCGAGGGGCTCGTCCGGCTCCACCCGGGTGACGTTCCCGTCCTCGGCGACGATGAAGAGGGCCGAGCGGCGGTCGATCCCGGGGTCGAAGGCGAACCGGAGCACGCCCTCCTGGTCGGTGCGCCCCACCTCCTCGCTGTGGCGGAGGTCGAACTCGTCCTCGACCCCCCCGGTGTAGAGGCGGGCGCCCTGGAGCGGGAGTCCCGAGGCGTCCAGGACCTTCACGGGCGTGAGGACCTCGGCCTGGAGGGCCACCTCCCGCGACTCCTCCGCGACCCCCCCGGGCTTGAAGTGCACGTCCTGGGAGATCGCGGTGAGGAACCCCTCCTTCCGGACGCCCACGCGCCAGCGCCCGGGTCCCAGCCGCGCGACGCGGACCGCCCCTTCGGCGTCCGTGGTCCCCGAGGCGAACTGCTTCTGGCCGCGGTCGTAGACCACCACGGTGGCTCCCTCGACGGCGGGGCCCGAGGCGGGCGGGCCCTGCTTCTTCCGCGCGCCGGGGGGCCGGTCCTCGCGGAGGACGTGCACGCGCACGGCGAAGCCCTCCCCGAGGAGGACCTCCACGGGCGGTGCCGTGGAGGAGACCTCGACCCCCGCCAGGGCCGCCGGGGCCGCCCCCGGCGCGCCGGCCCGGAGCGAGTACCTCCCCGGCGCCAGGTCCGGGATCGTGAAGGCCCCCTCGGCGTCCGTCGTGGCCCCGGACGTGACGGTCCCCGACTGGGCCACGACCGTCGCCCCGGCGACCGGGATGCGCGCCGGGGCGGCCAGGACGCGCCCGCGGAGCGCGGCCGCGGCGCCGAGTTTGAGGATGAGCGGGGGGCCGCCCGCGGTCACCTCGTCCAGGACCGCGCGCCCCACGTCCTCCAGGCGCGCCTCCACCCGGAAGGGACCGGCACTGCGGACCTGGATCCGGAACTTCCCCTCCCCGTCGGCGTTGACCGCGGCGATCTCCGGCACCCGCACCGGCGGCGCGATCATCGGCACCCCGGCGTAGGGGGAACAGGCGTCGAGCATGTCCGGGTCCATGTTGAAGAGGTCCCGGAGCACCGCCCTCATGGCGGCGGGCACCGGCTCGCCCTTCAACGACGGGACCGTGGCGACGACCCCCGGGGGGAGGAGCGACACCTTCGCCCCCGTGGCGGCCGAGCCGTCGGGCTTGCGGACCTCCCCGACGATCTCGAAGGTGGGGGGGCTGTGCCTCTTCGCCGGCTCCCTCTTCGTGCGGGGGTTCTGGCCCGGGTCGGGCTTCGGGGAGACCGGAGGGGACTTCTTCGCCCCGTCCGTCGCGGCGGGACGGGTCGGGGGTTCCGTCCCACGGGGCCGCGAGAAGGTGAGCCAGCCCACGGCGCCCAACGCCGCCGCCACCGCGGCCGCGAAAACGGCCACGACCATCCGATCCCCGCTCTGCATCCCGCCGAGTATGCGGGGACGTACCGGAGAAACTGAATAACTCCGCCTCGGCCGGGCCCCCTCGGGCCTCCGGGCGGCGACAAGTCACTTGTTCAGGTGCGTCCCCATCCTGTCGAGGATGCGCCGGAACGTCGGGTCGTCCCGGAGAGGGGCGAACTCCTCGGCCCCCTCCAGCGCCGCGCGGTCGCGCCAGCCGCGGGCCGCGGCCTCGCCGAGGGCCCCCAGCGCGGCCTCCCGCTTCCCGGCGCGAAGCAGGATGGAGGCCTGCCGCACCCGCACCTCCGCCGCGGCCGCCTCCGGGAGCGTCACCTCCGCCGCGCGGGAGGCCTCCCGGTCGGCCCTCGCGAAGTCCCTCGCGGCCAGCGCCTCCTCCGCGGCCGCGAGGCGGGCACCGGCCCGCATCCTCCCGTCCTCGGCGCGCATGCCCGCCGCGGCGAAGGCGCGGGCGGCCTCCTCGAGGAGCGCCTCCGTCGGGCGCCCCTTCGCGAGCCCCCGGAGGACCGAGGCCCCGCCCGGGGGATCGCTCCCGAGGAGGAGGCGCCTCCCCTTCACGAGGAGCATGTCGGCCAGCAGCGGGGCCGCCCGGGACCCCGCCTCCGCCAGGTCGGCCGCAGTCCTGGGGTCGGGAGGGCGCCGGGCGAGCGCGCGGTCCACGGCTTCGCTCGCCGCCGCGATCGCCTCCTCGAGCCGCCCCCGCGCCACGAGCGTCTCCACCCGGCCGCCGGCCGCCGGCGCGTAGTCGGGGTCCGTGGCGAGGGCCCGCTCGAAGCGCGCGAGCGCCGCCTCCGGCTCCGCGTGCCGGAGGAGGAACCCCCCGAGCGCGGTGTTCGCCTCGCGGTGCCAGGGGGCCGTGGCGAGCGCCGTCTCCCAGGCCGCACGCGCGTCGGTGTCCCGCCCCAGGGCGGCCAGGGCGTGGGCGAGGTTGGATCGCGCGATGGGGTCGCGGGGCCGCAGGACGAGGACCGCCTCGAAGCGGGCCCTCGCCTCCTCCGGCTTCCCCGCGTAGAGGGCCACGTCCCCGTCGAGCAGGAGGGCCTCCACGGACCCGGGGTCCCGCCGCAGCGCGCGGGCCAGCGCCTCCCGGGCCGGCGGGCCCCTTCCCTGCCTCAGGTACTCCCGCGCCTCCTGGAGCGGCGGTTCGCCGAGGAGCGCCGAGCCGTGGAGGAACACGCCCCCGGCCAGGGCCGCGAGGATGGCCCCGTGGGCGAGCCTCCCGGGGGCGCGGAGCGCGATCTCGCGCCCTCCCCCCAGGAACGCGAGCGCACCCGCGCCGAAGGACGCGAGGAGGAGCGTGGCCGGCCGGTGGAAGGGAGCGGAGGCGAGGGAGTCGCCGAGGAGGATCGCGAGGGAGGCCGCCAGGGCCAGCGCCTCCCCGCGCCCCCGCGCGTCCCGCGCGGCCCGGAGCGCCGCCCGCGCGAGGAGCCAGGAGAGGAGGAGCGCCGCCCCCAGGAGCGGCCATCCCCCCTCGGCCGCGAACTGGAGCGGCTCGTTGTGCGCCTCCCCGGGGTCCCGGAAGAGCGACGCGCGGGCCTCCGTCTCGCTCCGGTAGGGGGGGATCGCCGCCTCCCAGCCGGCGAGGCCAACGCCGAGGGGGTGATCGGCGAGCATCCGGCCGGTGGAGCGCGCGAGTTCCGCCCGGACGAGGACCGTGTCGCTCCGCCCGAGCCAGGCGGGGAGGCGCTCCGGGGCCCGGTAGACCAGGGCGGCCCCCGCGGCGAGCCCCGCCGCGAGGAGGGCGGCGAGGGTCCCCCCGAGGACCCGGTCCCGGCGACCCGGCCGGGTCGCGAGAGAGAGGCACCCGGCAAGGCCGGCGCCCACGGCGACCCCCAGGAAGGCGGCCCGGGCCGGGGCCGCGACGACGAGGAACAGGACCCCGAGCGCCGGCGCAGCCCAGCCCGCGGGCCGGTGGGCGCGCAGCGCCACGAGGAGGGTGATCGGGAGCGCCGCGGCGACGAACTCCGCGGCGAAGTTCGGGTTCCCGAGGGTGGAGGCCGGGACCCCGGGGTGGGTCTCGTGCCAGGGGAAGGGGAGGTCCACCCCCGCCGCCTGGAGGAGCCCGTACCCGGCGGCGACCCCGGCGGCCCCGGCCACGGCCGCGAGGAGGGGGCGGAGGTCGGCCGCCTCCCCGACGAAGTTCTCCACGGCGAGCGCCACGACCGCCGCCGCGAGGAGGAGCGAGGCGGCCCGGGCCGAGGCCCAGGGGTCCGGGGAGCGGAGCGCGGCGACCGCGGCGAGGACCAGGACCGCCCCGAGCGCCGCGGAGGCCGGGGACCAGCGGAGGAGCAGCGGCCCCTCCCCGGACCGGCGGGGGAGGGCCGCCCCGGCGAGCGCGGCCGCCCCGAGGAGGAGGAGGAACGCCTTGGGGGTGTCGAAGGAGCGCGCGGAGGGGAGGACCAGGAGGGGGACGCCGAGGAGCAGCGCGAGGAGGATCCGTCTCCTCACCTCACCCCTCGAAGATCGCATCGACGAAGGCCTGCGGGTCGAACCGCTCCACGTCGTCGGGCCCCTCGCCCACGCCGAGGAACTTCACCGGGACCGGGCACTCGCGCCGGATGGCGAAGACGGACCCGCCCTTGGCCGTCCCGTCCATCTTGGCGAGGAAGAGGCCGGAGACCGGCACCGCCGCGCTGAAGGTCTTCGCCTGGGCGATGGCGTTCTGGCCCGTGGTGGCGTCGAGGACGAGGAGGACCTCGTGGGGGGCGCCGGGGATCCTCTTCCCCACCACCCGCGAGATCTTCGACAGCTCCCCCATGAGGTGCCCCTGCGTGTGGAGGCGCCCGGCCGTGTCCACGACCAGGTACTCCGCCCCGCGGGCCAGCGCGGCCTCGGCCGCGTCGTAGGCCACGGCCGCGGGGTCGGCCCCCGTGGCCTGTTTGACGACGGGGACCCCCACCCTCCCGGCCCAGAGCGCGAGCTGCTCCACGGCGGCCGCCCGGAACGTGTCGCAGGCGGCCAGCACCACCGGGCGGCCCTCCCGCGCCAGGAGGCGCGCGAGCTTGGCCACGCTCGTCGTCTTCCCGCTCCCGTTCACCCCGCAGACGAGGACCACCGTGGGGCCCGAGGGGGCCCGGGCGAGTTCCGCCCCGTCGGTCCGCAGCATCGCGGCCATGCGGGCGCGGAGGAACGGGATGGCCTCGGCGCCGTCCAGCAGCTCCCCGCGCCGGTTCGCCGCCCGGAGGTCCTCCACGAGCTCCTGCGTGGCCGCCACGCCCACGTCCGCGGCCAGCAGCGCCCTCTCGATCTCCTCGAGGGTGGCCTCGTCCACCTCCCTCCCGAGGAGGGCCGCCTTCAGCCGTCCCGCGAGCGCCTTCCCGGTCTTCGCGAGCCCGGCGCGGAGCCGCTCGAACATCAGGCGGTCCCGGCGCCCTTCGGCTCGGGCGGGATCCGGCCGGCGGCCTGGAGGTCGCGGCGCACGCGGTCGAGGACCCCGTTCACGAAGGCCCCGCTCTGCGCGGTGGAGTAGCGCTTGGCCAGCTCGATGGCCTCGTTGATGACCACGCGCGGCGGGACCTCGGGGTGGTGGACCAGCTCCTCCACGCCCATCCGGAGGATGTTGCGGTCCACGACCGCCATGCGCGAGACCGTCCAGTGCTGCGCCGCGGAGGCCAGGAGCGCGTCGGTCTCCTCCCGGCGGGCGCGGACCCCCCGCGTCAGGTCGAAGGCGTAGTCCACGACCTCCGCGGGGTGGCCGTCGGCGCGCAGCGTGGCCTCGATCCCGGGGAGGCACTCGTCCCCGAGGAGGTCCGCCTGGTAGAGCGCCTGGAGGGCGAGCTCCCGCGCCCGGGTCTTCTCCCGGTGCGACACGGGCGACCTAGGCTTCCGGCCCGAGCCGGGGGAGGAGGTCGGCCATCTCGAGGGCGGCGAGGCCGGCCTCGAAGCCCTTGTTCCCCGACTTGGCGCCGGCGCGGTGGATGGCCTGCTCGAGCGTGTCCGCCGTGATCACCCCGAAGATGCACGGGACGCCCGTCTCCCGGGAGACCGCGGCGATGCCCGCCGCCGCCTCCCGGCACACGAGGTCGTAGTGGGAGGTCTCGCCCCGGAGCACCGTCCCGAGGCAGACGACGGCGGCGTACTTCCGGGAGAGGGCGAGCCGCCGGGCGGCCACGGGGAGCTCGAAGGAGCCCGGGACCCAGGCCAGGGTGACGTCGTCCTCCTTCACCCCGTGGCGGCGGAGCGCGTCCAGGCAGCCGTCCACGAGGCGCCGGGTCACGAAGTCGTTGAACCGCCCCGCCACGACCGCGAACTTCCGCCCGCCGGCGACGAACTGGCCTTCGTGGGTCTGCATGGGAAGTCCCCAAGCGTACCGGGGTCCGAGCGGCGGGGCAACGTATGGATGGGTCAGACCTTGGGCGTTTGCAAACCGTGGCCTCCAACCCCTCGCGTCGCCCTGCCCCGTTTGCAAACGACCCGGTTCTGACCCTGCGCTCCTCAGCACCGGGGGTCTGACCTCGGGCGCCCATGGGGTGGCGCAGCACGTCACGCGAGGCGCCCGGGGTCTGACCCCGTGCCCCGCATGCTCCTCAGCAGCC
Source organism: uncultured Planctomycetota bacterium (assembly GCA_964555565.1). GTDB lineage: Bacteria > Planctomycetota > JAJSAM01 > JAJSAM01 > JAKLKS01 > CAZKTF01. Next base: position 1,263 of record CAZKTF010000033.1, on the reverse strand, counting down.
TCGCTCCGCGTCTCCGCACGGAGCAACACAATGGGATAGACTTGTTCCGGGGGCCTCCGGGTTGGGAAACCCGGTGGAGTTCGGAGGAACGCGCCCGGGCAGGGTGCCCGGTGTTCGAGGAGGGTCCCGCCGGCAACACGGCGGGGCGGACGAGAGAATGGGAGCCAGGCACCGCCGTCTCATCGTGCCTCCCGAAGCCGGCACGCTCTTCGACGCGCTCCGCGCCGAATCGCGAGGGGACGCTCGCCCCATCCTCGCGTGGCAGACGCTCGGCCGGGTCCAGCTCGCGACCGCGCTCCTGAGGGCGGGCTGGCGAGGACTCGAGATCGAGGAGACCTGCCTCCACGTGGAGGCGGAGGCGGTGAAGGCGGTGAGCAGGGGCCGCGTCATCCGGGGCCCCTGCGCCTGGATCGCGACCGTCTGCGAGCACTACGGCCCGGAGCTGGCGATGGGCCCGCAAGTCCCCGCGGGCGTCGCCGAAGGCGTAGCCGCGGAGACGGACCCCCTGGCCCTCGTGGACTCCGAGGACGAGGCAGGTCACATCCGCCGCCGGGCGGAGACCGAGCTGGCGGTTTTCCCGCCTGTCCTGGCTGAAACCGTCAGACGACGGGTCCTCCTCCTGCAACCCTATCCCGAGGTCGTGCAATGGGTTCAGGAGACTCAAGGGGGGACTCGCATCGCCGCCAGCATGCTCCTGAAGAGGGGGATCCAGAGGCTGCGGAGGGCCCTCCCGGACCTCGAAACCCGTCAAGCCAAGGTGAATTCCAAAGATTCCGCGACCCCAACCCCTCCCGCCGGCCCTCAATTACTGTAGAGGGCGCGAATCGCGCCCGGCCGTGTCTCTGTAGGGCGGGGTTTGCCCCGCCCGCCGTTGGATCGAAGGGCGCGAGGTGCGCCCCGGGTTGGAGTCGAGGAGGAAGGCGAAGGAGGACCCGCAGCACCCTCGGGTGGAAGGTCCGTCTCCACCCGCCGGGGCCGCGGTCCGCGCCGCAAGGAGGGCTGACAATGAGGCAGGTCTACGGGTTGCTCCGCCGCACGGTGGGCCGCCACCCCGATCGGGCCATGGCTGCGATCGTGCTCCTCCTGGTCGCGGGCCTCGCCTGGCCCTGGCTCTCCCCCGTCCCGGTGCGGGCGGCGGACTCGGCGGTGGACGACCTCAAGGCGGTCGCCCTGAGCGACGTGGGCCTGTCCCAGCGGCTCCTGGCGCTTGTGGGGTGTAACGAAACTCTTGCCGCTTTGGGTGTGACGTAGCCGGGATGGTTT
>CAZKTF010000032.1:13852-20939 GCA_964555565.1 uncultured Planctomycetota bacterium | reverse complement strand
TGGCCCGGCCCGCCTGCGGGGAGTGCGCAGGCGCGCGGCTTTGCCCCGAGTCCCGGGCGGTGCGGGTGGGAGGGCGGTCGCTCCCCGACTTCCTCGCGCTCACGGTCGAGGAGGCGCTCCCCGCGCTCGAGGGGCTGCGCTTCGAGGGGGCCGCCGCGGCGGCCGCGGGGCCGCTCGTGGCCGAAGTCGCGAGGCGGCTCCGCGTCCTCGGCGGCCTCGGCCTCGGCTACCTCGGGCTCGACCGCCCGGCGGCGACGCTCTCCGGGGGGGAGGCGCAGCGGACGCGCCTCGCGGCGCACCTGGGCGGGGGGCTCGCGGGGGTGCTCTACGTCCTCGACGAGCCCACCGCCGGCCTCCACCCGGTCGAGGTGGGGAGGCTGCTGGCGGCGCTGCGGGCCCTCAGGGACGCGGGCAACACCCTCGTCGTCGTGGAGCACGACCCGGCCACCGTGGCGGCGGCGGACTGGGTCGTGGAGATCGGGCCCGGGGCCGGGAAGGACGGGGGGCGGGTCGTCTTCTCGGGGCCGGCCGAAGAGTTCCGGCGGGCGGACACGCTCACGGCCCGCCACCTCCGCGGGGAGGGGAAGCGCCCGCTCCGGGTCCCCGCGGGGGACCCCTTCGTCCATGGGGCCCTGGTGGTCGCGGGGGCCACGGAGCACAACCTCCGCGGCGTGGACGCCCGGTTCCCCCTCGGCCGGGTGACCGCGGTCGTGGGGGTCTCGGGGAGCGGGAAGAGCACGCTGGTGCAGGACGTCCTCCTCCGCGCGCTCCGGAGGGCGCTCCACGGCGACCCGGCCGCCCCGGGGGCCCACCGGGCGCTCCGGGGCGTGGAGAGGGTCTCCCGCGCGGTCGAGGTGGACCGCGCCCCCGCCGGCCGGTCCCCCCGCGCCACCCCGGCCACCTACACCGGGGCCTGGGACGGGGTCCGGGCGCTCCTGGCGGAGACCGACGCCGCCCGGGTGCGGGGGTTCGACGCCCCCCGCTTCTCCTTCAACCGGGAGGGGGGGCGCTGCCCCGCCTGCGAGGGCCTCGGGACCCGGAGCATCGAGATGCACCTCCTCCCGGAGGTGAGCGTCCCCTGCGATGCCTGCGGCGGGACCCGGTTCGAGCGGGAGACCCTGGAGGTCCGCTGGCGCGGGATGAACGCCTCGGACCTCCTCAGGCTCACCGTGGCCGAGGCGGTCCAGGTCCTCCGCAACGTCCCCGCCGCGCGGGACCCGCTGCTGCCGGTCGAGAAGGTGGGCCTGGGGTACCTCCCGCTGGGGCAGCCCCTGGAGACGCTCTCCGGCGGGGAGAGCCAGCGGCTGCGGCTGGCCGGGGAACTCGTCCGCCCGGCCGACCCGAGGACGGTCTACGTCCTCGACGAGCCCTCCATCGGGCTCCACCCGGCGGACGTGGCCCGGCTCGCGGAGGTCCTCCGGGGGCTGGCGGAGTCCGGGGCCACGGTGGTCCTCGTGGACCACGACCCGGGCCTCGTCCGCGAGGCGGACTGGGTCCTGGAACTCGGGCCGGGGGCCGGGCGGGAGGGGGGCCGGGTCGTGGCGGAGGGCCCCCCCGCCTCCTTCGCCGCAACCTCTTCCATCACCGGGCCTTGCCTCCGATGAGGCTCCTCCGCCGGCTGTTCGGGTTTTTCGCGTTGCCCGAATTCGGGGGCGGGCCGGTCAGGGATGGTGGAGGCCTACCGCATGACGAAGGTGATCCGCTGGAGGAAGCCGATCTCGTCCGACGGGCCCAGGCCGGCGACACGCCGGACGCCTCGGACGCCTTCGGCCGCCTCGTCCTGCGGTACCAGGACTACGTCTTCCGGTTCGTCCGGAGCCGGGTCCGCCACCAGCAGGACGCCGAGGACGTGGCCCAGGAAGTCTTCGTCCGGGCGTGGAGGTTCCGCCGGAACCTCCGCGACCCGGGGAGCTTCACGGGCTGGCTGTTCCGGATCGCCAAGAACTGCATCCAGGACTTGCGGGAGAGCCGACGCCTTCCCGCGATGAGAACGTCCCCGTACGACGAGGAGGTCGTGGAGATGCAATCGGTGCTGTACCCGCTCGAGGTGCGAATGGACCTCCAGGAAGCGCTGGAGCGCATCCCGGAGAACCTCCGGCGGGTCCTCCACGAGAGCCACGAGGCCCGGATGACCTACGAGGAGATTGCCCGCAAGGAGGGGGTCTCCGTCTCGACCGTCCGCAACTGGCTGCGCGACGCCCGGAGCAAGCTCGAGGACGTGCTCCAGGCGACGGGCTACCTGGAGGTCTTCGGCAAGGAGATCGAGCAGCGGCGCGCGCGGCGGGGGAACTCCGCCGCGGGGGACGCCGCCCCCGAAGCCGGGGCCGCACCGCCCGCCGGAGCGGCCCCATCGCCCCCCGAGGAGAGCGCTCCCAGTGTGTAGCTTCGATCGCCGCCTGCTCGACGCCTACCTGGACGGGGAGACCCCGCCCGGGGAGCCGGGGATCACCGCGGAGCACTACGGCTCCTGCCCCGAGTGCCGCGGCGCGGCCCGGCGGTCGGCGCTGGCGGTGGCGGTGTTCCTGGCGGCCCCCGTATCGACCGAGCCCGCGTCCTGGAGGGCGCCGGCGGGCTTCGCCGACGCCGTCATGGACCGGATCCGTCGGGAGGCCGGGACGGCCCCGCGGCGGACGCACGAGGACGATCGGGCCCCGCGGACCCCGCCGCGCGAACCCGTCCGCGAGCCGGTGCGGCCGGGGCGGCCCGTCCGGCTGGCCCCCCGACCGACGATATGGATCGCGGCCGGGAGCCTGGCCGCCGGCGCGGCGCTGTTCTTCATCCTGAACACGAACTCCGGCGAGAACCGGAGCCCAGACGTAGGGAGGAGGCTGGCGAAGGTCGAGACGATCGACGGTCGCGGCCTCCAGAGGTGGAGCCGTCGTGCAGACGGCACCGACAGCGGAGTCTGGATTCGGGCGGAGGAGGAATTCCCCCCTGGGGCGTCTTTGCACGTCCCCGCTTCTTCCTCCGCCTATCTCCGCCTGTCCGGCGGGGCCCGCGTGGACGCGGGTCCCTGCTGGCTTGCCGTGGGGACGGACGGCGTGAGCGTCCTCGACGGGTCGGTGCGCGCGACGGTGTCGCAATCCCGGGCGTCGTCCTCCGGGGGAGGGGGAGAGGTCTTCGTCGAGGCGCCCGGGGTGGCCGCACGCGCCCCGGGCGAGGTCGAGGTGCGGGTGGTGACGCCCGGCGGGACGCGCGTCCGCGGGTGGCTCTACGACCGCGCCTCGGCACTGGCGGCCGGGGCCCGCGCTTCGGGCCCCGCCGCCGCCTCGGTCCCCGGGGCGGCCGTGCTGGTCACGGCCGTGCGCGGGGCGGTCACGGTGGATCTGCGTGGAGGAGGCGGCGGCGGCGGCACGGATGAGGGCCGCCGCACGCTCGCCGCGGGAGAGTCCCTCGCCGTCGTGGACGGGCGCGCGTTCCTCGTGCGCCGGGGCGGCGAGGGCGCCCCGGACTGGGTGCGCGGGATGCCGGCCCCGCCGGCGCCCCCCGCCGCGGGCGGGACTCCCGCCCCGCCGGCCCCTCCGCCCCTGGCCTCGGGGGGCCCGGTCCGCAACAGCCTGGAGAGGGTCCTCAGCGACGCCGGGGCCGGGGAGGAGGCGCGGCGCGAGGCGCTCCACGACCTGGGCGAACTGGGCGGCCTGGCGGCCATCGCCGCGGGCGAGAGGGGGGCCGAGGACCCCTCGCCCATGGTCCGCGTCACCGCGGTCAGGGTCCTGGCCCTCAACTACGCCGAGGCCCCCGCGCGGGCCGCGGCGGCGCTCCGCGCCCTGGCCGACGACCCGGACGTCGAGGTGGCCGTGGCGGCGCTCAAGGCCCTGCGCTACCTCGAGGACCCGGCCGCGGTGGAACTCTTCCGCCGGCTCGTCCAGCAGGACGGGAAGCCCATCGAGGTCCGCGTCCAGGCGGCGCGGGCGCTGCCCTTGCCCTCGGCGGCCGAGCTGGTCGAGGCCGTCGCGGCCGTGGCCGCCCTGGCGCCGGAGGGGACGAGGCTGGAGGAGGTGGCGCAGTCCGCCGCCGTCGCGGCCGTCGCCGGCAGTTCCCCCGAGCGGGGCCGGGCGCTCCTCGCCCACGAGAACCCGGGCGTCCGCGCGGCCGCCCTCCGGATGCGAGGCACGGCCGACGGGGCGCGCCGCGCGCTCTCGGACCCGTCAGACCTCGTCCGGGGGACCGCGGCCGCGCGGCTCCTGGTCCTCCAGAGGGCCGAGGCGTTCCCCGCGCTGGAGGTCCTGGCCGGCGACGTCCGCCGGGTCAAGCGCGTGTTCCTCCCCGTGGCGGTGAACATTCTCGAGGCCGATCCGGATTCGGTCCCGCCCGTGTGGCTTTCCCGCGTCGCCTCCGAGGTCGCTTCGGACCCCAGGGAGCCCATGACGGCGCGCGGGGCGGCGACCTGGATTGTCGCCCGGGCCGGCCTCTCGGAGGTCGTGGACCGGTTCTTCGACGAGCCGGAGCTGGCGGTGGAGGCCCTCGAATCCGGGCGGTGCACGCCGGCGCAGGTTCTCCGTGGTCTTCGCTCTCCCGATGGAATCGTCCGGACCCGGGCCCTCCGGGGTCTGCGCGACGCTGCCCAGACGGGGGCGCCCCTCTCCTCGGAGCTCGTGACTGCCGCCATCGCCGTGTCCCCCGTGGGTGCCGAGGAATCTGTCACGAAGGCCGAGGCCCTGAGCCGGCATGCCCAGCGCGACGATGAGACCGCGATGGCCGCGCTTCTCGCCATGGCCCGGAGCCCCGACGCCGCTCAGCGACGAGGATTCGCTCTCGCTGGACGCCTCCTCGCCGACCGACTGGCCGTCGCTGACGCACTGACTAGCCTGCTCGGCGACCCCGACTCGGAGGTCGTCGCGGCCGCGGCGCGCTCGGTCGTCGCTTCGAACAAGACGGGCTGGGCCGGTCCCAGCGCGGCGTCTTTCGCCGCCGCGCGCTACGCCTCCCCCGTGGCCAACGCGGCCGGTGCCGTCGTCGCCCGGAGGGGCGGAGCCGCGGGGGCCGAGGAGGCCTTCCTCGCGGCCCTCTCCGAGGCGACCTCCCGCGAGCGAGTACTCATCCTCCAGGAGGTCCTGCGGTTCGACCCGTGGGCGCTCCTCGCGATGCCCCGGGAGGTCCTCGAGGACGCCGACCCGGCCGTCCGGCTCCTCGCCTTCCGGGCGCTCGGGCCGGCGGCGCGGAGGGAGGCGGCGCTCGTCCTCCGGGACGACCCGGCCCGGTGGGTCCGTGCGGCGGCGCTGGGCGTCCTCGCCGAGGACGGCGACGCGGCCGCGGCCACGGCCCTCTCCGAGACGGTCGAGGGGATCCGGAAGGGCGGCGGCCGGAGCGCGACGCTCGCGCTGGGCCTCCCGCAGGACCCCGCGGGCCTCCTCCGCGCCCTCGACTCCCGCCTCGGGATGGCCCTCCAGGCCGGCCTCGTCCGGGAGCAGATGAGCGCTGATCCCCGCTTGATGGCGAGCCTGAGCCGCCTCGACGCGGTCTCGCGGACCGCCCGCGCCGCCGCGACGCTGGCGTCCGGGCCGGACACCGCGGCCCACGTCGCCGCCGCCGAGGTCCTGGGCGACCTCCCGGTCCGGGAGGCGCTGGCGCCCCTCGTCCGCGCCGCCGGCCTCGCCGGCGAGGCGGACCGGCCCGTCGCTCGGGCCGCCGCGAGGGCGCTGGAGGCCCTGATCGAGTACGCGCCGAAGGACACCTGGAACGACTGGCACCGCAGGAACAAGGCTGGGTTCGTGAGTCCGCTCGAGATCGGCGTCCACGGGGGGCACCGGTAACCGGGCGGGAAGTACGGTTCGCATCACGCTGGGGGGTGACGTCATGCGCAGTCGAGTCCGCCGTAAGTCCCTGTTCATCGCCGTGCCCGCCGCCGCGGTCATCGCCGCGTTGGCCGTCGCCGTCGGGACGCTGGATGTTCTGATTCTGGTCTGCCCGTCGGCCGTACCGGCCGGGTCCCCGATCACGGGGTACGCCGCGGGCGGCGCGGTCCCGATGACCGTGGTGATGCTCCAGGCGGGGCAGGCGGTCCCGGACCAGAACACCGGCGACGACGGCGGCGACCCGAACTTCTTCGTCTTCGCCACGACGGAGCCGCAGGCCGGCAGCAGCGTCACCGTGAAGGCGTCTGACGCCGCCGGTGCCACCGTGGCGAAGTCGGTCCAGATCCTGTAGGGGGGTTGACAGGCGTCCGCGACCGCCGCGCCCCGGGAAGGGGGCCGGCGGCCGGTCTGCGTAATCCAGGGAGGCACGAAGATGCAGAAGCGCACGCTGACGATCGGACTGGCGGTCGGGGTCCTGGCGATCGCCGGGCTCGGCGGCTGGTCCCTGGCCACGGCGTCCCCGGGAACCACGGCCGGGACGCGCGCCCGGGCCGGCCGGCCCGTCCCCGGGGCCCGGGTCCCGTCGTCGAGGATCCGCCCCGCGGTCCCGGACCGCGACCTCCTCGCCCCCCGGGCGGGTGAGGCGGTCCCTGCCGATCCGCGGGCCGCGCTCGCGGGCCGCGCCGCCGACCTCTTCGAGCGGTACCGCGCCGTCGCGCAGCCCGGGACGCCGCTCCCGGACGGGGTCCGCGAGGCCCTCCTGGCCTTCCTCCGCGAGGGGGACGAGGCCCGGGCCGCGTTCCTCCGGCTCCTCTGGGACCGCGAGAGCCCGTCCTGGATGCGGGCCGAGATGACCCTCCTCTTCCGAGCCCTCCCCGGGGCCGAGGATCGGGGATGCTTCCTCGCCGCACTGGCGGCGGCCGACCCCGAGGCGGCGGAGAAGAAGGCCGCCGCCGCGATCGCCTCCGACGCGGACCGCCTGGTGTCGTTCCTGCGGAGCCCCGCAGGGGACATCGCCGAGCGCATTCGCGTGCTCAAGACCATCTCGCCCGCAACGGCGGGCCACCCGGCCGTCACGGAGGAGATCCTCGCCCTCGCGGACCGCGACGCCGACGAGCAGGTCCGGACCTGGTCCTACTGGCAGCTCGGCAGGCTCAAGACCCGGGCCGCGAAGGAGATCCTCGCCCGGGCGGCCTCCGACGAGACCCGCAGCGAGGTCGAACGTCGCGCCGCCGCCCGGCAGCTCGCCGAGATCCCCGGCGTGGAGACCGAGACCTTCCTGCGGCTCTTCG
>CAZKTF010000032.1:0-13842 GCA_964555565.1 uncultured Planctomycetota bacterium | reverse complement strand
AGGGCCCCGAGTCGGTCCGCCTCTGGATGCTCCAGCCGCTCGCGAACTCCCCCGCCGACCCCCGCGTGGACGCGCTCCTGCTCGACGCGCTGGGGGACGCCACCGCCTCCGTCAACTACCGCGTCAAGGCCGCGGACGCCATCGGGCTCCGCATCCTCAACCGCCCCGACGCCCAGGCCGACGGCCTGGCCGACCGGGCCGCCGAGGTGATCCGCGGGATGGACGCCAGGCTCGCCGCGAAGGTCCTGAACATGCTCGAGTCGGTCGTCGCCCAGAGCCGCGCCCTCCGCGAGCTGGTCATGGACCTCCAGCGCGACTCCGGCGAGGGCAGCCCCGTCCGGACCGCCATCGCGGCCTCGCCGGTGCTCCGGCGCGTCGTCGAAACGGCCGGGTCGCTGTAGAGGGGACGGGCGCCACGTAGACAGAGTGACGGACCTCCCGAGCCCCTTCCAGGGGCGGTGCAGGTCCTACCAGATCCCCGGCAGAATCCGGTGCCTCGTCCTGCCGCAGTACTGCTGATAGTCCGGGTCAGCCGACAGAAGGGTCTCCTCATCTCCCATCCGACACCACATCAGGTACCAGGTCGCTGCATATGCGGTGGCGTTGTAGGCCGTGGCATTCCCGAGGAATACTCCCGCATGGGTCATCAGATAGCCGAGGTACATGGGATGTCGTACAACCCGGTACGGGCCTCCGGAGACGACCCCACGGTTCGCAGGCACGACGCCGAAGCTCCTCCATAGACACAGCTTCGCGCACAAGAGGACACAGAGACCGGCCAGTTGGATCCATACTCCAACCCCCGGGGCATCGAGTGAAGATGCGCCGGGACGCGCCAACCACGGAATACAGGTGCCGCCGACGGCCGTGATCCACACTCCCAGGTCCTTGCTCGTGACGCGCGCCCTCCGGCGCACCAGGACCATCAGCACCACGAGCGTTTCGGAGAGGAACAGGAGGCCAGTCGCAGGTGCCCCCGTCTGCACGAGCTGGCGCGCGAGAATCCATGCGCTGCGGGAACTCCAGAGGAGGAGTCCCGCCGCTCCCAGCAGGCCCATGGCCTGGAAAACCCGTCTCCCTCTCCCTAGGGCTTCCTTGGGGACCGCAGCACTCATGAGCCCGGCCCTCGATTCAGTGTCCCATCCTTGGCGTGAGGGCTCGCCATCGCGACCGCACGATCACCGAGGCGACTCGACGACCACGACACCCTCCGCCGGAGGGATCACGGCACCAAGAGCCGCCTCGCGTTGTCGGCCCCCGTCCTGGGCGACCACCCGCAGACCGCACAAGCGCCCACGCCACGTCTCGGGGAGCGAGAAGGAAAAGCGCCCACCCGCGGAGCAAAGCGCTCGCGACACGGCACGAGGCGTATCGCTGGTTTCGAGTGAACACACGGAGGCCTCCGTCGGCGCAGGCGCACTCCACATGACCCGCCCTATGACGTAAAGAAGCGGGTCGAGGCGCAGCGTGTGCGTCCTGTCCGGACTCATCGCGGACGGGCGCAGGACGGCGGTCGCCCATCCGCATTGGGCGGCCGAACTGGAGACGATCCAAGATCCAGCACCGTCGGAAATGCTCACGATGGCCTTGTCCTCGTTTGCCGGCAGTCGGATCTCCCTCCGGTTCACGCGCGCCCACTGAGGGTAGGTCGCGAGCACGTCAGAGTCGGGGGAGTCTTCCCCCCACGGGACCCACGTGAGGACAAGGACCCCATCCGACACTCGGGCGCCGTCCGTCCGGATCAGTTGCAAGGTGACGCGCCGCCCTTCCCCGCGCCGAGGGAACTCGATCGTTGCACGATACCTGTTCCGCCTTGTCGTCCTCTCCAGGTGCAATTGCCACCCCATCCTCCCGTCCGGATCGACGGCTACGACGTACACGGTATTCGTGTCCCGCTCGAGGTCCGCACTCAGATGCGGGAACTCGAACGCGCCTGCGTCATCGACGGCTGCCGTGTCCCGGTACTCGTTCGAAATCGTGCTGTTCTTCGGCTGTATGATTCCGCACAGGAGGACCTTCGTTCCTTGCGGTGGTGCTCCGCCCCCCGCCTCCCTGACGACACCCTCCAGCGACCACCCGGCCGAGAGGGTCACCACGGCAGGCTCAGGGCTCGTGGAGTCCAGGGCATGCAGGGGCACGATTGCCGTTGCCCGGGCGAAGTCCGGATGGTCGATGGCCACTTCCACCCTCTTCCGACCGAAAGGAGAAACGAACCCCCGACAGAGCCCATTCTCGTCGCTGTCACACACGGCATCCCCATCCGCGGAGACGACCGCCGCTGAGACGGGCGCGCCCTGCTCGTCGATGACCCGGAGCATCACGCACTTCGCTTGAAGGAGCCGTACCTCCAGCGGATCCCCCGGCGTCCCCTTCCCTTCCGGCGGCCCCGACAGGTCGATCTGGACCCGCGCGTACCCTGCCGCGGAGCACTGGACGATCACGCGGCTCCAATCCTCCTCCCTGACCTGGACTCGCGCGGTTCCGTCGGGCGCACAGCGAACACTCCCCGCCCACCTCATCTCGCCCATGCGCTCCGACGCATCGAAGACGTCAACCTCGGCCGGGAGCGGCCTGTTTGACATCGCGTCAAGAACGCGCAGTTCCCACTCCCGGCCCCGCCGGAGGGGGATTGCGCACGTCGTTGCCGTCGTCGGCACCAGGAACGCCGAACTCATGCGCCCTTCCGCCCTGGCGACCACGACGCAAGGACGCAACGCGCCCGCGATGTCGAACTCGCCCGTCCGACTCGAGTACTGCTTCCAAGGCGCACCGCCTACGCGAGGCAGGACATCGCAGCGCCGCGGCGCGGTCTCCAACTCAGCCTCCAAGCAGGCCGCCACCAAGAGCTCGGAGTCGCCTATCAGTCCTCCATCCTCCGCACGGACCACGGCAGCCACGAACGACCGACGCCGCCCGCCCACGATCGCCCCAGGAAGCGGGGTCGCATTCTCCGAGGGAGCGACGTCGATCGCACTCTGACTCGATCTCGCGGGTCCGGGCGCAAGACGGCGCTGTGGTCTCCGGTTCTCCCTTTCGGGAGACACTAGCCATACCAGCCCGGCGACCAGCCCCAAGGCGACCAGCAGCAAGGCGATCCGGATGCCGCGGGACCGTCGCAGGCGCCGTTCTGTCCCTTCCCGGATCATCGAGCCGCCTCGAGGACCCGCCGAGTTGCGTCCCGGGCCCCGGGAGGGATCTTCCAGTCCGGGGCGGCGTCGATCACGATTGGAAGGCGATGCAGGTCGCCCTGCGCGGAGGTCAGCCTGAGCTCGTGCACCCGAGAGTGCGCTTCTCGCAGCGCCCGCGCGGTGAGCGAGTCCAGCTCGACGGTCACCTCGGTCGGAGCCTCCTCGAGATCTGGTCGCAGCCTAGCGCTCAGTCGAGCGGAACCCACTGTCCTCCCTTCCAGCCCGAGACGAACGACTTCTGCTCGCCAGTCCCCTGGAGCGGGGCGCGGATCCTCCGCCCACGCGATGACCGTCCACCGGATGCTTGTTGCCTCCGTTCCAACGGCTGCCGGTACCACCAGCGTTGACCAACGGCCGACCCCGGGTGAACCCCGCCCGTACAACGCCGATGGCGGGGCCGCGTAGCACGGTCAGGCGGGCAGTCGTTCCTCGATCACCGACGCGACCCGCTCCGCCACGCCCGGGACGGTGAGGCGGCGCCGCAGTTCGGCCAGGGTGCGCTCCACCTCGCGCCGCACGGGGCCGTCGGCGAGGCGCTCGCCCAGCGCCGCGGCGATCCTGTCCGCGTCGCCCCCCCTCCCGAAGAACTCCGGGTAGACCTCGCGACCGGCGAGCAGGTTCGCCATGGCCACGCGCGGGGTGGTCACCACGCGGCGCAGCAGCGCCCGCCGGAGCGCGCCCAGCCGGTAGACCACGACGGCGGGGACCCCGGCGTGGGCGCACTCCATCGTCACCGTGCCGGAGACGCAGGCGGCGGCGCGGGCCACGGAGAGGAGGGTGCGGACCTGCCCGTCCAGGACCTCGATCCCCGCCCCGATCCCGGCGAGGACCCGGTCCACCTCGGGCCGGAGGCGCGGCGAGGCGCAGGCGAGCACCGGGCGGAGGCCCGGCACGCTCCCGCGGAGCCTCTCCGCGGCCGCGGCCAGCAGCGGGAGGTTCTTCCGCACCTCCTGCCGGCGGCTCCCCGGGAGGACCGCCAGGACCGGCCGCCCCCCCTCGCGCAGCCGCGCCGCCAGCGCCGCGTCGGGGGCCTCCGCGTCCCGGTCCGCGAAGAGCGGGTAGCCCGCGTAGCGCGCCTCGACGCCGCGGGACGCGTAGAAGGCCCGCTCGAAGGGGAGGACGACGAGGAGCTCGTCCACGGCCCGCCCGATCCGTGCCGCCCGCCAAGGGGCCCAGGCCCAGATCTGGGGGACGACGTACCAGACCACCGGAATCCCGCGGCGCCGGGCCGCCTCGGCCGCGCGGAGGTTGAAACCCGGGTAGTCCACGAGCAGGAGGACGTCCGGCCGCTCCTCGTCGAGGACCCGCAGGAACTCGGCGTAGAGCCGGAGGAACCCCGGCGCCGCGCGGAGCACCGCGGTAACCCCCATGACCGCGTCCGAAGCCAGGTCGCGCCTGAGCGTCGCCCCCGCCGCCGCGAGCCCGGGTCCCCCGTAGGCCTCCACGCGGACCCCCGGACGGCGGCGGCGGAGCGCGGCCACGACGTCCGCCGCCAGCCGGTCGCCGGAGGGCTCGCCGGCGACGACGAGGACGCGTCCGCCTCCGCGCGCGTCGGAGGTCGCGGCGGGCGCCGCCTCGGGCGCAGAATCCCAGGTCGCGAGCGCCTCCTCCACGCGCGCGCGCTCCGCGGCCCCGCGCGTGAACGAGGCGAGGAGGTTCGCCGTGAAGGGCACGAAGGAGAAGAGCGCCCCCGCCAGCGCCCGCGAGACCTCCAGGGCGCGCGCCGCGGACGAGCCCCGCTCCCCGGCCATCACGCCCCCGGGGCGGACCCCGGGGACCCGTCGGGCCGCCCCGCGGGGCCCGGACCGGGGGAGCCGCCGGACTCCTCCACCGGGCGCACGAGCGGGAAGAAGACCACGTCGCGCAGGTTCTCCTGCCCCGCGAACAGCGCCACCACGCGGTCGATGCCCATCCCGAAGCCGGAGATGGGGGGCATCCCGTGCTCCATGGCGAGGAGGTAGTCCTCGTCCATCTCCATCGCCTCCTCGTCCCCCCCGGCCCGCGCGCGGGCCTGGGCCGCCAGGCGCTCCCGCTGGTCCACGGGGTCCACCAGCTCGGAGTAGGCGTTCACGATCTCCCAGCCCGCGACGACGAGCTGGTAGCGGTCCGCCGTCGAGGGGTCGGCGTCGTTGCGCCGTGCGAGCGGGGACGACTCGATGGGGTGCCCCACCAGGAAGACCGGGCCGTCGAGGTGCGGCCGGCAGGCCTTCCGGTAGATGGCGTCCACGAGGCCCCCCCACCCCATCCGGTCGGCGTCCTCGATCTCGATCTTCCGCCGCCGGGCCTCCGCCCGGAGGGCCGCGGCCTCGGGGAACCGCCGGACCTCGATCCCCGTCCGCTCGGCCACGAGGTCGAGGAGCCGCACCCGCGGCCACTCCCGCGAGAGGTCCACCTTCCGCCCGCGGACCTCGAGGACCCCGGAGCCCCACACCCGCGGGATCGCCTCCCGGAGGAGCGACTCCGTGTACCGCATGTTGTCCTCGAAGTTCCACCAGGCCGCGTACCACTCCAGCATCGTGAAGTCCTGGAGGTGGGAGGGGTCCATCCCCTCGTTGCGGAAGCACCGGGCGAACTCGTAGACCCGCTCGAACCCCCCCACGATGAGCCGCTTGAGGTAGGTCTCGGGCGCGATGCGGAGGTAGACGTCGATGTCCAGGGCGGCGTGCCGCGTCGTGAAGGGGCGCGCCAGGGCCCCCGAGGGCTTCGCCATGAGGACCGGGGTCTCCACCTCCTCGAACCCGTTCGCCTCGAGGTGGCGGCGGGTCTCGCGCACGAAGGCGGTGCGGGCCCGGAAGCGGTCCCGGGTCTCCGCGTTGGCCACGAGGTCGAGGTACCGCTGGCGGTAGCACGCCTCGCGGTCGGCGAGCCCGTGCCACTTCTCCGGGAGCGGGCGCAGCGCCTTGCCGAGGAAGGTCGCCTCCTTCGCGAGGACCGTGACCTCCCCGGTCCTCGTGCGGAAAAGCGGCCCCCGCACCCCGAGGTGGTCCCCGAGGTCGAGGCACCTGAGGAGCAGGGCGAACCGCTCCTCCCCCAGCACCTCCCGCCGCAGCGCCACCTGGATGCGGCCCGAGGCGTCCTGGATCTGCCCGAAGACGAGTTTCCCCATGGGACGGAACAGGACCAGCCTCCCCGCCACCGAGACGACCTCGGCCGAGGGGTCCCCGGGCTTCGCGAGCGAGGGCTCGAGGGCCTCGAAGCGGGCCCGCGCCCCGGCCGCGGAGTGGGTCTTCCCGTAGCGGTCCGGCCAGGGGGGGACGCCTGCGGCGCGGAGCTCCTCCAGCTTGCGCAGCCGGGTCTCCCGCAGGTCCTCGGACACGGTCCCTCCCCCCGCGGCGGCCGGGGGCGCCGCCCGCGAGGGGGGATAAGATACGCGGCGGGCCCGGGTGCGCCCACGAAGGGCGCCGGGGCAGGGGGAGGGAGCGATCCCGGAGGAGGCCTTCCGCTTCGCCGAGGAGGCGATCCGCCGCGGCTGGTGCCGCATGGCAGACGTGGTGGACGCCCTGGCCGCGGTCCGCTCCGCGTCCGCGCGGGGCGAGGTCCCCCCCCGGGTCGAGGAGGTCCTCGTCGCCCGCGGGAAGCTCACCGACGAGCGCGCGGCGACGATCCTCTCGCACCTCCGCCTCGCGAGCACGGAGCAGGTGGTCGGGGGGTACCGCGTCGTCGGTCGGCTCGGCGCGGGCGGCATGGGGACGGTCTACCGCGCCCGGCAGCTCTCCATGGACCGGGACGTGGCCCTCAAGGTCTTCGCCGTGTCCGAGCGGGAGAAGCCCGGCGAGGCGGAGAAGTTCCTGCGCGAGGCCCGCGCCGTGGCCCAGCTCCAGCACCCCCACATCGTGCGGGGGCTCGACGCCGGCGAGCACGGGGGCGTGCGCTACATCGCGATGGAGCTGCTGGAGGGGGAGACCGTCTTCCAGGTGCTGCGGCGGGCCGGCCCCTACCCGGAGAGGCGCGCCCTCGACGTCGTCCGCTCCGTGGCCCGCGCGCTGGAGCACGCCTGGTCCCGCGGGGTCATCCACCGGGACGTGAAGCCCTCCAACGTCTTCCTCCACCGGGACGGGCGCGCGATCCTCTTCGACTTCGGGCTCGCCAAGCGCGTCGTGGACGATCCGTTCTCCTCCGCGGGACTCGTCGCGCAGGGGACCCCGCACTACGCCTCGCCGGAGCAGCTCCGCGGGCTGCCCGACCTGGACGTCCGGAGCGACCTCTACTCCCTCGGCGCCACCTGGTTCCACCTCCTCACCGGGCGGGTCCCGTTCCCCGGCTCCTCCTCGGCGGCCATCGCCGCGCGCCACCTCACCGAGCCCTTCCCCGACCCCGCGGCGGGGGGAGGGAGCGAGACGCTGCGGGCCACCGGCCGCATCCTCCGGAGGCTCTGCGCCAAGCGGCGCGAGGAGCGCTACCCGGACCCCACGGCGCTGCTTCTGGACCTGGACGCGCTCGACCAGGCCCTCGGGCGCGGCGGCGAGGGGGGGACGGCCGCGGCCCTGCGCGGCCTCCTCGAGAGGCTGCTCCGCGGGCCCCCGCCCGCGGAGGACGCCTTCGAGGGCATCCCCGCCGCCGAGGAGCTGCTGCGCCGCATCGAGGACCTCCAGGGGGAGAACGCCCGCCTGTTCTGCGAGCGCGATCTCCTCCGCCACGAGGCGGTCAAGGACGAGGCCTACCTCGAGCACCTCGAGGCCGAGAACGCGCGCCTCTCCTGCTCCCGGGACCTCCTCCGCATCGAGGCCAAGGGCCTCCGCGCCGTCCTCGACGGCCTGCGCCTGCGCCGCGAGGCCGCGCGGCGGGGGCGGGGGGAGGCACCCAGACCGGCGGCGACTCCCGCTCCTCCCGCCTCCGGCTCCGCTGGCGCGTAGTCGTCGCCTGTTCCGGAACCGTTATCGACGGGCGTGAGTCCGGAAACCGCACGAATACGCTCGGTCAGGGGCGCCGGACCGTAAGGGATAGGTCAGCGGCCGGGAATCGGACGCTCTCCGGAATCGGATGCAAGACCGGCAGGCGCCCCTCGACCAGCACCGAGAGCCTGCCCGTGGAGCCCTCCAGACTCCCCGGCACGGGGAGGACGAAGGCCCCCTCGGGGTCGGCGAAGCCGACGAGGGTCCCTCCCTCCTCCATCGTGACCACGACGTGGGCGCCGCCGCAGGGCGTGCCGTCGGACCAGCGGACGACGCCCGAGGCGAGGCCCACGGGCCGGAGTTCGAGCCGGAGCTCGATCGAGGCAGTGCCCTCGGCCAGCTCGACGACCTGCGTCTCCGGCATGCACCCCGGGGCGGCCACGTTCACGACCCAGCACCCCCGTGCTCCGCGGAAGACGGGGAACCGGACGCTCTCCCCCTCGCGGGCGAGGGCGAACTCCCGTTGCGCTCCCGGGATCCCCCGCCTCCACTCGCGCAGCGCCTCCTCCGCTGACGACGACCCCGGCACGCCCACCAACTGGACGAGGACGCGCGCGACTCCCATCGGCCGGCCGTCGAGTCTCCGAGCCGAGACCGCCACCTCCACGCGGCCCGTGGCCGGCGGCAGGCGGAGGGCCAGACCCTCCCCCGCCTCAACCCGCGCGAGAGCCTGAGCGGCTCTCCCGTCGGGCGCCACGGCAAGGACCCGCATCCCCGCGCGATCCAGTTTCTCGGACAGGTCGGAGAAGGAATACCGACCTTCCTCCTCGACGGGAGCCTCGCGCACGATCCCGAGAGCGACGCCCGCCTCCCGCGCCTCGTCCACGACTCCCTGCAGGTAGACCCGGGTGCCCCGGGGAGGTGGCGATCCGTCCTCCTCCAGTACGGTGCCCCGCAGGCTCCACCCACGTTCGAGGCGGAGTTCCACGACCACGGGCCCCGTCCCGCCCCCCGCGGCAGCGTCCCGAGGAACCCGCGCGAATCGCGGAGCATAGCCGGAGGCGACCGCTTCCAAGACCGGCATCGGCGGCCCGATCGCGAGCGAGACCTCGACCTCCCCGGAGGCGCCCGTCGTCCCCAGGACCCTGCGCCCCGCTCGCACGGACGCTCCGGGGATAGCGGTGTCCGACGCCGCGTCCCGCACGCGGACGACCACGGAGGTCGCACGCTCAAGCGCCACCGGGAACGGATCCGAGTCGGAGAGGCCGACCCGACTCCCCTGGGCCATCGAGACCATCCGAGCCTGGAAGCCCTCCCTCGAGAAGCGGAGATGGACCGTCGTGGAGGGTTCGCGCGGCAAGGCGATCTCCACTCTGCCGTCATCGTCGCTCTCCATTCGATCCCGGAGCTCCGGGGGCCGGGCGGGAAGCGCGACCATCACCTCAGCGGTCCCCCGGACTCCGAGGGACGAGGCACGGTCGGCGATCCGGAAGAAGCGCCGGTCCCCCGGCTCGAGCAGGACGCGGGCCGACGTGGCGCCGGCCGGGACCGCGACCGTCTCCGCAACGTGGTCGCGCGCCCGCACGGCAAGTAGCCGCGCGGAGCGCGAGCCCGGGAGGGTCAAGCGTCCATCCCGGAACCTGTGCCGGGTCGCGGCGGCGGCGGCGCCGGACGGGAACTCCATGACGTGTTGGACGCCGACGGCCCCACCTGTTCCGGACGGGAGCAGGAATTCGTCGCACTCCCCCTCCGCCACGGGCTCACCACCAACGCCGTCGAGGATCTCGATCGCCAGCTCTGGAGCACCCTGGACTGGAGACTCCGGGGTGGGTCCTCCATCGGACGGGCGGGCCGGAGTGGATGCGGCGGCGACCACCTGCACGGGCGGCGGTGCAGACCCTTGGGTCACGGTCGGCATCGGGGACGAGGCGCCCGGGTGGCCCGCGTCCGACGAGGCCCACCAGGCGATGATCCCCACGATGAACAGGAGCAGCGCGAAGGCCGCGACCGACGGTCGTTTCCAAGATCGCATGGGAACGAGTCTACTTCCTCTCCAACGCCTCCAGGAGCTCGCGCGTGGCACCTGCTACTGACTGCATCTCGATCTGCCGAGCCACCTCCCGGCCCCTGAAGTCCAACGCCACTTCCACCAGCCGAGACGGGTCCTCCACGGCCCGGAAGACCAGCATGGCGGGCCCGTCTCGGGACCCGGGATTCTCCCGCAGCTCGCGGAGCGGGATTTGCACTTCAAGTCGCGTGGGCCGCCCTTCAACCTCCGGGACATCGGAGGCCGTGACGGGCAGCCGCACGGATCGCAGTCCATCCCGCGGTCCTACGCGAATCTCACCCTCCCAACCCAGGGGGCGGCGGCCTCCCGTCTCCACCCACACCAGGAACTCGCGTCGAACCGACGGCTGTGCACGGTCATCGGCGTCCTCGATCACGGTGCCCGCCGGCAGGATGGCGAGGGTGTCCGATACCGCACCCACGACATAGACGCGGAAGCGCCACTCCGGGGCGGATCGTGCCCGGAACTCCGCATAGAAGGCAAACGACCCCGCCAGTCCCGGGACATCGAACTGGATCTCGCAACCGGCGCGTCTTCGGGGCGCGATGACGTGCGGGGAACGGCTGACGGTGAGGCAGTGGCAACTCACCATCGAGAATATGCCGGACAGTTCCGTCTCCGACTCGTTCCTGATCTCGGCCCGCAACGGCATGCGAGAGAGCGGATGATCCACCCTGCCGAGATCCAGGATTGCGCTTGGCGGGAGGCTCCGCCCGGAGGGCGCCTCGCCGTCGAGTCGAACGCGGGTCCACAAGATGACGAGTCCTATCGCCATGGATCCCAGCACGAGGACTTGGATTCCCGCTCGACTCATGACGCCAGCCCGACTCATGACGGCGGACCTTCCCGCGTGACCCGTCGGGTCATCCGACGCCTGACCCTCCTACGGCGCCGCATCGCGTACGCGAGAATCGCGATTCCCGCTGCCCCGACGCCCAGGACACCGAGGATACGGAGCCAACCGCGGCTCTCCCCGGGGCGATCGTCCTGTAGGGAGACCTGTCGCTCCGGAGGAGGCACTCGTGGCGCCTGGGTTCGATCCGCGGGTCGCGCGGCACCGGGAGGAGGGCTGCAGAGATCCCACCAGTGCGCGAGCCAACCCGATGGACGGTCGGACGATCCACTGTGATGTCGGCGCGTCGTCGTGTCCGTGATTGTCGTGTTCGGGGGCAGATCGAGCTTCAATGTCCCCGACGCGACATCCCGCGGTGGGAATCGCACGCCCCTGGTCGCAAAGACCCGCGCAGTGATGAGGACCGTGCCCGACGACCCGGGTGCCAGGCGCCCGCGCAGGATCAAGGCGTGCACCGGGATGGGCAATGCGTCCGGCTGGTATGCCAGACGCACGTGCGTCCGAGCCTGGGGCACGGTCGCCTTCGTCGTCACGACGTCTGTGGAGACGGGAAGGTACGCGGCTTGCCGGAGGTGCTTCACCGACGTCCTCATCGACCATTGCGCGCCATCGTCCGCGGTCCGGTCGGTGATCGACTCCCTGGTGGTCTCCTCGGCCCGGGTCGTCAGCGCGCGCATGAACGCCGAGTCCGCGAGAAAGGCCTCGGCACCCTTGTCGGGATCCTCGTAGACTTCGCCCCAGCCGGTGCCTTCGAAGAAGACCTCGGCGCGGCCGCATTCGATCCCGATGGATCCGTCCCGTATGGGACGATCGATGGTCGCCGCCCACCTCTTCTGGTCCACCGGACCAAGCGTGGCGCATCCCGACGGCACGACTAGGTCGAAGATCGTCTGGCTCCCGTCCACCCCGAAGCGCGACTCGAGAAGGAACGAACTGTCGCGCTGCCGCCAGGAGTACCGCTGGACCTGCCCGACGGCATCACGGCGCCATTCCCGAAGGGCGCTCCGAAGCGGCTCGACCCCTTCCTCTGGCCGACCGAGGGGCGCCTGGCACGTCGAGAAGACAGATTCCGCAGAGGCCAAGAGGCGGTCCAGATCGCTCCATGTACCCGGCGCGTCGCGCAAGTCGCACGACGCCCCCTCGAAGTCCACCCATCGCGCCCGATGTCCCAGCTCCCGCCAGGAGTCGCGGAGTAGATCGCGAACTTCGGCCCCCTGGCCATCGCTTCGGGAACTGTCCTGCGCCCCCACCGGCCCGCACAAGACCGGGGCTGCCGTCGCCACGAGCAGAGACCAAGCGAACATGCGCCCGGTTCCAGCCCCCCTGAGGACTGCTCCATTCCTGCGGCGAGCCACCTCTATCGCCCGCCCTAGGGGCACTTCGCTGTGCCCGTCGTGCAGATGCGCTTGACGTAGGAGGCGGTTGTCGTGTTCGCCACTGCAGGACATTCGATGAGACTATTGAAGAGGCCGCACGGGACTCCCGTAGCACAGGTGTATGCCGGGTTTGGAGCGGAGGTGAGATCGGTCAGGTAGCAGAGCAGGATCGGGTCCGCCAAGCACTGGGCCGCGACCCACCGGGGGTACGGTCCGTAGGTGTTGCAGTTCCCGACTTCTCCGCACCAGTGATAGCAGGATGAGTCCATCGCGGCCGTGGACTTCCAGTAGCCCTCCTTGCAGCAGTAGTTCGGCAGAGGATCGTAATCCTCGTTGGCGACGACAGGGGTTCTCGGAGAGAAGAGGATCGCCAGCAGACCGCCCCCGACGAGAAGCGCCGTCAAACCACGGGTCCGTGCGAAGCTGAAGCGCATGGCTTCCTCCTTTGGAATGCCCTTCCGCGGGCCGCACGACAAGACCGTGAGCACCGCCCGCGGACTGGCTCACTCACGATAGTTCGCGTTCTCGATGCCGGCCTCGCCTTTCCGTAGGTCACCAGAGAAGCGGGTCAGCACTCGTATCGTCACCCCGTGAAGCGAGACCCCGGTGATGCCGGTCCACCACGGAGACAGTCCCGCACCCAGCCACTGGTCCAGGCCACAACCGCAGGGCAGGCCCTCCGGGCCAGCAGAGTCGATGGTGAGCGCGCGCCCCACCGCGAGGCACGCCGCCAGTCCGGCTCCCGCCACATGCACCCCGAGCGACGACCAAGCCACGACGCAGGAGGCCGCGATGAGAGCCTCCGCGAACACCGCTCCACGGAGCCCGATCTCGGTGATCGCCGGTGTCGGTAGTGCCCCGAGGGCCGCGGCCCGAGCCCTCGTCGGATCCACAATCTTCCCGGCGACGACGAGACTCCAGAATGCGGCGCACGCCAGCGAGAGGGCGAAGAGCATCGTCGCGCGGTTCGGTCTGAACCCGGTCCCGCCCGCTCGCTGCTCAACGCTGCGCATCCGTGGCCTCCTGCGCGAGAGGCAGCTCCGACTGGAGCACGGGAGAATCGGCAGCACTGGAGAACACGAGCACCGAGACCGGACGCCCCGCGCGGGCCGCCTCGTCGAGAGAAGCGTCCAGGCAGACGGTGGCTCCGGGGGCGATCACCTGATGCGAAGCCGACTCGTCCAAGAGCCGCAGGCAGGAACAGCTGGGCTGTACGGATTGGACAGTCATTGACTCAGGGGACGGGTTCGTCAGGCAAAGACGCCAGGATCCGGCTCTCGAGCCGCGAATCCAATCCGCCGTGATCCTGCCTCGCGCGGAAGGAACGAGCCACGCCGCAGCCACGGCAAGGACGACGGGCACTGCCATCCCGGGCAGGCTTCCCACCGGCAGATCCTCCTGTTGTCGTCCCGTCCCATGGCGCGCAGGGCCTCAGGTTTTCAGAAACCCGCAAGTTTCCTCACCAGAAGCCCACGCTCAAACTTCAGTCTACGATGCTCAGCCATCAGCGGGAGGGGTCACCTCG
>CAZKTF010000031.1:0-21045 GCA_964555565.1 uncultured Planctomycetota bacterium | reverse complement strand
AGGGGGAGGCCCTGGCCACCCTCGTCGTGAACCGCCTGCGCGGGACCTTCAAGGCCTGCGCGGTGAAGGCCCCGGGCTACGGGGACCGCCGCCGGGCGATGCTGGAGGACATCGCGACCCTCACGGGCGCGAAGGCGATCTTCAAGGACCTCGGCATCGACCTCGAGTCGGTGGAGCTCCGCGACCTGGGCCAGGCCAACAAGGTCATCGTGGACGCCGAGAACACGACCATCGTCGGCGGCAAGGGGCCGAAGGCGGCGATCTCCGGGCGCTGCATGCAGCTCCGCAGGGAGGTCGAGGCCGTCACCAGCGACTACGACCGCGAGAAGCTCCAGGAGAGGCTCGCACGGCTCACGGGCGGCGTGGCCGAGATCCGCGTCGGCGCCGCGACCGAGGCCGAGATGAAGGAGAAGAAGGCCCGGGTGGAGGACGCGCTCCACGCCACCCGCGCGGCCGTGGCCGAGGGGATCCTCCCCGGCGGCGGCGTGGCGCTCCTCAGGGCCCGCGGGGCCATCCGGGACCTGGAACTCGAGGGGGACCGCGCGCACGGCGCCGCGATCGTCTCGAAGGCCCTGGAGGTCCCGCTCCGCCGCATCGCGGAGAACGCGGGCCGCGACGGGGGCGTGGTCGTGAAGAAGGTGCTCGAGGGCAAGGGGTCCTTCGGGTGGGACGCGGAGGAGGACCGCTTCGGGGACCTCTTCGAGGCCGGCGTCATCGACCCCACGAAGGTGACCCGCGCGGCGCTGCAGAACGCGGCGTCGGTGGCGGGCGTGCTCCTCATGACGGACGCGCTCATCGTGGAGAAGCCGAAGAAGAGGGGCCCGGGTCCGCAGGAGCCGGGCTCCATGGACGACGTCGAGGCGGACATCTAGGGACCGGGCGGGACTTCCGGAGGAGGAAACGCACATGGGCATGAAGCTCAGGCCGCTGGACGACAGGGTGGTCGTGAGGCCGCTCGAGGCCGAGGAGAAGACCGCGGGCGGGATCGTGCTGCCCGACACGGCCAAGGAGAAGCCGCAGCGCGGCACCGTGGTCGCCGTCGGGCCGGGCAAGCTCCTGGACACGGGGAAGCGGACGCCGGTCCCGGTGAAGAACGGGGACGTGGTCCTCTACGGGAAGTACTCCGGCTCCGACGTCAAGGTCGCGGGCGAGGACCTGAAGATCCTGCACGAGAACGACCTGCTCGGGGTGATCGAGTAGGCGGGGCGGGGCCCCGCGGCGACGCGCGGGCCGCGGGTACGCGGGCAGCGAGGAGAGGAGCCACGCGATGGCGAAGCAGATGCTGTTCGGCGCGGACGGCTGGACGAAGATCCAGGTCGGGGTGCGCAAGATCGCCCGGGCGGTGAAGGTCACGCTCGGCCCCTCGGGGAAGAACGTCCTCCTCGAGAAGAAGTGGGGCTCCCCGGTCTCCACGCGCGACGGCGTGACGGTGGCCAAGGAGGTCGAGCTGGAGGACCCCTTCGAGAACATGGGGGCCAAGCTCGTCAACGAGGTCGCCGGGAAGACCTCCGACACGGCGGGCGACGGGACCACGACGGCTACCGTCCTCGCCGAGGCGGTCTTCGACCAGGGCCTCAAGGCGGTCCTCGCCGGCTCCAACCCGGTCTCCGTCAAGCGCGGCATCGACGCCGCCGTGGCGAGGGCCGTGGAGGAGATCAAGCGCGTCAGCCGCCCGGTCAAGGACCGGGAGCAGATCGTCCAGGTCGGCATGATCTCCGCGAACCAGGACCGCGCCGTGGGCGAGCTCCTCGCGGACGCCATCGACAAGGTCGGCAAGGACGGCGTCATCACCGTGGAGGAGGCGAAGGGGATCGCCACGACCCTCGAGGTCGTGGAGGGGATGCAGTTCGACAAGGGCTACGTCTCCCCCTACTTCCTCACGAACGTCGAGACCCTGAAGTGCGAGCTGGAGGACGCGCTCGTCCTCGTCTACGAGAAGAAGATCTCCTCGGTCCAGGAGTTCGTCCCCGTCCTGGAGCAGGTCGCCCGCGCGGGCCGTTCGCTCCTCGTGGTGGCCGAGGACGTGGAGGGCGAGGCCCTCGCCGCGCTCGTCGTGAACAGGCTGCGCGGGATCCTCAAGGTCTGCGCGGTCAAGGCCCCGGGCTTCGGGGACCGGCGCAAGGCCATGATGGGCGACCTCGCCGTCGTCACGGGCGGGCGGTTCCTGAGCGAGGACCTGGGCGTGAAGCTCGAGTCCGTCACGATCCAGGACCTCGGCAGGGTCAAGCGGGTCGTCGTCGGCAAGGACGACTGCACCGTCATCGAGGGCGCCGGGGCCAAGAAGGCGATCCAGGCCCGCATCGGCGAGATCCGCGCCCAGATGGAGAAGGTCACCAGCGACTACGACCGCGAGAAGCTCCAGGAGCGGCTCGCCCGCCTCGCGGGCGGCGTGGCGGTCATCAAGGTCGGCGCCGCCACGGAGGCCGAGAGCAAGGAGAAGAAGGCCCGCGTGGAGGACGCGCTGCACGCGACCCGGGCCGCGGTGGAGGAGGGGATCGTCCCCGGGGGCGGCTCGACGCTGCTCCGCGCCTCCGTGGCCCTCGAGTCCCTGCTCACGGACCTCGAGGGGGACGAGCGGATCGGGGCCGGCGTGGTGGTCCGGGCGCTGCGGGCCCCGGCGACGCAGATCGCCGAGAACACCGGCCGCGACGGGTCGGTCGTCGCCGAGGAGATCCTGGAGAAGAAGGAGCCCTGGGGCTTCGACGCCGTCTCGGGGGAGATCGTCGATCTCTGGAAGGCCGGGATCGTGGACCCCGCCAAGGTCACGCGGTGCGCGCTCCAGAACGCCGCGTCGATCGCTTCGCTGCTCCTGACCACGTCCGTCATGATCACGGACCTCAAGGACAAGGACACGAAGAAGGCGGTGGCCGGGGCCACGCTGTAGGGGCCGGGCTTGCCCGGCCTGCCGTTGTTGCGGTAGGCCCGCAGGGTCCCCGGGAAACCCGATGCCGGTCGATAGGCGCGACTACTACGAGGTCCTCGGGGTCCCGAGGGACGCCGCCGAGGAGGTCCTCAAGAGGGCCTACCGCAAGGCGGCCCTCCGCTGGCACCCGGACCGCAACCCCGGGAACCCCGAGGCCGCCGGGCGCTTCAAGGAGGCGGCCGAGGCCTACCAGGTCCTCACGGACCCGCAGAAGCGCCCGCTCTACGACAAGTACGGCCACGCGGGGGTCGGCGTGGGCGCCGGCGGGGCGTCCGGCGGGCCGGGGGGCGAGGCCTTCGCCGGGTTCCGATCACCGGACGACGTCTTCGAGGCCCTCTTCGGCGGACGCGGCGGGGTGTTCGAGGAGTTCTTCGGGCGCCCGGGGCGGCCGGGGCCGGAGCGCGGGGCGCACCTCGTCTGCGAGCTGGACGTCTCCTTCGAGGAGATGGCCCGGGGGAGCGAGAAGGCGATCCGGGTGCGGCGGCGGGAGGCGTGCGGGACGTGCCGCGGGAGCGGGGCGAAGCCGGGGACCTCGGCCTCGGCGTGCGCGGCCTGCGGCGGGAGCGGGGCGGTGACGCGCTCCCAGGGTTTCTTCAGCCTGCGGATGGCGTGCCCGCGTTGCGGGGGGCAGGGCCGGGTCGTCAAGAGTCCCTGCGGCGACTGCCGCGGCTCGGGGCGCGTGGAGCGGGACCGGGAGATCACCGTGGTGGTGCCGGCCGGCGTCGAGGACGGGGCGCGCCTGAGGCTCGCGGGGCAGGGCGAGGCGGGGGAGAGCGGCGCCCCGCCGGGCGACCTGTTCTGCGAGGTCCGGGTGCGGCCGCACCCGGTGTTCGAGCGCGACGGGCTCGACCTCCGGTGCGAGGTGCCGATCTCCTTTTCCCGGGCGGCGCTCGGGGGCGAGGTCGAGGTCCCCACGCTCGAGGGGCTGAGCCGCCTCCGCATCCCCCGCGGGGCGCAGAGCGGGCAGGTCCTCAGGATGCGGGGCCTCGGGCTCCCGGACCCGCGCGGGCGCGGGCGCGGCGACGCGCTCGTGCGGGTCGTCGTGGAGGTGCCCCAGCGCCTCTCGCGCCGCGAGGAGGAGATCCTCCACCAGCTCGAGGGGGTGCAGGAAGCCAACCCGGGCAGCGCGCGGAAGTCGTTCCTGGACCGGCTGAAGGAGCTCTTCGGGTAGCCATGGGCAGGAAAGAGCCGAAGACGGGGCCGGGGGGCCGCGCGGCGGCGGGGCCCCGGTCCGCGCCGGGCGCGGGCCCGGGCGCGTTCCCGGCCGTGCCGCCGGGGGGTCCGCACCCCGCCACCGGCGTCGCCGGCGGGGCGCGGATCCTCGGGCCGGAGGAGATCGCCGACCTCCTGGCCCGCGCCGGGGAGCGGGACGAGATGCTCCGCCAGGCGCAGCGGATCCAGGCGGAGTTCGAGAACTACCGTCGCCGCCAGGAGAAGGACGCCCGCCGGTCGGCCGAGGACGAGGCCGCGCGGGTCCTCGCCCCCTTCCTGGACGCCCTCGACTCCTTCACCCGCGCCGTGGAGGCCGCGGAGCGCACGCGGGACTTCGAGACGCTCCTCGAGGGGGTCCGGATCGCCGCCCGCGAGACGGAACGGGCGCTCGGGGAGCTGGGGGTCCAGCGGATCGACGCGGCGGGGCAGGTGCTCGACCCGTCGCTCCACCAGGCGGTCATGCAGGAGCCCACGGAGGACCACCCGCCGCTGACCGTCCTCCAGGTCCTGGCCTCCGGCTGGAGGCGCGGGGACCGGGTCATCCGGCCCGCGCGCGTGAAGGTGGCCGTTCCGCCTACGCCGCCTTCGGCGGCTACGGGGGGCTCCGTCCACCCCACGGAGGGATGACCGGTGCCCACCTACGAATACCTCTGCGCGGCCTGCGAGCACCGCTTCGAGGAGTTCCAGTCGATGTCGGACCGGCCGCTCCTCAAGTGCCCGGAGTGCGGCCGCCGGAAGCTCCGCCGCCTCTTCGGCACGGGGTCGGGCGTCATCTTCAAGGGCTCCGGCTTCTACGAGACCGACTACAAGCGGAAGTCGCCTTCGGCGGGTTCCGACAAAGGCCCCGGAGGGGACGGGAAGAAGGAGCCGGGGGCGTCCTCGGACAAGGCGGGCAAGCCCGAGGCGAAGCCGTCCGGAGGGAAATCGAAGCCGTCCGGCGGGGAGTCCAAGACCTCCGGCGGGGAGTCGAAGCCGTCCCGCGGGGAGTCGAATCCCGCGGGCGACGGCGGGAATCCGAAGACCAGGTAGGGACGCGCGCGTGGACCCCGCTCCCGCCGCCCCTGAGACCTGCCCCGCCTGCCGGAAGCCGGTCCCGGCCGACTCGCGGTGGAAGCCCTTCTGCTCCGACCGCTGCCGCCTCGTGGACCTGGGGAGGTGGTTCCACGAGGACTACCGGGTCTCGACGCCGCTCAAGGGAGAGGAGGAGTAGGCCGGCACGCCGGCGAAGTCGCGGAGAGCGGGTTCTTGGGGTTCTCCGCTGTTTCGAGTGGCCTGCCGGAGAACGTCTTCTACCACGGAGGACACGGAGAGCACGGAGGGCACGGAGAACGGCAGGCGGAAGGGGGGGGCAACGGCTCTCGAGCTCAGGATCCTCGCCACGGTCGTTCCCCCTTCCCCTCGTTGTTGTCCGGGTCGTTCTCCGTGTCCTCAGTGTCCTCCGTGCTCTCCGTGGTGAAAGCCTCTTCCGCACTCCCCCGCGGAGAACCACACGGAACAGCGAGGGACCGTTCCTACCCCGCCAGGAGCTTCTCCGCGTCCGCGACGTCCTCGGCGCTGCCGATGAGGATCGGCGTGCGCTGGTGGACCGCGGTGGGGCGGATGGCCAGGATGCGCTGGGTCCCGTCGGTCGCGGCGCCGCCGGCCTTCTCGGCGACGTAGGCGAGCGGGGCGGCCTCGTAGAGGAGGCGGATCTTCCCCTCGGGCTTCTTCGTCTCGCCGGGGTAGGCGAAGAGCCCGCCCCGCAGCAGCGTGCGGTGGAAGTCCGCGACGAGGGAGCCCACGTAGCGCGCGGTCCGCATCTTCCCGACCTTGCCCGAGCGGAGGGCCTCGACGAGGCGGCGGGGGCCCGCGCCCCACTTCGGGGAGTTCCCCTCGTTCACGCTGTAGGTCTCGCCGCGCGTGGGAATCCGGATCGAGGGGTCGGTCAGCAGGAAGTCCCCCCGTTCGGGGTCGAGGGTGAAGAGGTTCACCCCGTCGGGCAGGGCGAGGACGAGGACCATGGCGGGGCCGTAGAGGACGTAGCCCGCCGCGACCTGCTCCGCGCCGAGCCTGAGGAGGTCCTCGGCCCGCGGCTCCCGGAGCGGATCCACCCTCTTGTGGATGGAGAAAATCGTGCCGACCGTGACGTCCACCTCGATGTTGCTCGACCCGTCGATGGGGTCGAAGAGGACGACGTAGTCGGGCCGGCCCGAGCCGGAGCCCGGGGGGACGCGCGGCTCCTCCATCTCCTCGGAGACGAGGGCGGCCGCGAGCCCGGTGTGGTCGAAGGAGTGGAGGAAGGCGTCGTTGGCGAACTGGTCGAGGCGCTTGACCTCGTCCCCGTGGTGGCCCACGACCCCCGCGCTCCCGTGCGCGGCGCCGAGGCCGGCGCGCCGGCACTCCCCCCCGATCGTCTTGCAGGCCGCGACGATCTGGGCGAGGAGGGCCGAGAACTCCCCCCGCGCGCCCGGGTGGCCCGCCTGCGCGCGGAGGATGTGCTGGCTGAGCGTGTGGCGGGGCGCGTCCATGGGGCCCCGAAGGTACCGTGATGCGCGGCGGGGGGCACGCGTTCCTTGCCCGCGGGACGGTCGGGCCGTAGGGTGCGGAGGCTCCGGCGGAGCGAGGAGGGAGGCCCGATGCCCAAGACCGACCGCGTGCGCGCGATCCTCTCCTGGTACCAGGGGGAGAACCCCGGGGTCCTGGTCAACCTCGCGCGGATCCTCGACCACGGCGCGCTCGGCGGCACGGGCCGGCTCCTCATCCTCCCGGTGGACCAGGGCTTCGAGCACGGGCCGGACCGCTCCTTCGCGCCGAACCCGGCCGCCTACGACCCGCTCTACCACTTCGGGCTCGCCATCGAGGCCGGCTGCAGCGCCTACGCCGCCCCGCTCGGGTTCCTCGAGGCGGGGGCGGGGATCCACGCGGGGGAGATCCCCCTCATCCTCAAGTGCAACTCCTCGGACAGCCTCGGGGGGCCCTCCGACCCCTGGCCCGCGGTCACGGCCGGGGCGCGGGACGCGCTGCGCCTCGGCTGCGCCGCCGTCGGGTTCACGATCTACCCGGGCTCGAGCCACCGCAACGAGGCCTACGGCGAGGTCCGCGAGCTCGCCCGCGAGGCGAAGTCCCTGGGGCTCGCCGTCGTGATCTGGTCCTACCCGCGCGGCTCCGGGCTCAGCAAGGACGGGGAGACCTCCCTCGACGTCGTGGCCTACGGGGCCCACCTCGCCGCCCAGCTCGGCGCCCACGTCATCAAGGTGAAGCCCCCGAAGGACAGGATCGAGAAGAAGGAGGCCGCCGCCGTCCTCGAGAAGCACCCGGTCCCGACGAAGACCCTGGCCGACCGGGTGCGCCACGTCGTCCGGTGCGCCTTCGACGGGCGGCGGCTGGTGGTGTTCTCGGGGGGGGAGGCGAAGGACCGGGCGGCCATCCTCGACGAGGTCCGCCAGATCCGCGACGGGGGCGGCCACGGCTCCATCATCGGCCGCAACACCTTCCAGCGCCCCCGCGCCGAGGCGCGGAAGCTCCTCGCCGAGATCGCGGACATCCTGCGGGCGTAGGCCGGCGGCGGCGCGGCGGATACCATCCGGCCGATGTCGCTCCCCTGCGTCGCCATCGTCGGCCGCCCCAACGTGGGGAAGTCCACGCTCTTCAACGCGCTGCTCAGGCGGCGCGTCTCCATCGTGGACCCCACGGCGGGGACGACGCGCGACCGCGTCGCCGCGGTCCTCCGCCACGCGGGCCGCGCCGTGGAGATCGTGGACACGGGCGGGATCGGGATCGTGGACGAGTCCCGGCTCGAGGAGCACATCGAGGCCCAGATCGATGTCGCCATCCGCCTGAGCGCCGTCGTGGTCTTCGTCGTGGACGTGCGCGCGGGCCCCACGGCCGCCGACCGCGGCGTGGCGCGGCGCCTGCGGGAGACCGGCAGGCCGGTGGTCCTGGTCGCCAACAAGGCGGACTCCCGTCCTCTGGAGCAGGACGCGACCGAGTTCCACGCGCTCGGGCTCGGCGAGCCGCTCCCCGTCTCCGCGCAGAACCTCCACAACACGCAGGAGGTCCTGGAACGGGTCTTCGCGGCGCTCCCGGACGCCCCGCCGGTGCCGGCGGAGTCCTCCCTCCGCATCGCGCTCCTCGGGAGGCGCAACTCCGGGAAGTCCACCTTCCTCAACGCGCTCGCGGGGGAGGAGCGGGTCATCGTCTCCGAGCTCCCGGGGACGACGCGGGACTCGGTGGACGTGCGGATCGAGCGGGAGGGGCGGGCCTGCACGTTCATCGACACCGCGGGGATCGTGCGGCGCACGCGCGAGGACGACTCCATCGAGTACTACGCCCAGGTCCGCACCCACGAGGCGCTCCGCCGCTGCGACGTGGTGTTCCTCCTCCTCGACATCGCCGAGGAGATCGGGCAGGTGGACAAGAAGGCCGCGATGCTCGTGGAGGAGACGAAGAAGCCCGTGGTCCTCGTGGGGAACAAGTGGGACCTCTCCCGGGCCACGGCGGAGGCCTTCGCCACCTACATCCGCGGCAAGCTCCCCGGGCTGGCCTTCTCCCCCGTGTCCTTCACCTCCTCGAAGGACCGCGTGAACCTCTGGGAGACCGTGGAGCTGGCCGCGGAGCTCGTGGACCAGTCGAACCTCAGGGTCGAGACCGCCGCCGTCAACCGTCTCTTCCAGCGCGCGCTCGAGGAGCGGAGCCCCTCGGTCCAGCGCTCCCGGGTCCCTCGCGTGTACTACGCCACGCAGGTCTCGACCGGGCCTCCCACCTTCGCGGTGTTCGTGAACGAGCCGAAGCTGTTCCCGCCCACCTACCTCCGCTTCCTGGAGAACCGGATCCGCCGCGAGTTCCCCTACGCCGAGGTCCCCGTCCGCCTCGTCCTGCGCCGCCGCACGCGGGAGGAGGCGCGGAAGGGGGCCAGGAAGGCCGCCCGATGACCCGACTCGCCGCCGCCGCCGCGCTCGTCCTGGCCGCGATCCTCCCGCAGGCGGGGTGCCGCCGCGCGCTCCCCCCCGCGGTCGCGGTCTTCGCCCGGGGGGCCGACGCGGAGTCGCTCGACCCCCAGGGGATCGACGACGGGGAGTCGGCGAAGGTGATCAACAACCTGTTCGAGGGGCTCGTGGCCTTCGGGCCCGGGACGACGGAGGTCGTGCCCTGCCTCGCGGACCGTTGGACCTCCTCGCCGGACGGGCTCCGGTGGGAGTTCCACCTGCGGCCCGGCGTGAAGTTCCACGACGGCACGCCCCTCGACGCGGCCGCCGCGGTCGCCACCTTCCGGCGCCTGATCGACCCGAAGGACCCCCTGCGGCCCGAGAAGCTCCCCTACGAGTCCTTCTACTCGGCCTGCATCGCCTCGGCGGAGCCCGCGGGTGTCGATACGGTCGTCTTCGTCCTGAAGCGCCCCTACGCCCCCTTCCTCCCGAACCTGGCGATGTTCTCGGCGAACCTCGTCTCCCCGGCGGCGCTGGCGAAGCACGGCGGGCGCGCCTTCGGGCACAACCCGGTCGGGACGGGGCCCTTCCGGTTCGCCTCCTGGAACCACGGGGAGAAGAAGATCACGCTCGAGCGCAACCCCGGCTACTGGCGGGGCCCCGCGGCGCTGGAGCGGGTCATCTTCACCACGATCCCGGACAACAACGCGCGGCTGACGGCGCTGCGCGCGGGCTCCTGCAACTGGATGGACCAGCCGAACCCGGAGGACGTCGGCGGCTGCCGGAAGGACGCGCGCCTGCGGGTCTGGTCCGCCACGGGGATGAACGTCGGCTACCTCGCCCTCAACGTGGAGCGCAAGCCCTTCGACGACGCGCGCGTGCGGCGGGCGGTGTCGCTCGCCATCGACCGGAAGAGGATCGTGGACAACCTGTACTACGGCACCGGGGTCCCGGCGGTCCACCCGATGCCCCCGGGGATCCTGGGCTACGACGAATCCGTCCCGCTCCCGGCGCCGGACCGGGAGAAGGCCCGGGCGCTGCTGGCCGAGGCCGGGTTCCCCTCGGGCTTCGAGACGACGCTGTTCGCGATGCCCAACCCGCGCCCCTACTTCCCCAACCCGACGAAGATCGCCCAGCTCCTCCAGTCGGACCTGGAGGCGGTGGGGATCCGGGCGGCCATCGACACGGTGGGGGACTGGCCGGTGTACCGGGAGGCGGTCCAGAACGGGAAGCACCCGATGGGCATGATGGGGTGGACGACGGACAACGGGGACCCGGACAACTTCATGGCCACCTTCTTCTCCCGGGAGACCGCGAAGAAGGGGGCGGGGGCGCAGAACGTCTCCTTCTGGGTGGACGAGCGGATGCAGGTTCTCCTCCGGAAGGGGCAGGCGGAGTTCGACGGGCCGAGGCGGGCCGCGACCTACCGCGAGGCCCTCGCGCTCGCCCGGGAGGAGGTCCCCCTCGTCCCCATCGCCCACGCGGAGCAGTTCTTCCTCTCGCGCGCGGGGTTCGAGGGGTTCCAGGTGCAGCCGACGGGGGACGTGCTGATGTGGGGCGTGAAGGCGCCGCCGGTGGAATGAGCGTCGTCCCGAGCCCTTGACCCGCTACCTCCTCCGCCGCCTCCTCCTGTTCCTCCCGGTCTGGCTCGGGGTGGCGACGGCGGTGTTCCTCCTGGTGCGGATGTCGGGGGACCCGATCCTCGCGATGCTCGGGGACAAGGCGGACCCGGAACAGGTGCGGCAGCGCCGGCACCGGGAGGGGCTCGACCGGCCGCTCCCCGCCCAGTACGCGGCCTTCCTCGGAGAACTCGCCCGGGGGGAGCTCGGCGAGACGAAGGACTTCCGGCGCGTGTCCGAGGACCTCCGCGCGTACTTCCCGGCCACGCTGGAGCTGACGCTCTTCGCCATGGCGATCGCCGTGGTCGTCGGGGTGACCCTCGGGACGCTGGCCGCCGTGCGGCGGAACGGCCTCCTCGACGCGGCCTCCATGGTGGTGGCCCTCGTCGGCGTCTCGGTGCCCGTCTTCTGGCTGGCCATCCTCGCCATGAAGGGGCTGGGCGAGGGGGCGGGGTGGTTCCCGGTGGGAGGGAGGCTCTCGGCCGGGACGACGCTCGAGCCCCTGACCGGGGTCTACACGCTGGACGCGCTCCTGCGCGGGGACCTGGACGCCTTCGCGGACGCCTTCGGGCACCTGGTCATGCCGGCCTTCGTCCTCGCCACGGTCCCCATGGCCATCGTCACGCGGATGACGCGGGCGGCTCTCCTCGAGACGCTCGGGAAGGACTTCGTCCGGACCGCCCGGGCGAAGGGGCTCCCGCCCCGCACGGTCGTGGTCCGCCACGCGCTGCGGGCCTCGCTCGTCCCCATCGTGACGGTGATCGGGCTGCACTTCGGGCTCCTGCTGGGGGGCGCGGTCCTCACCGAGACCGTGTTCGGGTGGCCCGGCCTCGGCAAGTACGTCGTGGACTCCGTCATGGCCCGGGACTTCCGGGCGGTGCAGGGATCCCTCCTCCTCATGGCCACGACCTTCGTGATCATGAACCTCCTGGTGGATCTCCTCTACGCCGCCATCGACCCCCGGATCCGCGAAGGGTACGAGGAGGGGCGGTGAGCCCCCCCGCCCCGCCGCGGGTCCGGGACCGGCGCCTCCTGGCGCTGCTGCGCAACCGCGCCGCCGTGGCCGGTGCCGCCTGGCTGGCGCTGCTCCTCCTCCTCGCGGTCGGGGCCGGCCTCCTCTCCTCCCACGGGCCCACGGACAAGATCGTGGAGAGGAAGTTCGAGGGGCCCTCGGCGGAGTTCCCGCTGGGGACCGACGACCTGGGGCAGGACCTCTGGTCCCGCCTCCTCCACGGGGCGCGCATCTCGCTGGCGGTGGGGGCGATCTCGGTGGGGATCGCCGCCGCCGTCGGCGTCCCGCTCGGGGCCCTCGCGGGCTACGCGGGGGGATGGGTCGATGCCCTGGTCATGCGCCTCATGGACGTCATGCTCGCCTTCCCGAGCATCCTCCTGGCCGTCGCCATCGTCGCGGCCCTGGGGGCGTCGCTCACGAACGTGATGGTGGCCGTGGGCGTGGTCGGGATCCCGTCCTACGCGCGGCAGGTGCGGGCCTCGGTCCTGTCGGTGAAGGCGGAGGACTACGTCACGGCGAGCCGCGCGATCGGGGCGGGGCACGGGCGGGTCCTGTTCCGCACGGTGCTCCCGAACTGCCTGGCGCCTCTCCTCGTCCTGGCCACGCTGGACTACGGGGCGGCGATCCTGGAGGCCGCGGGACTGTCCTTCCTCGGCCTGGGGCCCCCGCCCGGGACCGCGGAGTGGGGGAAGATGCTGGCCGAATCGCAGAACCTCTTCTCCCTCGCGCCCCGCGTCGTCATCGCCCCCGGGGTGGCCATCGCGAGCGCCGTCCTCGCCTTCAACCTCCTGGGCGACGGGCTGCGCGACGCGCTCGACCCGCGGACCCACCGGTAGTTCCTTCGAAGGGGCGGCGCGCGCGGGGAGGATGGCCCGCCCGCAGGGCCGGGAGGGAGGCACGATGACCCCGTTCCGTCGCACCACCGCCGCCGCGGCGGCGCTGGCGCTCGCCGCGCTGGCCGGCGGGTGCGTCGAGTACTGGGGGGGGACCGCCCCCGACCTGCCCAGCCCCGCGGGCTGGGTCGTGAGCGAGCCCTTCGAGTGCCCGGACCCCGACATCCTCTGGGAGGAGGTCAAGGGGTTCGCGGTGGGGAAGAAGAGGGCGTACCGCATCGACGACGACGCGACGACCCGCAGTTCCCGCCGGATCGTCACGACCTGGCGGACGAGCCTCGCCCCCCTCCGCTACGAGGGGAAGCGCCGGCGGCGCTTCGTGGAGATCCTCCCGGAGGGGGACCGGCACGGGTGGTGGCGGGTCCGCGTGGCCGTCGTGGTCCAGAAGAACTCCGAGATCGACGACCCGCTCAACCCGGCGGCCGCGAAGTGGCAGTCGGACGAGCCGGACGTCGAGGAGGCCGACATCGTCGCCTACACGATCGCGTCGCGCTTCGGCGAGCATGGGACGTCGCGCGAGTTCGAGGACCGGTAGCAGCCTGTCGCGGCAAGCCGCGACAGCCCGTCGCGCGCAGGGCGTGGACCGGGGTGAGGGTAATGCCGCGACGGGCTGCCAGGGCCGGGGCCGCGCTCCGGGACCTCCACCGGAGGCTCCGCGCCCGGTACGGGCCGCTCCACTGGTGGCCCGCGGAGACCCCCTTCGAGGTCTGCGTCGGCGCGGTCCTCACGCAGAACACCGCCTGGTCGAACGTGGAGAAGGCGCTGGCCGCGCTGCGCGCCGCCGGCCTGCTCGAGGACCCGCGGGCCATGCTCGCCCTCCCCGAGCGGCGGCTCGCGGCGCTGCTCAGGCCCGCCGGGTACTTCCGGGTGAAGGCGCGGCGGCTGCGGGCCCTCCTCCGGTGGCTTCTCGACCGGGGCGGCGACGCGGCGGCGGCGCTCCGGGGGGACCCGGCGCGCCTGAGGGAGGACCTCCTCGGGGTGCACGGCGTGGGGCGGGAGACCGCCGACTCGATCCTCCTCTACGCCGGGGGCCACCCCGTCTTCGTCGTGGACGCCTACACGCGGAGGGTCCTCGGGCGCCACGCCCTGTTCGACCCCGCGGCGGACTACGACGCGATCCGGGCGTGGTTCGAGGCGAACCTCCCGCGGGACGCCGCGCTCTTCAACCAGTTCCACGCGGAGATCGTCGTGGCCGGGAAGGACCACTGCCGCCCCCGGCCGCGCTGCGAGGGCTGCCCGCTCGAGCCGCTCCTCCCGCGCGGGGGGCCGCGGCCGCTTCCGGGGGAGGTCGCGCGCTAGAGAGTCACTTCGGCTCCGCGGGGGGAGGCGGGGGCGGCTTCTCCTCCGCCTTCGCCGGCGCCGGGGTCGCGCCGGCCCCCTCCTTCTCCTTCGGGTCCTTCGGCGCGGGCTTCGGGAGCGGCACCGGCTTCCCGTTCACGACGAGGGACTCCAGGCGCATGGTCTGCGTGGACCCGTCCCCGTTGCGCTGGGCGACCCGGACCGGGAGGTCGATCCCGCCCGCGTCGATCCACTCGAGCCGACTCTCCGTCCGGACCGGCTGCCCCGAGCGGCCGCGCTCCTCCAGGGTGCTGACGGTCGGCCGCCAGCGATCGCCCCGGAGCTCGAACGCCTGGGAGAGGGTCCGGACCACGCGCCCCCCGCGGCCGATCTCCGCCGTGGTGGGGAGTCCCGTCTCGGGGTGGAAGCGCAGGAGGCGCACCTGCCCCGCGGCCGGCCCGGTCGCGGTCTCGAACACCACGACCCCGTGCCCGTCCTCCTCGCGGTAGTCCATGTGGCTGTCCGAGGTCGGCACGGCCAGCTTCCGGCGGACGAAGGTCCACGCGGCGGCGGTGAGCCGCTGCTGCACGTCCCCGCGCAGGGCCTCCGGGACGTCCGCGGCGGCCCTCACGGCGAGGGCGTCGGGAGCCGTGAACTCGAGGTCCCCCGAGAGGATCCCGACCCGCGGGCTCTCCGCCACGATGCGGGCGTTGAGCGTCTTCAGCCCCGCGTCCACGGGGTAGTAGATCCGGGCGTCGGCCTTCTCGAGGAGCGCCCGCGCCCTGGGGTCCGCGCGGAGCTTCGGGGGCTCGGCCGGGGCCGGGGCCGGCGGCTTCGCGTCCCCGGGCGGCTTCGCGGGGGCGGGTGCGGGGGCGGGGGCTCCGCCCTCGGGCTTGCCCTCCTCCGCGACCGCGGCGAGGGGGAGCAGGAGCAGCGCGACGAGCGGGACGGTGCGGCGGAGTCCGCTCCTCATCGGTTCCATCCTAGCAGGGGGAGGCGGCGCGGACCCGCGTACCCCGGGCCCGGCATCAGGAGGGCCGCGGCCGCCGCAGGCGACGGACCCCCTCCTGGAGCCGCATCCGGAGCGCGCGGAGCCTGAGCCCGGGCGCGAGCGCCACGGCCCGGTCCACGAGCGCCCGGGCCTCCTCGCGTCGCCCCTCGCGGAGGTGGAGCTTCGCGACGCGCAGGAGGCGGTCCCCGAGGGCCTTGCGCGCCGCGGGCACGGCCTCCGGGGCCTCGCGCTCCAGCCGCGGCAGGTGGTCCTCCAGGATCCGGACCCGCGCCGTGGCGAGCTTCCATCGGTCGGCCACCATCTGGTCGCCGTGGAGCCGGTAGAGGGCCGAGGGGACGGGGTCGTGGATCACCTCGTGGCGCGTGGCGAGGCGGAGCCACATGTCCCAGTCGTTCCCCTGCACGAGCTCCGGGCGGAACCCGCCCGCCTCGAGGAGGAGCCGCCGGCGGGCCAGGACCGTCGGGGTGCGGATGAAGTTGTCCGCGAGGAGGTCCCTGAGGACCCTCCCGGAGGGGGTCGCGCGCGGGAGCCGGGGCTCCGCGATGGGCCGGCCCTCGCCGTCCACGTACCGGACGTCGGCGTAGAGGAGGGCCGCGCGGGGTTCCCGCTCGAGGAGGGGGAGCTGCCGCGCGATCTTCCCGGGGAGCCACGCGTCGTCGGAGTCGAGGAACGCCACCACCTCCCCCCGCGCCAGGGAGAGGGCGGTGTTCCAGGCGGCGCTCTGCCCCGCGTTGGGCTGGCGGTGGTAGCGGACCCGGTCCCCGTGGCGGCGGACCACGGCCTCGGTGTCGTCCGTCGAGCCGTCGTCCACGACCACGTGCTCGAGCCCGGGGAAGCCCTGCTCCAGGACCGACTCGATCGCCTGCGCCAGGTACCGCGCGCGGTTGAAGGTCGGCGTGATCGCGGTGACGAGGACCTCGGGCACGGGAGAGAGGATCGGGGAACGGCCGGGGCGGGGGGAGAAGAAACGCCGACCTCCCGACCCTTGGAGCGGCGAGGCCGGCCCGCTACCCTCCCCCCATGCCGCCGCCCTCCCCCGAACCCCTCAACCGCACCATGGACCGGGACGACCTGGCGAGGCCGGAATGCGAGGCGGTGGTGCGCGAGGTCTACGGCGTGATCGAGGCGCTGCGGACGAAGGGCCTCCGGTACTCCTCCTGGTTCGGGAGGCTCGAGGAGCCGAACGACCGCTTCGAGCGGCTGAACCGCGGGGCCTCCTACGCCCCCTGGCCGGGGAACCCCGACGACGCGAAGGTCCCCTGGTTCCTCCTCTGGGAGACCGCCTGGCTCCTCTCGCGATGCCCGGCCGGCGCGGGGGATGCGGTCCTCGACATGGGCGGGGCCTCCTCGGTCTTCTCCTGCGTCCTCGCCGCCCGCGGGGCCAGGGTCCTGGCCATCGACCTCCAGGAGGACCTCTGCGCCAACGCCAACGAGGTCGGCCGCGCCATGGGCTGGGACCTCCGCGCGCGGGCCATGGACATGCGGCGCCTCGAGGTGCCGGACGGGAGCCTCGACCGGATCTACTCGGTGTGCGTCTTCGAGCACCTCCCCCGGTACGACCGCGTGGAGATCAACCGCGGCATCCGCGCGAAGCTCCGGCCCGGGGGGACCTTCGCGATCACCTTCGACTACGCCAACCCCGTGAACATGGCCCGGATCGACACCCCGGCCGACGTGCGGAGGCAGTTCGTCACGCCCTCGGGCCTGGAGGTGGTCGGCAACGGGGAGTTCCTGGACAACGGCCGGCGCTACCTGGAGTACCCCGGCTACTACCGGCGCCGGGACGGGGTCCTCGCCGGGCTGGGGGGCCGGCTGTCGCGCGCGGCGCGGGGGGAGATCCGCTGGGGGCGCGCCTTCTCCTCCGAGGACCGCCACTACACCTTCGGGGCGCTCGTCCAGCGGAGGCCGGCGTGAGCGGGCCCCCGGCGCGCGTGGCTGTGATCGGGCTGGACGCGGCCGACCTCGGCTTCCTCGGGCCCTGGGTCGAGGCGGGGGACCTCCCGGTCCTCGGGGGGCTGCTGCGCGAGGGGGCGAGCGGGCCGCTCCGCTCCACGCTGCCCCCGGTCTCGGCGCCGGCCTGGGCCACCTTCATGACGGGCCTCCTCCCGGGCCGCCACGGGCTCTTCGACTTCGTCATGGAGGACCCGGCCACGGGTCGGCCCACGCTGGCCCGCTCCGACCTGATCCGGGGACGCAAGCTCTGGGAGGCCGCCTCGGACGCGGGGAAGCGCGGGGTGGTGGTGAACGTCCCCATCACCTGGCCCCCGGCGCCCTTCGAAGGGGTCCTCGTGACGGGGATGCTCACGCCCGAGGGGAAGCCCTTCACCCACCCGCCGGGCCTGGGCGAGGAGATCCGCGCGGAGTTCCCGAACTACCGCGTGGACTACGACCCCGCGCTCCTGGACGACCGGGCCGCGCTCCGCGCGCACCTCGCGGACCTGGCGCTCCACGGCTCCGCGGTGATGCGGACGCTGATGCGCCGCGCGCCCTGGGACCTCTTCGTGGGGGTGTTCACCACCACCGACCGGGCCAAGCACCTGTTCTGGCGCGAGCGGGAGGACGCGGTCCGGGACCACTACGGGAAGGTGGACCGCGCGGTGGGGGAGCTGCTGGCCGAGGCGGGGCCGGGGACCCTCGTGGTCCTCCTCTCCGACCACGGGTTCCACACCGTCCCCGTGAAGTTCTACGTGAACCGCTGGCTCCGGGAGCGGGGGCTGCTCGCGGTCCGGGCGCGGCGCGACGCCGCGCCGCCCGCCGATCCCGAGGACGCCGAGATCCGGCGCGTGCAGGGGTTCCTCAAGCGCGACCGCCCCCGCGGAGGGCTCCTCGCCAAGGTCCTCGGTCTCGCGGGCGTGGGCGGTCCGCTCGAGGTGGACCCCGACCGCACGAAGGCCTACCTCTACTCCATCGAGACCGGGGGCATCCAGGTGAACCTCCGCGGCCGCGCGCCCCGGGGGACCGTCGCGCCCGGCGCGGAGTACGAGGCGCTTCGCGACCGCCTCATCGCCGATCTCAGGGCCCTCCGGTTCCCCGGGACCGCCGAGCCGCTCTTCGACCTCGTGGAGAGGCGGGAGGCGGTCTACCGCGGGCCCCTGGTCCCCTGGGCGCCGGACGTCGTGACCCGCTCGAAGGGGAACCGGGTCGCCATCGGGAGGGACCTGGACGACGGGAAGTGGCTGCGCGTCCACGGGCACGAGCAGGGGGGCCACTCCGACACGGGGATCCTCGCGCTCCGCGGGCCCGGCGTCCGCGGGGGTGCGCGCCTCGCGGGGGCCGGGATCGAGGACGTCATGCCGACGGTCCTCTGGGCGCTCGGGGCCCCGGTGCCCGAGGGGCTCGACGGGCGGGTCCTCGCGGAGGCCTTCGAGGAGGGGGCGCTCGCCGCCCGGCCGGTCCGCTACGCGGCGGCGGCCGGCGGGGCCGTCCCGGCCGCCTCCGCCCCGGGCTTCGACGCCGCCGAGGAGGAGGAGCTGCGGAGGACCCTCGAGGGCCTCGGGTACGTCTGATCCGCGAATGAGCGACCCGCTCGTCTCGATCCTGATCGTCACATACAACGCCCCGGAATGGGCGGCGCGGTGCCTCGACTCCGTCGCCGCGCACACCCACGAGCCCCGCGAGGTGGTCGTCGTGGACAACCTCTCGGGAGAACCGACCCGGAGGATGCTGCGGGAGCGCGCGGATCGCGGGGAGATCCGCCTGCACCTCCACGGGGCCAACGACCTCTGGGCGGCCGGCTGCAACCGGGCGCTCGGCCTCGCGTCGCCCTCCTCCCCGCTGGTCCTCCTCCTCAACCCGGACTGCGAGGTGCTCCGGGACGACTGGATCGCGCGCATGAAGGCGGTCCTCGACCGCGACCCGGCCGTGGGCTCCGCGGGCCCCTTCCTCAACTGGAAGCGGGTGGGCCCGGTGTTCGGCTCCGTGGACGGCTCCTGCATGCTGCTCCGCCGCCGGGCCCTCGCGGAGGTGGGGCCGCTCGACGCGGAGCGGTACCCCTGGAACGGGGCCCCGGCGGACTGGGCCGCGCGGGCCTACGCGAAGGGATGGACCTACCGGCGCGCGCCCCACGAGCCGCCCTTCCTCGTCCACCACGGGCACAAGTCCCAGGAGGACTCGGGGACCCCGCTCCCGTACCGGCGCGTGGACCACGAGGAGATGGCCCGGCGCGCGGGCCTCGTCCCCTTCCGCCCGCGCCGGCTCGCGGCCTGGTGGCGCCGGCGCTTCGGCCCGCCCTTCTTCTTCGACCCCGACGCCCCCGTGGGGGCGCGCTGACCCGGCGCTACCTCGGCCGCAGGTCCTCCACGACCAGCACCGACCGGAACACGTCCCGGCCGCCCTCCCGCACGCGCGACGAGGCCCCCGTCCGCATCGTCCCGAAGAAGTCCGCCACCGCGCCGATCAAGTCCCGCGTCCGCTTCTGGCTCTCGACCATGGACGGGTCGGCGTCCTCCGGGAGCTCGCCCTCCGTCATCCGGAGGATCGAGTCGGCCGTGCGACGGAGCGCCCGCACGGACCCCTCGACGTCGAAGAACCCGCACTCGCACGCCTTCGGGTCCAGCACGTCGGAGAGCAGGCGGTGACGCTCGGTCGTCGTGAGGGAGGGTGCGGCACCCTTCCGCGTGGCCAGGATCGACCCGGTCAGCTCCCTCGAGGAAGAGAAGAGGAAGAGGTCCCCGACGACCGCGAAGTGGGGATGGAAGCCGGTCTTGATCGAGACCCCCACCGGGATCTCCCAGGCCTCGACCCCGTCGATGTCCCTCCGCCGGAGCGCCGTCCCCTCGGAGGCCTCCCCCCCGAAGGCCTCGGCCATCGCCGGGACGAGGTCCCGGCAGAGGGCCAGCGCCCCGGCCGGGTCCTTCACGCGGGCCACGGCGGCGGCCGTGGGGACGACGATCTCCGTCGTCCTGTCCCCGGGTCGATCGAAGGAGCACAGGACCTCCTTGCCGAACAGGAGCAGGGTCTCCCCGGTGAGGGTCGCGGGGAGGCGGTCCCGGAAGATCGCGAGCGCCCGGTCCGCGGCCGCGGCCCGGGCCTCGTACTCCTTCGCGGTGTCGGGGTCGGACTCCCGGAACGACTCCGCCATGCGCCGGTTCATCGAGAGGGGGACCATGAGGGGGATCTCGATCCCGTTGGTGAAGGAGGGCAACCCGGGGGAGGGCACCGTGAGGTAGGCGTAGGCGTCCACCGGGACGAGGGCGGGCATCGTCGTCGCCCGGGCCTCCGGCGGGGTCGTGCCCGCGGCGAAGGTCCCGACGGCCTCGCCCCGGATCCCCCGGTCCCTCCAGCAGATCCCCTGGATCGTGTCGTAGGGGGCGAGGGACTCCATCCCGAGGCTCCTGCGGAGCGTGCGGAAGATCAGGGCGACCTCCTCCTCCCCGGCGCCGGAGGAGTTGGCGAGCAGGTCGTCGAGGAGGGAGATCATCCGGTCCCGCACCTCCGAGCGCCACCTCGCCATGTCCACGGTGGTCGCCAGCAGCGTGTCCGGCCCCATCCTCTCGCGCAGCATCCGGAACCTCCCGGCGGCCGCCAGGCTGGACGGGACGCGCCCCTCCTGCCGGTCCACGATCGCCCGGAGGAGCCGGTCGTCCGGCCCGACCGTGAGCACGAGGTACTCCCCGAGGAAGCCGAGGTGGGCGACCGCGGTCATCTCGGAGAGCGCCCGCATCATCCGCGCCCTGTCCGCGGCCGGCACCCCCGCCATGGGACCCGTCTCGGCGAAGGCCTCGTCCAGCTGCCGCGGAGGCATCAGCTCCCCGACCTTCGCGCGCAGGCGGCGGAAAGTCCGCGAGCCGACCTTCACCTCGGAGTAGACCTCCGGTCGGGCGGGGTCGTTCCCGGGCGCCCCTCCCGGTCCGCCGGGGCCACCCGCCCGGGACGACCTCAGGCTCCGGAAGGCCTCGTCGAAGAAGCGGTTGAACTTCTCCTCGGAGCGGACGCGCGCGGCGAGGACGAAGGAGGGGGTCCGGACCTTCTCCATCGCGTCGGCGAGCCCGGCGGCCCGGGCCGCCGCGTCCTTCCCCGCGGGCGGCGCGCCGGGTTGGCCTCGGCGGGGACCTCCCGACATCGTGACCGAGAGCACCCGGAGGCCCGTCTCCATGGCGCCGCCCAGGTCCCGGGCGAGGGACGCGTCCCCTGCGAACACGATCTCGGTGTCGAAGGCCTCCGAGAAGAGGTCCACGAGCGACGGCGGTTGCG
>CAZKTF010000030.1:0-21602 GCA_964555565.1 uncultured Planctomycetota bacterium | reverse complement strand
GGCCGGAGCCACCCCGGCGCGTTTCCGGCCGCGGGCGCGCCCCGCTCTCGGGACGAGTTCTGGAAGAGGCTCCGGAGGCGGCGGCAGGGCGGCAGGTAGGTCGGCTCGCCGTTGAATCGGGGGCTCCGCGCGGGCTACCATCGGACACTGGGAGGTGCCGCGCGCGAGGACCGGCGCGGCCCGTGGTCCTCGGAGGCGCCCGTGGACTCGGTGGCCGCCGTAGCATCAAAAACACACGACGTCCTGCTCGTCGGGGGCGGCGGGGCGGGCCTCCGGGCCGCCATCGCGGTGGCCGAGAGCGACCCGCGCCTCCGCGTGGCGGTGGTGTCCAAGGTCTACCCGATGCGGAGCCACACCGTGGCCGCGGAGGGCGGGGCGGCCGGGGTCATCAAGCCGGAGGACAGCTTCGACGCCCACGCCTACGACACCATCAGCGGCGGGGACTGGATCCCCGACCAGGACGCCGTCGAGGCGTTCGTCCGCGAGGCGCCCCAGGAGCTCCTCCGCCTGGAGCACTGGGGATGTCCCTGGAACCGCGAGCCCGACG
The DNA here is from genome assembly GCA_964555565.1 of uncultured Planctomycetota bacterium. GTDB lineage: Bacteria > Planctomycetota > JAJSAM01 > JAJSAM01 > JAKLKS01 > CAZKTF01. The sequence continues at coordinate 21,055 of CAZKTF010000030.1, read as the reverse complement.
GGCACATCGCGGTCCGCTCCTTCGGGGGGATGAAGATCGAGCGGACCTGGTACGCCGCCGACAAGACCGGCTTCCACCTCCTCCACACCCTCTTCCAGACCTCGCTCAAGTACGCCCCCATCGTGCGCCACGACGAGTGGTTCGCCACGCGGCTCCTCGTGGACGAGGGCCGCTGCGTGGGGGTGACCGCGATCGAGATCGCGACGGGGCGCGTGCGGACGATCCTCGCCCGGGCGACGATCCTCTGCACGGGCGGCTGCGGGAAGGTGTTCCCCTACACGACGAACGCCGCCATCAAGAACGGCGACGGGATGTCGCTCGCCTACCGCGTCGGCGTGCCCCTGAAGGACATGGAGTTCGTCCAGTACCACCCGACGGGGCTCCCCTTCACGGGGATCCTCATCACGGAGGCCGCGCGCTCCGAGGGCGGGTACCTCCTCAACAAGGACGGCTACCGCTACCTCCAGGACTACGACCTGGGGAAGCCGCAGACGAAGCCGGTACTCCGCTCCATGGAGCTCGGTCCCCGCGACCGGCTCTCGCAGGCCTTCGTGAAGGAGGTGGAGAAGGGCCGCGCCGTCGAGGGCCCCTACGGGCCCGTGGTGCACCTCGACGTCCGCCACCTGGGGGAGAAGGTCATCGACCAGAAGCTCCCCTTCGTGCGGGAGCTCTGCCTGAAGTACGAGCGCATCGACCCGGTGCGGGAGCTCGTCCCCGTGCGCCCCGTCGTCCACTACATGATGGGCGGGGTCCACACCGACCTCCGGGGGGCGACCCCGCTCCCGGGGCTCTTCGCCGCGGGCGAGGCCGCCTGCGTGAGCATCAACGGCGCGAACCGCCTGGGGTCCAACTCCCTCACGGAGATCCTCGTCTTCGGCGCCCGCGCGGGGCTCGCGGCCGCCGAGTACGCGCGTTCCGCGCCGGCGCCGGGGCCCGCCGCCCTCGCCCAGGGCGCCGACGAGGAGCGCCGCCTCCTGGGCGAGGTCCTGGGGGGGCGCCGGGGGAAGGAGCGGCTCGTAGACCTCCGGGCCGAGATGCAGCGGGCGATGGAGGCCGGCTGCGGGATCTACCGCGAGGAGGTGTCGCTGCGCGCCTCGGCCGCCGTGATCGCCGCCCTCAAGGAGCGCGCGCGCGGCCTCGCCGCCGAAGACACGAGCCTCACCTTCAACACGCAGCTGACGGCGGTGCTGGAGTTCGCCTACATGCTCGACGTGGCCGAGACCATCGTGCACGCGGCCCTCGCGCGGACCGAGTCGCGGGGGGCGCACCAGCGGACGGACCACCCGAAGAGGGACGACGCCCGGTTCCTCGCGCACTCGCTGGCGCGGCGCGCCGGCGACGGCGGGCCTCCGACGATCGAGTACCTCCCCGTGACGGTCACGAGGTGGCCGCCGGGGGAGAGGGTGTACGGGAGGTAGGGCCGATGGCCGGGACCGTGCTGCTCGAGGTGCACCGCTACAGGCCGGAGGTCGAGGAGACGCCGACCTGGCAGGCCTACGAGGTGCCGCTGCGGCGCGAGTGGACGGTCCTCGACGGCCTCAACCACGTGAAGGAGCGGCTCGACCCGACGCTCTCCTTCCGGTGGTCCTGCCGGATGGGGGTGTGCGGCTCCTGCGGGATGATGGTGAACGGGGAGCCGGTGCTCACCTGCGCCAGCTACCTGGAGCACCACCTCCCGGGCCCCATCCGCGTGGCGCCGCTGCGGGGCTTCCCGGTCATCCGCGACCTCGTGGTGGACGTCTCGGGCTTCCTCGAGAAGCTCAAGAAGGTGAAGCCCTGGATCGTCCGCGAGGACGAGAAGCCGCTCGCGGAGGGGGAGTACCTCCAGACGCCGGCGGAGCTCTCCATGTACAAGCAGGAATCGATGTGCATCAACTGCCTGCTCTGCTACGCGGCCTGTCCCATCGTCCCGCTCGAGCCCGAGTTCCTCGGGCCCGCCGCCATCGCGCTCGCGCAGCGCTACAACGCGGACTCGCGCGACCAGGGAGCCGCGGAACGCCGGGAGATCGTCTCCCGCCACGACGGGATCTGGGCCTGCACCTTCGTGGGGGAGTGCTCGGCGGTGTGCCCGAAGGACGTCGATCCGGCCGGGGCCATCCAGCGGCAGAAGGTCACCAGCACCGTGGAGTGGTTCAAGTCGGTCCTCCTCCCCTGGGGGAAGCGGTGAACCCCCGCCACACCCCCTTCCACCCGCGCTGGCACCGGGAGCGGACCCCGATCTTCTGGTGGCTCGGGAGGTGGTCCTACGTGGCGTTCATCGCGCGGGAACTGACGAGCCTGGCCGTGGCCTACGCGGCGGTCCTGACGGTCCTCCAGGTGCGGGCGCTGACGGGCGGGGTGGAGTCCTGGGCGCGCTTCGAGGCCTGGCTCCGCTCCCCGGGCGCGCTCGCGCTGCACGCGGTCCTCTCCGCGGCGCTCCTGTTCCACACGGTCACCTGGCTCAACCTGGCGCCGCGCGCCCTCCGGATCCGCCTGGCCGGGAGGCCCGTGCCGCCGGGGGCGATCCTCGCCGGGCACTACGGCGCCTGGGCCGCCGCCTCGGCGCTCGTGGCCTGGGGGCTCCTGGGGTGACCATGGGGAGGTCGCGGGAACCGTTCTTCTGGGGGCTGTTCAGCAGCGGCGGGATGCTCGCCGCGCTCCTCCTCCCCGCCCACGCCGTCCTCCTCTGGGTGGCCGCGCCCGCGGGGGCCGTCCGGCTCCGTTCCCGCGAGGGCCTCCTCGCGCTGGTCGGCCACCCGCTCGTCCGCGTCTACCTCACCGTCCTCGTCGCGCTCTCGCTGTTCCACTGGGCCCACCGCTTCCGCTACACGCTCTACGACGGCCTCCAGCTGAAGCACCTCCGCGAGCTGATTGCCGTGGTCTGCTACGGGGGCGCCGCCGCGGGCTCGGTCGCGGCCGCCCTGGTCGTCTGGTCCCTGCTCTAGCCCCGGGAGGTCTCCATGTCCCCAGCCGCCGCCGCCGCCGTGCTGCCGCCGCGCCCCGCCTTCACCCCCGCCGACGTGCGCGGGAACCTCGCCGAGGCGATGCAGCTCCGCTGCATCGGGGCGGGCCAGCCGATCAAGGCGTCGTGGCTCTGCCGCGAGACGCTCGAGATCTTCCGCCGCGACCGGCTGCCGGCGGACCTGGAGCTCGTGGCGACGCTGCGCCTCCTGGTCCTCTGCTACACGGACGACATCAAGCGCGGGAGCGTGGCCACCCTGGGTTCGGTGGACGAGGCCCTGGCGGAGCTGGCCGCGCTGGGCGGCATCCCCGACGTGGCCGCGGTCCACCTGCGCGCGCGGAGGGAGCCCTCCTTCGACCCGCTCCCGGACCTGCGCTCCTTCCGGGTCCGGGTCCCGTCCTCCCCGGAGGGGGACCCGGTGGCGGTGCGGACGCCGCGGATGAGGATGCCCGTGGCGAGGCTCCCCGCCGCCGCCGCGCGGGGACCCCAGGGACCCGGGGGCGTGGTCGCGCTCGAGGGGCTGGCCGGCGCCGAACCGCTCGTCGCGGAGCCCGTCCGGAGGCAGGCCCGGTTCGAGCGCCTCTACCTCCACGGCGTGGTCTTCATGAGCCAGGCCTACCGCGTCGAGCGCGCCGGCGGCTCGAGCCTCCTCGACCAGGAGCTCCCCTTCCTCGTGGAGGGGGCCTGGTGGATGCACCTCGCGGCGCTCGTCGCCCGCGAGTGCCCCGTGGAGCCGGCGGAGTGCTGGCGCAAGGCGCGGGCCAAGTCGAGCATGCTCATCCGCCGGATCGAGACGGGGAAGCACTTCGAGATGCCCACGCTGGAGGCCCTCGAGTCGCTGGAGTAGGCGTCGAGCGTCAGGGGCTCCTGGGCTCGCCGCCCAGCTCCTCGAGGCGCACCTGCGCGGAGAGCCAGGTCTCCTCGGCACGCAGCAGCGCCTCCTCCGCGTCGTGGAGCCGGCTGTAGACCCCGGGCTCCACCGGCCGCTCCTCCACCGCGCTCCGGGCCGCCTCCCTCTCCTCCTCGATCGCGGCGAGACGCTCCTCGGCCTTCCTCAGGTCCGACTGCGCCTTCGCCCGCGCCGCGCGGAGCCTCTTCCCCTCGGCGTAGCCCGAGTCCGTGCCGTCGCCGCGGCGCGGCCCGGGTGCCGCCCCGGAGGGCGCCCCCAGGGACCCCCGCACCCGCCGCTCGAGCTCCTCCACGTAGTCCCCGTACTCCCCGGCGCGGCGGCGGACACGGCCGCCGTCCACCTCGAGGATCTCCGGCTCCACCATGCTCACGAAGGTGCGGTCGTGGCTGATGAGGACGACGGTGCCGTCGAAGCGGCGGAGCGCCTCGCCGAGCGCCTCCACGGTGGGGAAGTCGAGGTGGTTCGTGGGCTCGTCCAGGAGGAGCACCGATCTCCCCCGGAGGAGGAGCCCCGCGAGGCAGAGCCGCGCCCTCTCCCCGCCGCTCAGGACCGCGACGGGGCGGTGCACCATGTCGCCGGAGAACAGGAAGGAGCCCGCCATGTCCAGCGCGTCCTGCCGCGTCTGGCCGAGGGGGGCGCCGCGCTCGAGGTGGGAGAGGACGGTGTCGGAGGAGTCGAGGCTCTCGTAGACGTGCTGGGCGTAGTAGGCGGTCTCGACCCCGTGGCCGCGGCGCGCCTTCCCCCCGAGAGGATGCAGGTCCCCGGCGAGGGTCCTGAGGAGCGTCGTCTTCCCCTGCCCGTTGTCGCCCACGACGGCGACCCGCGCCCCCCTCTCGATGGTGAGGTCGATCCCCGCCGCCACCCGTTTCCCCGGGTAGCCGATCGCGAGGTCCTCGAGCACGAAGGCGTTGCCCCGGCGGGTCTCCGCGGCGGGGATGCGGATGCGGGCGGTGGGGAGCGGGTGCTCGATCCGGATGGAATGGAGCCGCGCCATCTCCTTCTCCTTCGACTTCGCCTGGGACGCCTTCGTGTTCTTCGCCCCGAAGCGGTCGATGAACTCCTGGAGCTGCGCGCGCTTCGCCGCCACGGCCGCGTTGGTCCGCTGCGCCAGCGCCAGGGCCTTCTCCCGGTGATCGAGCCACGCCTCGAGATCCCCCGGGAAGAGCGTCAGCCGTCCGCGCTCCACCTCCAGCGTGTGGTCGCAGGTCCTGAGGAGGAACTCCCGGTCGTGGGAAACGATGAGCGCCCCCCCGCGGAACCCCCGGAGGAACTCCTGGAGGAGGAGGAGCGTCGAGAGGTCGAGGAAGTTCGTGGGCTCGTCCAGGACGAGGAAGTCGGGCGCGGCGGCGATCATGGAGGCGAGCTTCACGCGCGTCCGGAAGCCGCCGGGGAGGGAGTCCACGGGGGCCTCGAGCGACGGGCCCTTCAGCGCGAAGCGGGCTGCCGCCCGGCCGCAGGTCCATTCCTCGAGCCCGGTCCGGCGCCGGAGGAACGCCATCACCCCCTCGCCGGGCTCCCAGGGGTCGTGCTGCTCGAGGACGCCGAGCCGGAGGCCGCGCTTGCGGACGACCTCCCCCTCGTCCGGCTCCTCTTGACCGGCGAGGATGCGGCAGAGCGTGGACTTCCCGGCACCGTTGCGGCCGACGACGCCCACCTTCATCCGCTCCCCGAAGGCGGCGGTGGCCCCGTCGAGCACGGTGACGTTGCCGTACCGCTTGACGACGTCGCGGACCTGGAGGTGGGACTTCACGGGGTCCCCACGGTACCCGGCCCTCCGGGCGGAGCAAGGGGTCAGACCCCATTCGCCTGGCCTAGGCCAGGCGAATGAGGTCAGACCCTTACGACGGCGGGGTCAGACCCCGCGCGCTGCGCAGATCAACGCAAGGGCGCCACGTCGTGAGCGCGCGAGGTCAGACCCCCGGCCTACTTCACCCGCCGCATCTCGATGGTCGCGGCGTGCCCGGCCTTCCCCTCCTCGTAGTAGGTCCAGGTGGCCCGCACCCGGTCCGGGACCGAGAGGTCAAAGTCGGCCTCGTGCATGTGGCCGTCCGCGGGGGAACGGAAGTTGGTCGCGCGCACGAAGTCGAAGTGCAGCAGGTTGCCGTCGTCCCCGGGCGCGAGGACCATCGTCGGCTGGTTCCCGGCCGCGCAGTAGTGGGTGAGGAGGAGCCGCGGGCCGTCGCGGTAGTACATGGTGACCATCTCGTTCGGGGTGCCGCGGAACAGGACCTCCTCGACGGCGCTCCCGGCGGCGGTGACGCGGTACTCGACCTCGGCGGGGTGCTTCTCCTCGCCCATCGAGATCTCGCCGCTCCATTTCCCGGCGAGGCCGCGGATCCTCTCGAAGGCCGGGGCGGAGCGCTCCTCGCCCGCGAAGTCGGGGCCCCGACGTCCCCCCCCCGCGGAGGCGCAGCCCGCGGCGGCGAGGGCGGCCGCGGCGAGGACGGCCAGGACAGGGGAAAGTCGCGACGGGCGATCGGCGTGCATGGGGAATCCTCCTCCTCACCCCTCGACGCGAGCGCGCAGGCGGTCGAGCGCCTCGGCCCAGTAGGCCTTGAACCGCGCGGACTCCGCCGCGTCGGCCAGTCCCTTGTGATCGACGGCCACCTGGCTGCGGCCCGCGCCCTTCGCGTAGAAGTTCACGGCCACGCGCCCCTTCGTGTCCCCCCAGCGCGCCCGGAGGGACTTCCGCGCCGTGGCCGTGGTGACCACGAGCGGCGCGTCGGGGAGCCACCGGCGGCGCTCCGACTCCTCGCTCCAGGCCTTCCAGGCGGCGGCGAGCGGTACGGCGAGGACGCGGCTCCCGCTCGCGGCGAAGTCCCCCGCGCAGGTCTGGCTCGGCGAGCGCATCCCGCGCTCCTGCTCGTAGCGGACCGCCACCATCTGGCCCCACCAGGCGGGGAGCCTCTCCGCCGCGTGGAGGTGGGCGGCGATCCGCGCGTGCGTCATCCGGGCGGCGCCCGCGCGGTCGAGGACGCGGAACCACTCCGTCCAGGTCCTCCCCGTCTTCGCCCGGACCGCCTCGTCGCCGATCCCCTTCCGCGTCTCCGTCGCCTTCGCGCCCGCCATGGGACCCTCCCCCCGCCGCCGGGGAGCCGATCCTACCGGAGACCTGCTGAGGAGCAAGGGGTCAGACCCCAGGCGTTTGCAAGGGAGATAAGCGTTGCAAACGCCTGAGGTCTGACCCTTACGACGGCGCGGGCTACTTCCGCGGGAGGGCGTCGAAGCGCGTGACCGCGGCGCAGAACTCCTCGACGGCCACCGCCAGGAACTCCCGCGTCTCGGCGCGGGCCGCGGGGCCGTCGTCGTCCACCACCAGGCGGACCGTGTTCGGCGCCTCGGGGAGCGGCGTGCGGGGGTCGTCCACGCGCCAGTTCACCTCGAGGACCGCGACGCGGATGTCCTCCGCGGCCGCCGGGCGGCAGGCGATGCGGAGCCACGGCGGGAAGGCCTCCGGGGGCCGCGCGCCGCGGATCGGCTCGACGCGGAACTCGGCGGGCGTGGCGACCTCGCGCAGACCGAGCCCCGCAAGCACGGGCGCCGTCTGCTCGACGAGCGAGCGCGCCTCCTCCGCGCAGACGCGCTCGAGGTGGCGCCGCCGCGCCTTCGCAGCCGTCGCGTCGGCCACCCTCCGGTCGGTCGCGTGCCGGGCCTCGGCCCGTACCCCCTCGATGATGTCCCGCAGCCGCCGGGCGAACTCCTCGGCCATGGCGGGATGATAGCGCCCGTCGCCTCCGGAGGGGATTCCCCCTCCGGGACGCGCTACGACCCGGCCTCCTCGGGCGGACCGAGGGCGGCGGCGGCGGTGACGTCCTTCGCCTCCACCTTCGAGGCGTCGAACTTCTTCGCCGCGCGCAGCAGGCGATCCAGGACCGCGTCGAAGGGAGGCGGGTCCCCCTTGACGAAGCGGAGGTAGTTGATCCGGGAGACCACGAAGGGGCGGAGGTAGGGGTTGCGGATCCCGCGCGCACGGAGCGCCTCCACGACCCGGTCCACCTCGGCGTCCAGCACGAGGAGCGCCCGGGCCCGCCGCACGCGCTCCTCCTGCGCCGCCGGGAGCGGCAGGTCGAGGAAGGCCTCCAGCCTCCGGAGGATCGGGCGGTAGGCGCCGCCCGAGAACCGCGGCTTCTCCGCGTAGGCGGGGCCGAGCGTGAGGAAGGCGGGGGATTCGAACTCGAAGGCGAGATCGCTCTCCTTCCGGCGGGGCTGCTCCGCGGCGAGCGCCGCCGCCATCCGCGCCACCTCGAGGGACTTGTCCTTGAGGCCGTGGGCCTTCTCCGTGTTGAGCGCGAGGATCCGGAAGGCGATCTCGCGGTCCGGAAGGACGAGCGCCACCACCGACCGGGCCCCGAGCGCGCGCAGCGCCTCGAGGCGGTGGTTCCCGTTGGGGCACCAGTAGAGCCGCGCGCGCTCCCGCACCGTGACCACGGGGTCGAGGAACCGCCCGGTCTTCTCGATCACCTCGGCGAGGCGCTTCACGTGGGGCGGGGAGGCGTCCCGCTGGAACGGGGTGGGGACGACCTGGTCGAGCGGGAGCGCCGCGAGGAGGACGCCGTTGCCCCCGTAGGGCTCCCGGTAGGAGGCGAGGACCGTCCCGCCGTCCTCCGCGACGCCCGAGGCGAGCGCGCGGAGCCCTGCCGGGACCTCCCGCGCCGTCTCCTCCGCCGCGAGTCCGCGCGACCGCGGCTCGACCTTCGCGCGCCGCTTCCGCGTCGTTCCTTTCGTCCCGGCCATGGGGAGGATCCTAGCCCGGGACTCAGGGCCGTCGTCGGATGCATCCCCCCGAGAACTCCGGCACCGCCGCGATCGAGTCCACCCGCGCGGCGAACCGGACGTCCTCGGCGAAGCCGGCGCGGACGAGGTCCGCGCCGCTCTCGCTGCCGAGGAGGACGGCCTCGAGGTGTCCCCGCACCGCCTCGAAGGCGCGCACGGCGACCTCGGCCTCCCCCGTGCGCGGGAGCCCGACGGCCGCGGCCACCGCGCCGGCCCCGAGGAAGTCCTCGACGGCGAACCGCCTCCTCCCGTGGCTCCCGGCCGCCCGCTCGCCGCAGGCGAGCACCGTCACGCCGCGCCCGAGCCTGCGCGCCTCCTCCGTCGCCGCGCGCCCCACGGCCGTCGCGTTGACGAGCCCGGCCACGAGGAGCGCCGGGGCCCCCCGGGCCGCGACGGCGAGGCGGGCCCCGTTGGGGGAGCGTAGCGCCACGGTCAGCCCCGCGGGGGCCTCCGCGAAGGAGAGGGGGGAGAGGGAGTAGCGGCCCGGGCCGGGGGGGTCCTTGCGGGAGACGGAGGCGACGACGCCCGCGCCCGGCGCGGCCGCGAGCGCCTGTGCGCGGCGACCGCTCCCGGCCGGGAAAAAATCCACGCCCCGCGCGGCCCCGGCGGCGACGGCCGTGGAGAAGGAGAGGACGTCCACGAGGACGACGACGTGCCCCCGGCGGAGTGCCTCCCTGAGGCCCGGCTGGTCGAACCCGACGTGGCAACGCATGGATGGGGGTGGACTTGCGTCCGCCCCCCATTCTGCCACCGGTCGCCGCCCCGTGGAGGGAGGGGGGGACCCCGGTCGGGGCAGGGGGACCCCGGTCCGATCGGGCCCGGGACCGCCCGCCCCGCTTCCGGCGGGGCACCCCCGTTGCTAGCATGGGCTGGCTCGGGCCCCCGCGATGGAAACCATCCTCCCCGTCCTGAACGTCCTCCTCCCCGTCCTCTACGGGGGGCTGGTCGGGGTCTACCTCGTCCTCTTCTTCCGCGACCCCCCGTGGGTCCGCCGCTTCGCCCCGCGTCTCCTCGACGCGACGGTCGCGCTGCACCTCCTCTTCACCCTGGCGCTCGGGCTCCGCCTCGGGCGCCACCCCATGGGGACGGTCTTCGAGGTCTTCTCCTTCGTGGCGCTGGCCGTCGCGGCCTCCTACCTCTGGGTGGAGCGGCGCCACCGCAACCCCTACACCGGGGCCTTCCCCCTGGCGCTCGCCTTCCTCCTCCAGGTCTGCGCGAGCCTCGCCCTCCTCGAGCCCGGAAAGCCCTCGGAGCGTCTGGCGGACCCGCTCTTCGCCTGGCACGCGGGCGCCACGGCGCTGGCCCTCGGGGAGCTCACGGTGGGGGCGGTCTACGGGGTGCTCTTCCTCGCCATGTACGGCGCGCTCAAGGCCGGGCGCCTCGGGCTCTTCTCGCGGCGCGTCCCCTCGCTCGACGCGCTGGCCCGGATGGCGCTGCAGGCGGAGGAGATCGGCTTCGCCGCGCTCACCGTCGGCGTGGGGCTCGGGATGCTCTGGGCCCACCGTTCCACGGACGCGCCGGTCCTCGACGCCAAGGTGATGGTCACGCTCGCGGTCTGGGCGGTCTACGGGGTGGCGCTCGCGGGGCGGCTTCTGGCGCGCTGGGGGGGATGGCGCGTGGTGGCGGTCTCGCTGGCGGGCTACGGCGTGCTCCTCGCCTCGATCCTCACCGTGGGGAGGCTCTTCCCCACCTTCCACCGGTTCGCGGGGTAGCGTCGTGGGGACCGAGGACGCCGCCCGGATCCGCCTGGTGGGCCTCAGCCACCGCACGGCCCCCGTGGCCGTGCGCGAGGCCGCGGCCTTCGCGCCGGGCGAGGCGGTCGAGTTCCTCGCCCGGGGCCGGGAGGAGCGGGCCTGGGGAGAGGCGCTCCTCCTCTCCACCTGCAACCGGACGGAGCTCTACGCGGCCCCCCTGAACGGGGACGGGGACGGGGTCCTCGCCGAGCGGCTCGCGCGGGCCCGGCCCGCGGTGCACTTCGCCGCCCCGGGGCTGCTCTACCGCGGTGAGGGGCACGGGGCGCTGCGCTCGCTGCTGCGCGTGGCCTGCGGGCTCGACTCGATGGTCCTCGGCGAGAGCGAGATCGCGGGGCAGGTCCGGGAGGCCCACCGCCTGGCGCGGGACGCGGGCACCTCGGGACCGATCCTCGAGCGCCTCGTCCCGGCGGCGCTGCGCCTCTCGGCGCGCGCGCGGACCGAGACCGGGATCCAGCGCGGCGTCACCTCCGTCCCGGCGGCCGCCCTCGAGATCGCCCGCCGCCACTTCGCCGACCTCGGGCGGCGCCGCGTCCTCGTGGTCGGGGCCGGGGTGGCGGGGGGGCTGGCGGCGCGGGTCCTCGCGCGGGAGTCCCCCGGGGCGTTCTTCGTCTCGAACCGCACGCCCGCGCGCGCGGCGGCGCTCGCCGCGGAGGTGCGGGCGGCGGTGCTCCCCTGGGAGGACCTCCCGGGGGCGCTCGGGGACATGGACCTCGTGCTCTGCGCGACGCGCGCGCCGGAACCGGTCGTGCGCCTGGAGGACCTGCGCGCCACGGCGAAGGCGCGGGCCGGGCGGTTCCTCCTCCTCCTGGACATCGGGGTCCCGCGGAACGTGGACCCGCGGGCGCGGGACCTGGAGGGGGTCTTCCTCCACGACCTCGACGCGATCGAGGGGATCGTGGCGGAGAACCGGAGCGCCCGGGAGAGGGAGGTCGTCCTGGTCGAGGCGCTCGTGGACGACGCGCTGGCCCGGTTGGTGGGAGGGCCGCGCGCCGCCGCCGCCGAACCGCTGATCGCCGACCTCCGACGGTCCCTGGAGGCGATCCGCGCGCGGGAGGTGGAGCGGAGCCTGCGCCACTTCCCCCCCGGGCAGCGGGAGCACCTGGAGGCCCTGACGCGGTCGCTCCTCGACCACGCGATGGACCCCGCCATGCGGGCGCTGCGCGAGATCGGGGACGACCGGGAGCGGGAGCGGTGGGCGCGGAGGCTCTTCGGCCTCCCCCCGGCGGGAGGGGGCGAGGGCGGGGAGGCGCGGCCTTGAGGCGCCTGCTCCTGGGGACGCGCGGGAGCGACCTCGCGCTCTGGCAGTCCTCCTGGGTGGCGCGCCGCCTGGCCGAGCCCCCCCTCCGCGCGGAGGTGGAGCTGGTCATGCTCCGGACCCGCGGGGACGAGGTCGCCGACCGGCCGCTCGCGGAGGTCGGGGGGACGGGCGTCTTCGTCAGGGAGATCGAGCAGGCCCTACTGCGGCGCGAGGTGGACCTCGCGGTCCACAGCCTGAAGGACCTGGAGACGGTGCTGCCCGCGGGGCTCGTCCTGGGCGCGGTCCCGGAGCGGGCCGACCCCGCGGACTGCCTCCTCTCCCTCGACCCGGCGGCGCGCCTCGCCGGCCTCCCCGCGGGGACGGCCGTCGCCACGGGCAGCCCGCGCCGCCGCGCCCTGCTGCTCCACCGGCGCCCGGACCTCCGGGTCGTCCCCGTCCGCGGGAACGTCCCCACGCGGATCGAGAAGCTGTGCGGCGGCGCCGCGGCGGCCCTGGTGCTCGCGCGCGCGGGACTGGAGCGCCTGGGGCGCACGGAGCTCGTGCGCGAGGCCTTCGACCCCGTGGAGTTCCCCCCCGCCCCGGGACAGGGGGCGCTGGCCGTCCAGTGCCGGGAGGAGGACGGCGCGGCGCGCGACCTCCTCGCCCTCCTCGACCACCCCGCGAGCCGCGCGGCGGTGACGGCGGAGCGGGCCTTCCTCCGCGCCCTCGGGTCCGGCTGCCACCTGGCGGCGGGGGCCTTCGCCCGCGCGACCGGCCACGGGGGCCGGCTCGTCCTGCACGGGTTCGTGTCCGACACCGATGGCCGGGAGCTCCTGCGCGGGTTCACCGACGGCGCCGCGGCGGAGGCGGAGGGCCTCGGCCGGGCGCTGGCGGAGTCCCTCCTCGGGCGTGCGAGCCCGGCGCTGCGGGCGGGGCTCGGGGGACCGCGCGCCGGCCCGGGGGGGGAGCGCTGATGGCGCGCCTCGCGATGACCGGCCCCGACGGGGCCGAGGGGACGCTCGCCGGGGCGCTGCGGGCCCGCGGGGTGGAGCCCCTCGGGTTTCCGCTGCTCCACGCCGAGGGCCCGGCCGACCCGGAGCCGCTGCGCGAGGCGGCCGCCAGGCTCGCGTCCTACCACGTGATCGCCTTCGGGAGCCCGCGCGCCGTGGACGCCGTCGTCGCCGCGATCCAGGCCGCCGGGAAGCCGGCCGGCCTCCCCCCGGCCATCGCCGTCGGGCGCGCGACGGCGACCCGCGCGCGCGAGGCCGGCTTCCAGGTCCTCGTGGAGGCCGAGGACGGGGCGGGGGCGTCGGGCCTCCTCGCCGCGCTCGACGGCTCCTCGCGTCTCCGCGTGAAGTCCCGAACCGTCCTCCTCCCCGCCTCGGAGCGGGCCCGCGAGGATCTGGCCGAGGGGCTCCGCTCCCGGGGCGCCGTCGTGGAGATCGTCCCGGCCTACACGGTCTCGCCGGCAGAGGACGCCGCGGCGCAGGTGGCCGGGCTCGCCGCCTCCGGCGCGGACGCCGCGCTCGTGGCCTCCCCCTCGGCGGCCGAGGTCCTCGCGGCCCACCGCGGGGCGGCGAAGGGTCCCCTCCCGCCGCTCCTGGCCCTCGGCCGGACGACCGCCGAGGCGATGGGGCGCCTCGGGCTGGTCGTGGCCGCCACGGCGGCGTCCCCCGCGCCCGAGGACGTGGCCGCGGCGCTCGCGGGTCTCGGTCCCGCGCGGGCCCCCTCCGCGGCCCCCGCCGCGGCGGAGGGGAAGGGCGTGCTCGTCTCCCGTCCCCGCCGCCTGCGCCGCACCGAGGCGATCCGCACCATGGTCCGCGAGACGCGCCTCGTGCCGGAGTGCCTCGTGGCCCCCATGTTCGTCGTCCCGGGCGAGGGGGTGCGCCGGCCCGTGGAGTCCATGCCGGGCGTCGATCGGCTCTCCCCCGACCAGGTCCTCCGGGAGGCCCGCGCCCTCCTCAACCACGGCGTTCGCTCGGTCATCCTCTTCGGGGTCCCGGCCGCGAAGGACGCGAAGGGGAGCGGGGCCGCCGACCCCGAGGGACCGGTCCCCCGGGCGATCCGGCTGCTCAAGGCCGAGGAGCCGGACCTCTGCGTCTGGGCCGACGTCTGCCTCTGCGAGTACACCGATCACGGGCACTGCGGGGTCCTCGACGAGCGGGGCGAGGTCCTCAACGACGCGACGCTCCCGCTCCTCGCGCGGGCGGCGGTGGCCTGCGCGCGGGCCGGCGCCGACGCCGTCGCCCCGAGCGACATGATGGACGGGCGCGTGCGGGCGGTCCGCACGGCGCTCGACGCCGAGGGGTTCACCGACACGGCCATCGTGTCCTACGCCGTGAAGTACGCCTCCGCCTTCTACGGCCCCTTCCGCGAGGCCGCGGGGTCCACCCCGCGCTCGGGGGACCGGCGCGGCTACCAGATGGACCCGGCCAACGCGCGGGAGGCGCTCCGCGAGGCGGCCCTGGACGAGGCCGAGGGCGCGGACGTCATCCTCGTCAAGCCCGCGCTCTCCTGCCTGGACGTGGTCCGCCGGATCCGCGAGGCGACCGCGCTCCCCGTGGCGGCCTACAACGTCTCGGGCGAGTACGCCATGCTGAAGGCCGCGGCGCAGCGGGGCTGGCTGGACGGGGAGCGCGCGATGATGGAGGTGCTCACCTCCATCCGGCGCGCCGGGGCCGACCTCGTGGTCACCTACCACGCGAAGGAGGCCGCGGCGCTGCTCGCCTAGCGCGCGGCACGCGGACCGACCCGTGGACAGCAGGGGCCTGTTCGACCGAGCGCGCCGCGTCCTCCCGGGCGGCGTCGATTCCCCCGTGAGGGCCTTCCGCGCGGTGGGGGGGACGCCCGTCTTCGTCGAGCGGGCCGAGGGGGCGTGGGTCGTCTCCGTGGAGGGGAAGCGGTACCTCGACTGCGTCGGGTCCTGGGGCCCGATGATCCTCGGCCACGCCCACCCGCGGGTCGTGGAGGCGGTGCGGCGCGCCGCGGGGCGCGGGACCTCCTTCGGGATGCCCTGCCCGGCCGAGGTGGACCTGGCCGAGACGATCACCCGTCTCCTCCCCTCGGTCGAGATGGTCCGCTTCACCTGCTCGGGGACCGAGGCCCTGATGAGCGCGCTCCGGCTCGCGCGGGCCGCCACCGGGCGGGACCGGGTGATCAAGTTCGCCGGGGGCTACCACGGCCACGCCGACCCCTTCCTCGTGGACGCGGGCTCCGGGGCCGCCACGGCGGGGGTGCCCTCGAGCCCCGGGGTCCCGGCGGCGGCGGCCGCGGACACGCTCGTGGCCCGCTACAACGACGCGGAGGACGTGGAGCGCCTCCTCCGGGGGAACGCGGGGCGGGTGGCGGCGGTCGTCGTGGAGCCCGTGGCCGGCAACATGGGGGTCGTCCCGCCGGGGCCGGGGTTCCTCCGGGCGCTGCGCGACCTCTCTGACCGGCACGGGGCGCTGCTCCTGTTCGACGAGGTGATCACCGGCTTCCGCGTGGGGCTCCACGGGGCGCAGGGGCTCTTCGGGGTGCGGCCGGACCTCACCGCCCTCGGGAAGGTCATCGGCGGCGGGCTCCCCGTGGGGGCCTACGGCGGGCCGCGTTCCCTCATGGAGAGGGTCGCGCCGGAGGGCCCGGTCTACCAGGCCGGGACGCTGGCCGGGAACCCCCTCGCCATGGCCGCCGGTCTCGAGACCCTCCGGGTCCTCGAGGGGGACCCCGCGATCTACGACCGGCTCGAGGCCGCGGGCGCCCGCCTGGAGCGGGCGCTCTCCGAGGCCTGCGCGCGGACCGGGGGCCGGTCCTCCGTCCAGCGCGCGGGGTCGCTCCTCACGCTCTTCTTCGCGCCGGGGCCGATCCGCTCCTTCGACGACGCGGCGCGCTGCGACCGCGCGGCCTTCGCGCGCTTCTTCCAGGCCATGCTCCGCCGCGGCGTCCACCTCCCCCCGGCCCAGTTCGAGGCGTGGTTCCTCTCGGCCGCCCACGGGGAGGCGGAGCTCGCGGCGCTGGAGGAGGCGGCCGCGGCCTCCCTCTCCGAGGCGCTCCCCGGGGGCGCCCGGTGAGCCTCCCGCGCCCGCTGCTCGTGCGCGCCCTCCTCGGGGAGCCCGTGGAGCGGGTCCCGGCGTGGGTCATGCGCCAGGCGGGGCGCTACCTCCCCGAGTACCGGGAACTCCGGGAGCGCCACGGCTTCCTCGAGACGCTGCGCGACCCGGCGCTGGCGGCGGAGGTCACGCTCCAGCCCGTGCGGCGGTTCCCCCTGGACGCGGCGATCCTGTTCTCCGACATCCTCACCCCGGTGATCGGCATGGGCCTCGAGGTCCGCTTCGCGCCGGGGCCCGTGATCCCCTCCCCCGTGCGGGACCGGCGCGCCGTGGAGTCGCTCCGGTCCCTCGACCCCGCGCGCGACGTCCCCTTCGTGGCGGAGGCGCTCCGCCGCGTGCGCCGCGAACTCGACCCCGGGATCGCGCTCCTCGGCTTCGCGGGGTCCCCCTTCACCGTGGCCGCCTACCTCGTGGAGGGGGGCGGCGGGAACGGGGATCACCGGGCGGTGCGGCGCATGACGCGGGAGGACCCGGAGACGCTCCGCCTCCTGCTCGCGCGCCTGGCGGACGCCACCGCGGTCTACCTCCGCGCCCAGGTCGAGGCGGGGGCGGACGCGGTGCAGATCTTCGACACCTGGGGGGGCCTCCTCTCCCGGGAGGAGGCGCTGGAGTTCGACCTCCCCTTCGTGCGGCGGATCGTGGACGCGGTCCGCCCGGCGGGCGTGCCCGTGGTCCTCTACCTCGGGGGCGGGGAGCACCTTCTGGAGGACGCGGCGGCGACCGGCGTGCACGCCCTCTCCGTGGACCACCGGCTCCCGCTCGACGCGGCCTGGGCGCGCCTGGGGCCCGGCGTGGCGCTCCAGGGGAACCTCTCCCCGGCGGCGCTCTTCGCGCCGGAAGCCTCCCTGCGCGAGGAGACCGCCCGCGTGGTCCGGGCCGGCGGGGCCCTCGGCTACGTCTTCAACCTGGGCCACGGGATCTGGCCCCAGACCCCCGTGGAGGCCGTGGCCGCGATGCTCGCGACGGTGCGCGAGGTTG
Organism: uncultured Planctomycetota bacterium; assembly: GCA_964555565.1. GTDB lineage: Bacteria > Planctomycetota > JAJSAM01 > JAJSAM01 > JAKLKS01 > CAZKTF01. The sequence goes on along the minus strand of CAZKTF010000030.1, from coordinate 4,374 downwards.
GCGAGTACATCTGCGAGGAAGCGGCCGGGGAGGTCGTGCCGTGAGCGACGTCCTCACCGCCTCCGTCACCGCGGAACTCCTCCGCAAGTACGACCGGCCCGGCCCCCGGTACACCTCCTACCCGACGGCGGTGGAGTTCCACGAGGGGTTCGGCGAGGCGGACTACCGGGAGCGGCTGGCGCGCGCGGCCGCGCGGCCGGACCTCCCCCTCTCCCTCTACGCCCACCTGCCGTTCTGCGAGTCCCGCTGCTCCTTCTGCGCCTGCACGGTCCTCATCACGCGGCGGCAGGACGTGGCCGACCGGTACGTGGACTACCTCGTGCGCGAGGTCGCGATGGTCGCGCCGCTCCTCGGGAAGAGGCGGCGGGTGGTCCAGCTCCACTGGGGGGGCGGCACGCCCACCTTCCTCACGCTCGAGGAGATGCGGACGGTCTCCGCCGCGTTCCGCGACCACTTCGACGTGGCCCCCGACGCCGAGGTCGCCGTCGAGGTGGACCCCCGCGTCACGACCGGGGCCCAGATGGAACTCCTCCGTGAGATGGGCTTCAACCGGATCTCGATGGGGGTCCAGGACCTGGACCCCGCGGTCCAGCGCGCCATCAACCGGGTCCAGCCCCTCGAGCAGACCCGCGCCCTCGTCGAGAGCGCGCGCCGGCTCGGCTTCCGGTCCGTGAACCTCGACCTGGTCTACGGCCTGCCGCTCCAGACCGAGGCGGGCTTCGCCCGGACGATCGAGGCGGTGAAGGGGCTCCGCCCCGACCGGCTCGCGGTCTACTCCTTCGCCTTCGTCCCCTGGCTCAAGCGGAACCTCCGCCTCATCCGCACCGAGGAGCTCCCCCCGCCGGCGGTGAAGCTCCGCCTCTACGGCCTCGCCCGGGAGGCCTTCCTCGCGGCCGGGTACCGCCCCATCGGGATGGACCACTTCGCGCTCCCGGACGACGAGCTCGCGCGGGCGGCCGCCGGGCGCACGCTCCACCGCAACTTCATGGGGTACACCACGCGGCCCGCCCCGGACATGGTGGGCTTCGGGATGTCCTCCATCGGCGAGGTGGGCGGGGCCTTCGTCCAGAACCACAAGCGGCTCCCGGTCTACTACGACCACCTCGACGCGGGCCGGCTCCCGGTCCACCGCGGCTACGCGCTCGACGAGGACGACCAGCGGCGGCGCGCCGTGATCCTCGCGCTCATGTGCAACTTCCACCTCTCGGTCCCCGACTGGGAACGCCGGTTCGGGCGCCCCTTCGCGGAGACCTTCGCGGCGGAGCTGGCGGAGCTCCGCGCCCCGGGCGGGCCGGAGGAGGCGGGCTTCGTCCGCACCACCCCGGGGGCGATCGAGGTGACGCCCGTGGGGACGCTCTTCGTCCGCAACCTCTGCATGGTGTTCGACCGCTACCTGAAGACGAAGCGGGGCGACGCCCCGGTGTTCTCGAGGACCGTGTGAGCGCGACCATCCTCGCGACGACGGGAGCCGCGGACCTGGGCGTCGCCCTTCTGAACCTCGGGGGGCCCTGGAGCCCCGGCCTCATCCGGCCCTTCCTCCTGGAGCTGTTCTCCGACCGCGAGATCATCCGGCTCTCCCCGTTCCCCTTCCTCCAGCCGCTGCTGGCGCGGGCGATCGTCCGGGCCCGGATCGCGGCCGTGACGCGCAACTACGCGGGGATCGGCGGGCGGTCGCCGCTGCTGGCGACCACCGTGGGCCAGGCCCGCGCGCTCGAGGCGGAGCTCGCCCGGCGCGGGGTCCGCGCGCGGGTGCTCCCGGCGATGCGCTACGCCAGGCCGCGCGCCGCCGACGCGGTCCGCTCCCTCCGCCGGGCCGGGGTCCGCCGGGCGCTCGCGCTCACGCTCTACCCGCACTACTCCACGGCCACCACGGGCTCCTCCCTCAGGGACCTCGAGCGCGCGCTCGGCGCGGGCGCCGGCGACGGGCTCCGCTGGCTCCCCGCGGTGCGCTCCTGGCACCTCCACCCGGGCTACCTGGACGCGCTCGCGGGGACCGTGCGCCGGGCGCGGGAGCGGGTCCCGGCGGCGGACCGCGACCGCGCGGTCCTCCTCTTCTCCGCACACGGGCTCCCGCGGCACTTCATCGACGACGGCGACCCCTACCTCGACCAGGTGCGGGAGACCGTGGCCGCGGTCCTCGGGCGGCTCGCCCTCCCGAACCCCTGGCGGCTCTCGTTCCAGAGCCGGGCCGGGCCGGTGCGCTGGATCGGCCCGGACACCCGCGACGTCATCCGGGCGCTCGCGCGCGAGGGGTGCCGGGCCATCGTGGCCGTGCCGGTCTCCTTCGTCTCCGACCACATCGAGACGCTCTACGAGATCGAGAAGCTCTTCGGCGGGATCGCGCGGGAGGCGGGGATCGCGGAGTTCGTCCGCGTCCCGGCGCTGAACGAGGACCCGCTGTTCATCGGGGCCCTCGCCGACCTCGTGGAGGAGGCGCTCCGCGGGTCGCGCGCGTGACCCCGCGGGTCGTCGTCGTCGGCGGCGGGATCTCGGGGCTCGCCACGGCGTTCCACCTTCGGACGCTGCGGCCGGACCGGCCGCCGGAGGTCGTCCTCCTCGAGGGGCGGGACCGGGCCGGCGGGAACGTCCGCACGGACACCGACGGCGGCTGCGTGCGGGAGCACGGCCCCAACGGCTTCCTCGACAACGTCCCGGAGACGCTGGACCTCGCCCGCGCGCTCGGCCTGACGGGGAGGCTCCGGAGGTGCTCCGACGCGGCGGCGCGGCGGTTCCTCTGGCGGCGCGGGGCGCTGCACGCGATCCCCTCGGGGCCCGGGGCGCTCCTCCTCTCGCCCCTCCTCTCGGTCCCCGGGCGCCTCCGGGTCCTCCTCGAGCCCTTCGCCCGCGGCCCGCGGGCCGGCGACGAGACGGTCTTCGACTTCGCCGCGCGGCGGATCGGGCGCGAGGCGGCCGCGGTCCTCGTGGACGCCATGGTGGCCGGGGTCTTCGCCGGGGACGCCCGGACGCTGAGTCTCCGGAGCGCCTTCCCCGCGATGTGGGCCATGGAGAGGGAGCACGGGAGCCTCTTCCGGGCGCTCCGGGCGAAGCGGCGGGAGGCGGCGCGGAGCGGCAAGGACGGGGGCGGGCCCGCGGGTCCGGGCGGGGTGCTCCACACCTTCGACGGGGGGATGCAGGTCCTCACCGACGCGCTGGCGGCGCGGCTCGGGCCGGCGGTGAGGACCGCGGCGCGGGCGACGGCGCTCTCCCGCCGCGGGGACGGCTGGTGCCTCCGGACCTCCGCGGGGGAGGCGATCGACGCGGACGCCGTGGTCCTCGCGGTCCCCGCCTTCGAGGCCGCGGCGCTGCTCGCCCCGCTCGCCCCCCGGGCGGCGGCGCCGCTCGGGGAGATCCGCGGAGCCCCCGTGGCCGTCGTGAGCCTCCTGTACCCGGAGGCCGCCGCGCCCCGCGCCCGCGAGGGCTTCGGGTTCCTCGTCCCCGCGGGCGAGGGGCCGCGGGTCCTGGGCGTCCTCTGGGACTCGACCATCTTCGAGGGGCGCGCGCCGGCGGGCATGGTCCACCTCCGCGCCATGGCGGGCGGGGCGCGGGCGCCGGACCTCGTGGACCTCTCCGACCCGGACCTCCTCGCGCTGGTGCGCGAGGACCTGCGGCGGACGATGGGGGTGACGGAGGAGCCGGTCTCCGCGCGCGTGTACCGCCACGCCCACGGGATCCCGCAGTACCGGGTGGGCCACGGGGAGCGCCTCCGCGCCGTGGAGGAGGCCCTGGCGCCCCTCCCGGGCCTCCACCTCACCGGGAACTCCTACCGCGGCGTCTCCATGAACCTCTGCTGCCGCGACGCGCTGGCGACGGCCCGGGCGGTCCTGGGGCGGATCGGGTAGCCTCCGGGGATGGAGAAGCCCTTCGACGACCGGATCGAATCCTGGGCCGCGGAGTTCGCGGGGTCCCCGGAGGCGACGCCCTTCCCTCCGAAGGTGCGCGCGGCCGCCCAGGACCTGCTGGCGGAGTTCCTCGGCGGGGCCTGCGAGGAGGGGTGCGAGCCGACGCAGATCGGGGAGAAGGAGGTCCGCGCGGGCCTCCTCGGGCGCGTGGCGGGGCTCGCGCTGGAGCCCTGGATGCGCGAGGCGGCGCCGGACGTGGTCGCGTCCTACCTCGGGATGCTCGGGAGGCAGGGCCGCGTCGCCGGGGCCCGGGGACTTTCGGCCTTCGCCCGGGCACTCCGCGCCCCCTTCGCCCGCGGCGAGGGGGCGCCGAAGGGGACCCCCTACCGCCGCGAGGCCCCGAAGATCTCCCCCAACGACCCCTGCCCCTGCGGCTCCGGCAAGAAGTGGAAGAGGTGCTGCCGGCTGAAGCTCGGCGACGGCTAGCCCAACTTCCGCAGTTCGGCGTCCGACTGCGTGATTCCGCGGCGTGATT